>JANORP010000141.1:0-53538 GCA_031415375.1 Bacteroidota bacterium | reverse complement strand
GCGAACTCAAGCATCCATTGGGCTTGACAAAGGAGATCGGATAGGTCGCGCATCCACGTAGCGTATCCCCGCCATTGGGGGCCAGCAAGGTATAGGGTGCGCGAATCGTAAAGACCGCATTGCTCACATCGCTGACACTCGCGTTGGCAACGTTGCTTGCCCTTACCAAGCACGTCGTCGATACCGAGTTGGGGGGATTCCACGCGTAGGTCCCTGAATTCGGGGTGGTCGCTACAATCTGCGTCCACAAGCCACCATTGTTCAGGCTATATTCAAGTTTCACCGCTGAATAGAACGTGAGCAAATCCCATGTAATGTTGTAGGCGCAAGGATAGGCCATGGTTTCGCCACCATTCGGGCTGGTCAGGATCGGCTGGGCGGGGGAGATCGTAAAAACAGCATTGCTCACATCCTGCATGCAATTCTGTGTATAATCCATCACCCGCACCAGACAGTTTGCGGCAGGGATGTTAGGAACCGTCCAAGCATAGGATCCACTGATATTGTAATGGTTGAGTGCAATATCAGTCCAATTGGTGCCGCCATTCGTGGAGTAGGCTATATTATAATAATTCGATGTCCCTGCGGCATTCCAAGTAATGTTCCGCACCGTGAGACCTTGCCAAATCTCCCCGCCATTGGGGCTAGTCACCGTCACAGGAATATTGATCGTGAACAGGGCATTGCTCACGTCGGTCGTCGTGCCGAGGTTGGAATCCGTAATCCTCACCCTGCAGGTCGTGCTTTGCACATTCGGCACTGTCCACACAAATTGTCCATTGGTCGCAAGGTAATTGCTCGTCACAGACGCCCAAATCGTACCGCCATCCACCGAATAGTCAATGTTCCAATAATTGCTCGGTACACCCGTCTGCGACCAAGTGATCGCATAGGTTTGGCAGGCATACAGCACCTCACCCCCATTGGGTTGGATCACCGTGACCGATTGAGCCTGGGCTGCAATCATCGAGCTCAGCGTCAGCAGGAATCCCACGAGACATTTGGACAGCATTGTTTTCATTTCCTTAGTGCTAGGCAGTTTTGTTCAACATTGAGGATCAAAATCCAAAAATTTTCAGCGGCAGCAAGCGACCACTACCCGATCCAACCCATCAAAAAACAGCAGAACTCGATGGCGATGATTTCAAACGCAGAAAACAGCAGAAAACTTCCGCTTATTCTTGCCCTTGAAAAGCCTCAATTCTTTCATTTCTCCTGCTTGTCAATCAATTGTATTACAAAGGTTAGCAATTTTATCAGTAAGAAAAAACATCGGCGCGAGATTTTTTGAGGCGGCAACGATAGGTTGCGCCTGTGTATCGAAAACCGCAATTGTGCCCAAAATCATTTGTGTTTCCGGGGGCAATGCAGACAAATTTCTGCCCCCGCCCATCCCGATGCTACGCCAGCACCTACCCTTGTCAATTTGGATTCACGCCCGCCACAAAAAAAGCGTGCGGCACTGGGTCTCCCCAAAGCCGCACGCTTGTGCATTCCAAGCTATCGTTCCTAGAGCGTACTGCCCAGCAGCACGATTTTCTCGCGGCCGACCGACACATCTTTGAGCATGTTGCGGGTGTCCACGACATAGTTGCTATGTGCCACGATCATCTGGGGATCAAAGGCGTCGTGGTCGGTGACGATCACGGCGCAATGATAGGTTTTGAGCATCTCAGGCGTCATTTCCAGGCAGGTGAAGGTGCGACCATGGGCCTCATATTCGGGCACCCATGGATCGGTCACGTCTATATGGCCTACGCCGGCGACTTCCAGTAGCCGAATGATCGGCTCGGCTGGGGAGTGACGCATGTCTTTCACATTCTTTTTAAAGGTCGCCCCGATCACCAGCACCCGCGCATCCGCCAATGAAATCGGCTGCTTGGCGATGATGTGGATCACCTTGTTGGCGACATGGGAGGGCATGCTCTCGTTGGTATTGGCGCTGAGCGTGATGAAACGCGTCTCAAAGTCGTAGGCGCGTGCCAGCCAAGAGAGGTAGTAGGGATCGATCGGAATGCAGTGCCCGCCGATGCCAGGCCCTGGCATAAATTTCATGTATCCAAATGGCTTGGTCGCGGCAGCCTCGATCACTTCCCAGACATCGATGCCTTCCATGCGCTCACACAGGAGGGCAAGCTCATTGACCAAGGCAATGTTCACGGAACGAAAAATGTTTTCCAACAGTTTTTCCAGCTCGGCGATCTTGGGGTTGGTCACCATATAGACCTTTTCGATGATGGCGGCATTCACCAAGGAGGCGAGGTAGGTGCTCTCGGCACCGATGCCACCGACCACGATCGGCGTGTTGCCAGTGTGGTAGGTCTTGTTGCCGGGATCGACGCGCTCTGGACTAAAGGCCACAAAAAAATCAGTGCCTGTCTTGAGGCCGCTGCGCTCCAAGATGGGCACCATATAGTCCTCTGTCGTGCCAGGGAAGGTTGTGCTTTTCAGGATCACCAATTGGCCGCTTTGCAGGGCTTCGGCTACCTTTTCCGAGGCACGCTCGATAAAGCTCAAGTCGGGATCCTTGTTGTCGTTGAAGGGCGTAGGCACCGCGATGAAGATGACATCGACCTCGCTCAGACGCTTGAAATCGGTGGTGGCTTTGAGGCGGCCATTTTGGGAAACGGCGACGATGTCGGCATCTGCGATGTCCTCGTTGTAGTTTTCGCCAGCATTGAGCATATCCACCTTTTGGGTGGACACATCAAATCCCAATACGTTAAAATCCCGTTTCGCAAATTCCAACCCGATCGGCAGGCCCACATATCCCAGACCGATGATACCGATGATGGCTTGTTTGGATTGGACTTTGCTGGCGAGTGCCTGACCGAGTGGTGTCAAGCTAACAGGTGAATGAGGATCGAACAATTTCATTTCCGAAGCATCTATTTAGGGGCGCAAATATAGGAAATATTTGTCGCCGTTGGTGACGAAAAGCAACTGAAAGCTTGAAACGGGTAATGAAAAGCGCCATTGGGGAGCAGCCTGTACCGATCTGCGCCTCAGAATCTCACCGCGAGCAAGGTGACATCGTCTTCTTGCTCGGCACCTTGACAAAAGTCATCGTACATGGCGCGCATTGCTGCGACGATTTCCTTCACGTTGCGGTCGGGGTACTCAGCAAGGGTAAAGTGGATGCGGTGCTCGCCCAGCATCTTATCGGCCTTGTTGTGCTGCTCCATGAGGCCGTCGGTGTACATGAAGAGGGTGTCGCCTGCTTCATACTTGACGGTCGCCTCCTCGATCCCCGGCAAATCGATGATGCCCAAGGGTATGGTGCCGATATCAAATTCCTGCAAGCGCCCGTTGCGCATGAGCAAGGGCGGGTTGTGCCCAGCGTTGATGTAGTCGATCTCCTGCTCGGGCGGGCGCACATGGGCGATGAAAAACGTCACAAATTGCTCCCCGTGCGTGATGTTGTACAAGATCTTGTGCAACTTTTCCACGACAGACTGGAGGTCATTTTCGCTCAGGATCAAAGCGCGCAGATTGGCTTGCAGGTTGGCCATGAGCAACGCGGCACCGATGCCCTTGCCAGCCACGTCGGCGATACAAAGAAAAAAGCCCTTCTCCCCCCGCGAAATCACGTCGTAGAAGTCCCCTCCGATGTGGTGGTGGGCATGGTTTTCGGCATAGACCTGCGCGGTCTCGATCGCACTGAAATCGGTGGGCAACAATTGCTTTTGGATGCGCCCCGCGACCTCCAACTCACGGCGCAGGCTTTCTTGCTGCACGATGTCTTCGATCAAACTGCGGTTTTCCAGGGCTGCCGACACGACATTGCCGATGATCTCGATGAATATGAGGTCATTTTCACGCTCGGC
This sequence comes from Bacteroidota bacterium, assembly GCA_031415375.1. GTDB lineage: Bacteria > Bacteroidota > Bacteroidia > J057 > JADKCL01 > JADKCL01. Next base: position 49,711 of record JANORP010000141.1, on the reverse strand, counting down.
ATCGCTCTCGGCAAACTCCGCGACCAGAAACCAAGCGGCGACTTGGTTGCGGTAATTCACAGGGACAATATACTCCACCCCCATGCCGTGCAACACAGGGTGTAGCACGGGATCGACTTGGAGTGGGTCCAGGTGAATGGGTAATTCCTGGATCGCCTCGGGCGGCATGATCGGGAATCCATGGCGCAAACCGACGTGGTAGCCCTCCTCATTGCGATAGACAAACTTCATCTTGTGGACCTCACACTGCGCGAGCAGCGTGTTGCGAGCCACTTTGAAGATATGCTCAGGCCGCAGATGGGCTTGGTTGATCGAGCGCAGCACGTCCCGCAAAGCATCTGCCTCCTGCCGCTTCAAACGCAGCAGCAGCTCTGGATCATTGGTGTTGTAAGCCTGTCTCCGCATCTTTTATCGTTGGTGGCGAGGATCTAGCGCGTCTCGCAATCCAAAACCGACCAAATTTAATGAAATCACTACCAAGATCATTGCCAATCCTGGGAAAATCGCCAACCAAATGCCGCTGTCAAAAACGATCTGGGCATAACCGTCCTTGATCATGGAGCCCCACGAGGGCACGGGGGGCTGCACACCCACGCCCAGGAAGCTCAATCCCGCTTCCATCAAGATCGCCGAGGCAAAATTGGCGGCGGCGACGATGATGAGCGGACTCAAAATATTGGGGAGAATATGGCGCAGGATCACCCGTGGCCAGCGGTAGCCGAGCGCCCGTGTAGCCTCGACAAACTGCTGCTCCCGCAGGGAGAAAATTTGCCCACGCACCAGACGCGCCACCTCTACCCAAGAGCTGATACCGATCACCACAAATAGCTGCCAAGTGCCCTTGCCCAGTACAAATGCCAACGCGATCGCTAGCAACAGGGTCGGGATCGACCAGACCACGCTCACAAACCACATGATCACCTGATCGACCCATCCTCTGAAAAAACCTGCCAAAGCCCCCAATGTCACGCCGAGCAACAGGCTCACCAGCACAGCCATGAGCCCGATGCCCAGGCTCACGCGCGTGCCCAAAATCAACCTGCTCAAGACATCGCGCCCAGAGGCATCCGACCCACAAAGAAACTGCCCATCAATGATCTGATCGCTGCGAAAACGCTCGTCCAGACCGCCTGCATCCACCTGTTGCAACTGCCCTTGGAGATCGACAAACGTCAATCGATCGGCTTGCCAATGGTAGGGCTTGCCAGTTGCGAGCTTCCATTGCAAGGCTTGCGTGCAATTTTTATCGAGGGCATACATCATCTCTGGCAACCAAGCCTGCTGCTGCCGCCCCAAGCGATCCAGATAGCGCAGCGTGTCTTGCCTGATCTCGATATGATCGAGGTCTTGCACGGCGATCGGCGTGTAGTTGTCGGGCCGACCGCCGAGCAGGTAACCCATGAAGCCAGGCGCGGGTTGCTGCACGCGATTGGTTTGCAAGATCAATGTATAATGCGTAAACGGTGGTTGCTTGGTAAGCGCATTGATTTGGAAATTGCCATTGTGGGTATCGTCGGGCATGAGTGGATAGGGGAATAGCGCCACCAATGCACAACACAAAAGCCATGCAAGGCCACACATGGCGGGAATGTTGCGCCTGAAGCGCATCCAGGCCAATCGGGCTGGGCTATGCCCCTTTTCCTTCATGCTAGCCCGCGCGGTACATGAGTCCCTTGGTCGAAATCTGATATTGAAAGGCGCGCATATTGTCGCTGTCGTAAAAGATGCTCGACTTGTAGCGCCCACGCTCATCCTCCTGCATCACCTGTACCAAACCGAGCACGATCAGCTCCTTGAGCTCGGCGGCAATCACAGGTTGCGTCGCCTTGATCTCCTCCACCAGTGTGTCAAACGGCTCAGGAAATGTGAGCGAAAGAAGGATCTGTGTTTGGAGCGCGTTGAGTTCAATCATTGTACATTTCTGCCTTTCCACTCATAAGATTTGCGATTGCCAGCGATGCCGACCCATAGGACATAAACGATATGCGCGATCTGCTCCAGTGGCAGCCACCACAACAGGCGCAATTTATTAAAAAAAACAGCAGCCGGGAACAAGACCGCAAACTCGGCCAGCATCTTGAGCAGCAAGTGCAGCCCCACGAGGCCCCACAAGCGTGCATCCCAGCATCCGCCGATCAGCAGCAGCGGGAAACCCACCATGGCGAGGTAAGACAGCACCAAGGTCGATGTGATGCGCGCGCGCTTGTAATGCGTGCTTTTGCTCACCCAGCGTATCCTTTGCTGCTTGAAGGCAGCCCAGGTCTCCTGGGCATGCGTCTGCACGATGGCAGCACGCAATTGCGCAAAACGAATGCGGTACTTGCCCAATGCCGCAATCTTGTGCATCAACAATTCATCGTCGCCCGAGGCGATGTGGTCGATGCCCGAGAAGCCGCCCACCTCTTCAAACACCGACTTGCGGTATGCGAGATTGGCGCCGTTGCACATCGTGGGCTGCCCAGCGGCGATGCCAGCAGCCCCCACGGCGATCAACCCCATGAATTCCAAGACTTGAAACTGCCCAAACAGTGTAGTGCTTTCCAATGCCACCGGCCCCGAGACCAAGGCAGTCTCGGCATCAAATTGCGCGACCATGCTGCGCAGCCAGTCGGCTTCCATACAGCAGTCGGCATCGGTCGTGACGATGAGCGCGCCCGTCGCCGCAGCAATTCCACGGGCCACTGCGGCCTTTTTATAGGCCGCGCCGAGTTGGGCCTCCAAGTCGATGAGTCTGAAATTGGGCGCATCGTCGGCCGCAAGCTGAGCTTGGGCGACCGTATCATCCTCACTGTGATCGTTCACGACGATCAATTCCAAGCGATCCTGAGGATAGTTTTGCGCCAGGATCGCCTTTACACAGGCTGCGATGTTCGCGGCCTCGTTGCGGGCGGGCACAATCACAGTGACCGTGGCCAGGTCTGCGCCTTCCGTTGATAGATGCGGAGCCACCTTGCCCCAATAGTAGGCACTGCGCAGCAAATAGCCGACGTAAAAGAGCATGAGCCCAGAGAAGATCATGGCAGGCCAGAGTAGCATCCGCCGCCAATTTACACAAGCTCAAGCATAAACCTTGATGCGTTGCATCGCGATGACCCCTAAAAGTGTAGGCAGCAGGATATTGACCAAATACAGCATCAAGGTACTCCCTAGCGCCGTCGTTGCAGCCACTCCAAATGCGGTCATCACCAGCAGCGCCACCGATTCCCGCACCCCCAACTCAAAGACGCCCATCACGGGCAGCACCGATTTCCCGAGGAATATGAGCGCAACCATGGCATAAGCCTCCGCCCAATTTCCCTCATACTGAAATGCATACATGAGCAGAACATATTGGCTGGAGAAGACAAAATACCGCAATACCGCAAGCCCCAAGACCTGCACGACAAGCCAAAATTCCAGGTTTTGCAGGGCAAATCGCGTCTTGCGCACCCAGGTCGCCTTGTTCCATTTACTGGGAATCATTGCCGCAAACCGTTTGGGAGCCAGCATGAGCAACAGCGCAAGCGTCCCCAACACGATGCTCAAGAAGATAAAAATGCCTTGCGAGATCGGGTCGCTCAAGATTTTTGTGGGCAATGCACGGTCTGCAAGCAGAAACAAGGCGCCCAGTGCCAGCAACCCACCTATGAGCGTCACGAAGAGCTGGCATAAGCGATCGACAAACGTCGCGATGATGGCCTCAATGCGCTTTCCCTCCTTCAAAAACAAAATGCGACCCGCATATTCACCGATGCGGTTTGGGGTAAAGATGCCTGCTGCCATGCCAGCAAAGACGGCGATCGTCGCGGGCACCAAGCGCAGGTCGGGATAAAATGGCCGCACCATGAGCCGCCATTTTTGGGATTCAAGCGCATAATTGAGTGGCATCAACAAGGTCGAAAAGACCAGCAAAGTCCATTGCATAGCCGTCCATGGCCGTGCAAACATGGCCAGGAAAGCATCCCATTTGGCAGTCATTTTCCAGATGACATAGGCCACCGCCAGCAAGGTGACGAGGATTCTAAAAGCCAGCAACCATTGTTTCCGACTCACGGTGCCTACAAAGAGATGATGTCCCCACGCTCGGGTACGACGACATTGGTATAACCCTGCTCGGCGAGGTAGGTCTGAAACTTGGCAGCGCGATCGGCCTCTCCATGCACCAAACAGATCATTTTGGTCTTGTCAGGGTCAAAACTTGCCTGCACAAAGTCTCCCAGTTCATGCTGATCTGCATGGCCGCTGTAGCCATTGAGTCGCTCGACCTTGGCACGCACCTGGTAATTTTCGCCATGGATGTGTACCGTGGAGGCCCCATTGACAAGGCGCTCACCGATCGTGCCCTCGGCGCAGTAGCCCGTCACGAGGATCGTGTTGCGCTCGTCTTCTACGCCATTCTTGAGATGGTGCAAGATGCGGCCTGCAGACATCATCCCAGAGGAGGCAATGACGATAAAAGGCCCTGCTTGTGTATTGAGGCGCTTGGAGTCTTCTGTTTCACGAATGTAATGGAGGCCATTGAAACCAAAGGGGTTAGGGTCATGCTCGAGGTAGGCCGAGAGTTCCTCGTCGTAACACTCTGGGTGCGCCTGGAAAATTTCAGAGGCATTCACCGCCAATGGGCTATCGACATAGACAGGAATCTTGGGGAGCCTGCCCTCGTTTTGAAGCTGGTCGAGGGTATAGACAATATTTTGTGTGCGACCTACGCTGAACGCTGGAATGATGAGCTTGCCCTTGCGACGCACACAGGCTTCGGTGATGATCTCTAGGAAATGCTCGGTGCCATCGACCATGGACTCATGGAGCGTGCCACCGTATGTGCACTCACTGAGCACAAAGTCGCTCTGTGGCATGGGCTGCGCATCGCGCAAAATAGGGCTGCCGGGGCGCCCGATGTCACCTGTGAACCCAATGGTGACCATGCGCTCGCCCTCTTGGATGCGCAGGCTCACGCTTGCACTGCCGAGCATGTGCCCAGCGTCCTTGAATAGCACTTCGATATCATCATTGACCTTGTGCCAGCGATCATAGCTTAGCGTCACAAATGCCGACAAGGCTGGCATGACATCTTCCTCTGTATAAAGGGGTTCGATCAGCGCCTTGCCTTTTTTGCGCCGCCATTTGTTTTCATACTTGGCATCACTTTCTTGAATGCCGGCGCTATCGCGCAGCAAGATCGCGCAGAGATCATAGGTGGCATGGGTGCAAAAGATGCTGCCTTTGAAGCCCTCTTTGACAAGCTGTGGCAAGTTGCCGCAGTGGTCAATGTGGGCATGAGAGAGGATTACGAAATCCAATTCAGAGGGCGGGCAGGGGAATGTGCGGTTGTATTCGTCGGCAAAACCTTCTGAGCCTTGGTAGAGGCCACAGTCCAAAAGAACCTTTTTGCCATTGTCGAGCTGCAATAGGTGCATGCTACCAGTAACAGTGCGAGCGGCACCCCAAAATTTCAGCTTCATAACGCGAGTGGTTGTGTGAACAAAAAAAGCCTAAGCGCTGCCTAAATTAAGGCTCTTCTGCCTAATTTTATGCCTATGGCAGAAAAAGAACCCCGTGAACGGATCATCCTGGGCATCGACCCGGGGACAGCGATCACGGGATATGGCATTTTACGTGGCGTAGGCAACAAGATGACACTCATGACCTATGGCATCATCGACCTGAGAAAGATCGTCGATGACCATCCGCTCAAGCTCAAACGCATTTTTGAACGCACGATCAGCTTGCTAGATGAATTTATGCCCGACGAATTGGCGATCGAGGCACCCTTTTATGGAAAAAACGTGCAGTCGATGCTCAAACTCGGCCGTGCGCAAGGGGTTGCCATGGCAGCAGCACTGCAACGAGAGGTCCCTATCGTTGAATACGCGCCCAAAAAAGTAAAAATGGCCATCACCGGCAATGGCAATGCTAGCAAAGAGCAGGTGAATGCGATGATTGAGGTGCTGCTCAAGTTCAAATATGACCATGAGCACTTTCCGCTCGATGCATCAGATGGCATCGCCGTCGCCGTCTGCCATTACCTGCAAGGCAATACCATCATCGCCGCAAAAACAGACAAAACGCTCGGCGGAACTAAGACCAGTAAGAAAAAATCAGGGAGTTGGGAATCCTTTGTCGCCGCCAACCCCAAGCGCACTAAGTGAGCGATCACAGCCAATTTGGATGTGCCGAGCCTAATTTACCTCAGTTTTGGGCCACAATGCGGACAAGGTAAGTGGTCAAGAATGGCTCATCAGCAACACGATTAGGTAGAGGTGTATTGTGAGGCGCCAGATTTCTCCGCTGCGTCTTTGGATATTTGCTGCGCTCCTTCGGAGCCTTGCAAATACCCAAAGACTTCGGGACCAATGACAAGTGATGTATTGTTCAGATAATCAGTAAGTTGCAAAATTGAATAAATTCGTTGTGAAGGGATCGTGTTGCTGCTGGGCAGGGAGTGTATCTGTGCTCAAGATCCCTCCCCGCACGTTGTGCGGGACACAGCGGCTACGCTACCAATGACAAGTGATGTATTGTTCAGATAATCAGCAAGTTGAAAAATCGAATAAATTCGTTGTGAAGGGATAGTGTTGCTGCTGGGCAGGGGGTGTATCTGTGCTCAAGATCCCTCGGCTCCGCTGCGCTACGCTCGCGATGACCAAGTGGGTTTGTCATTCGATCAAAAGGCAAATCCTATTTGTGGTCACTCGGGATGACCATGTGGGATTGTCATTCGATCAAAAGGCAAATCCTATTTGTGGTCACTACCAATGACACGCAATTTGGCTACGGGTCAACTTCCCGATAGGCATAATCTATTACACAGGGGGAGTTGCCACATGACAATCCCGCTCATGCTCAATAGCCCGGAATGAATTTCCTGATGTTCAGTGCCGTTTCCGCCAATTCAGCCTGGGAGGGCTTGAGTCTTTCTTTTTGGAAATCTAGGTCGGTGATGCCATCCATGGGCACAAGGTGAATGTGGGCATGCGGCACTTCGAGCCCGATTACAGCGACGCCTACTTTTTTGCAGGGAATCGCCTTTTTGATCGCCTCAGCAACGATCTTCGCAAACAACTGCAGCCCAACATAGGTATCCTCGTCGAGATCAAAAAGGTAATCGACCTCCTTTTTGGGAATCACGAGTACATGGCCCTCACGCAAGGGAGTGATGTCGAGAAATGCCAAAAACGCCTCGGTCTCCGCGATGCGATGGGCGGGAATCTCTCCTTGAACGATCCTTGTAAAAATGCTAGCCATCTCTATTCGTAGGTGATCTCCAAGATTTCAAACTCAATCTTGCCTGCAGGCACGACGACCTCTGAGATATCGCCAACCGATTTCCCGAGCAATCCTTTCCCGACTGGAGATTCTACTGAAATCCTTCCGCCCCTCATATCGGCCTCCTTAGGGGATACCAATTTGTAACGCAGCTCCACGCCAGTCTTGGTATTGCGCAAGGTCACTGTACTCAGGATTAGCGCTTTGGAAGTATCCAGCTGACTCTCGTCAATGATCTTGGCATTGGCAATGATCGTTTCTAGCTTGGAGATCTCTGCCTCCAACAAGCCTTGAGCATGCTTTGCAGCATCGTATTCGGCATTCTCTTTCAAGTCGCCTTTCTCACGAGCTTCGGCAATCGCGGCAGAAATTTTCTTCCTGCCGTTTGTCTTCATCTCATTGAGTTCGATCCGCCACTTCTCTAAGCTGGCACGTGTAAAAAATTGACTTTCTGCCATCGCAGTATTCCTGTATAATCGTTCGTTTCAAAAATAAAACATAGTGGGTTGACTTCCGCCAACCCACTATGCAAATCTACAATTTTTTACTGACTACAGATCGATCCGTACACCCAAAACGTGGGTGCCATTGAATGGATTGGTCGAGCGGTAGCTGTAATCCAATCCAAAACTTGAGAAACGATCTTTGCCAGCCTTAAATGGAATCTCCACAGTTGCACCGACCCCGTGGCCCGTCCAGGCAGTGGTACGATTCGCGTTGAGAAGGTTCTTTTCGTAGAGGAAGCTGTAACGCAGCATCAAGAATTTCTTGAAGCCATACTCCACGCCTACACCAATGTTGTCACGGGTGAAGGAGTTGGAAACAAAGGCACCCAAAGCCGTGAGGCGATGATCAACACCCATGTAGAAGTCATAGGACAATCCCATGGCCAAGACCGACGGCATCTCAAAGTTGGAAGAGGGGCGCGAAGCGATCGAGGTAAAGTTTGGATCACGATTGGCACGAAAGGAAAGGCCGTCACCACCATAGCGCATCGTGGAACCGATGTTGCGCAAGACGATACCGATCTTCAACTTGTCGTTGTGCAGGGAGTCCTTGCCGAGGTTGGTGCGGTATTGCACACCTGCATCAAAGCATACACCGTTGGATCCCACGTCTGAGATGGACTCGTGGACCATCTTGATGGTGGAACCGACGGAGATGTGCTCAGTAAACTTCTTGGCAAAGGTCACACCGAGGTTCATCATCGATGGGCTAAACGTACCCAAGCCTTCAGGATTGGCTTCAGTCGTGCGAATGAATTTGCCAAGATCAAACGAGGTAAAATACAAGCCCAAAACCCCAGCTTTTTTCAGGGACTGCGATAGCCCAAAGCTGTTGATGTTGATGTCGGTACCTACCAAGTAGCGGGTGTGCGCAAAAATCAACTCTGTGCGGCGTGTCAATGCCAAGCCAGCAGGGTTAGTCATGACACTTTCGATGCCGCTTGTGCTACCAATGTTGATGCCGTTGAAGCCGCTAGAGCGTCCCCAAGTATTGATCAACAGTTGGGTAGCACCAGCCTGCCCGGCGCGTTCAGGATTCCCAGCAAATGCTTGCGCACTCGCCAAAAAGAGAATCAAACTAGCTATTACAATTTTTTTCATCTCTCGTTTCAGTTGAATGTTAGAACGCATTCAGGTCGATTTGTGGCATCACTGCGAACAGTTTCACGATGGTTTCACCCAAGTCGCCAGCGTCGATATGGATGATGTACACACCAGAAGCCACAGGAGTACCATTGGAGTTTTTCAAGTCCCAGTTTTGGGCAGGCTCATTGGAATCCTTGTCATAGGTCCTCACCAATGTACCACTCAAGTTGAAGATTTTGATCTTACACTTTTGGGGGAGGTTGGTGATCTTCACAATGGTCTGCAACTGTGAGCGCTCATAGGTGCTGAAGGCGTAGTAGGGATTTGGCACCACACGCACGTCGTCCAGCAGAGACTTCACTGCAACAGCGTTCACATCCGTGCTCGCTGCAAGAGCATCGGTGCTAAATGTAAAGGTCGGCTTCACACTGTCACCATTACGCAAGCGGAATGGCTGATTCACACGCAATTTTACCCTGGCCGTGGTAGGAATCGATTTTGGATCCTTGAAACTGTAACCACTAGCGAGCATCGGGCAACCAACCCAAGCAACGCGCTTGTAGGCCTCCCGCATGTCGGTGGTAGGGTCATTGATTTGCAGGAAGAGCTGCGATGCCTGTGCACCTGCCAATGTCCCGTTGGACAAGTAGTTGAAGAGCCAAGCGCAACGATCATACGTCTGATCAGTAACATAGATGAAGTGGCGACCGCCGACATTGGTACCACCAGGCCCGAAGGAGGAGGTAGGATTCCAAAGCATGTCACCACCATTGTTCAGCAGATCCCATGAGCTCTCGCCAAAGAACATGTTGAGGCGACGACCACTGTTTACGTCGAGGGCATAGCCAGGGAACCAGCTTTTACCTTGCTCTGTGACACGGTCGGCTCCTGTGTTTTTGGTGGTGCTGCCAGCGACGTCAATTGGATAATCCCAACGAGCAGCCATCGGCCATGCGCCTGTGCCCAAGGTATTTCCCGGGCTGGTTTCTACCACCAAGCACTGTGACCACTTGCTCACATCGCTCGTGAACACAATGTCCACGTCGGGCACTTCACTCAGATTGATCACCTCGCTTGCTGCCAATCCCAAACCGCTGACGGTCGGATTCACTGCAACACCAGCACGGATGTCGCCATTGGCATCGTTGTTTACAAACTGTCTTGCCAAGCAGAAAGGACTCCAGGTTCCGCCTACCATTCCCTCAAAGTGCTGCTCTTTGTCAAACACACGATTCAATTTGAAAGTCTGTCCAGAGTGGCCACGGTCAGTCGTCTTGTCACCTGACAAAATCCAGTCCCAGGTATCAAAACCATCGTCATCTGCTACACCCGTGAGCCATTTTGCCAAGGGATCATCAAACGTCATCGTGGAACCAATGACACCATTGGTCAACGTGTCGCCAGCCTCGTGGACATCGAGCACGCTGATCGAGATCCCACGATCTACAATGATACGCTCTACCCCCGACCATAGCTCAGGACGATTCTCGACGGTGATGATCGTACCATTGTTGGTTGTCACCTCTTTGATATAGCGCTGAACATAAGTGCTTTGGTAGATAAGTTGATTGCCCTCATAGAGATTCCACTCTGCAAAGGTCGAGTCGATGATCACCACTGAGTCGCCAAGCACACTTCCACGGATGCTATCATTTGTACCTGGCAGGTACTCATGACCGACGAGTACAACCTTGTAATTGCCAGCCTTGACCAGCTTAGGATCGATCACTTTCACTGTGATTGGAGCCTTGCCAGGAAGGTAGGTGATCGAACCGATGGAGTCTTGTGCCAAGATAGAAGCGACGGTCGTCTCTGTGATATCAACAAAATTACCACCGTTGCCGACACCTGCTATCTGGGTGATTTCCATGCCAGTTGCATAGTCGGAATTGACGGTCGTGCCGAAGTTTTCAAAGTTGATCTTGTGAGGTACAGCAGACCAATTGCGGAAGAAGCGATTGCCTTGAACAAACTTGCGACCACCCGATGGTACTGCATTGTAGGCGTAAGCCAGCGCACCATAGTAATAGGTCGTGTAGTTCTTGAGGCGACGGTCGGCACCACTTGCAAAGAGGTCTTCTGTGGCACGCACAGAATGGAAAATCCCTGCGTCATTGCCTTGCACCATCACCTGATCGACAATCACTGGCTCCAAAAGGCCATTTACCGTCGTGGAGGTACGATTGACGATCGTCGAGATATTGTTCTTGATATCGCACTGGGCAACGATTCTCGCCTTGTCGGTATCAAACACGTTTGTAGCCGAGGTCGATGCATTTTCCAATTGGTAAATGATGTAACCTTCGAAGGCAAACAAAGAATCGACTTCACCGGTTGCTTTGAGGGCAGGATCGGCCTGAAGATAACTCTCATTGAAGTTGTTGAAAATCACGCTAGAGCTATAGTTCCAATTCAGCAAAAGCTCCTGATCATACTCTGCGATTTCCATTTCAGGTGCATCGGGGCCTTCCAACAGCCTGAAGCAGTTGTCGAAAAGACTTTGTGCGATATCGTCTGCGGTCAACAGCTCACATACCGAACCCTTGTTGTCATTGTAGTAACCACGTGCCCAGACGGCCCCGACTACGATATCATTGACGGCACCAGGTTGCAGGGTAAATGGCCCTGCAGATTGCATGAAACGACGGTCAAATGGTTGGTTTTGGGCACTGAATTCATTCCAGCCACCATTGCCACCACCACCACACCATCCTGGATCACCAGGATACATGAAGTCGGTCTCAGGGCCTGGAGCTGTACCAGGATACCCATTTTTACCATTGTCCACCATGCGTGAACCATCTTTCCAGAAGCCACGGAGATAACCGTAGAAGTGCGTAGCGACCTCTGGGTTGCCGCGCAAGGAAAAGTCGTTTTCGTAATAGACAAAGTGCTTCATTCTGAGGCGCAGACCAGCATCTCCATAAGGGCCTTGGAAGAAGTCCAAGCCAAATGCAGGTGGGTTTGCACCGTAACCATTGGCAGTACCGTCGATGGCAAGGCCATTGTATGCAAAACCCAGACCACGCACGGTGTCGCAACCGACATAGTCATCCTGAGAGTTGCCAACATCTGAGTCCACCCACTGACCCATATAGGTATCATTGAGCTTCAAGGTGGATTTGTTGGTGACCTTGTACTTGTAAAAGGTCATGTTATTGATCTGATCGGTCGTTGCAAATGCAAATGCAAGCATCTGGATTTCCAAACCAATCGCCTCACCACCCGTTTCTGTGTGCACGTCGCCCTTGTCGTTGAGCACCCACCAAATGGCTTGGTCAGGAAAACCACCACCATTACATGGAGCGATGTCTGGATAATCACCACCTGAGGGGTTATAGTTATATGGATCGCCGTCGATATCCACGAAAGGGGCCATGGCTAGGCGGTTGCCGTCTGCATCCTCGCCAAAAGCTGGCCATGACTTCACGTTGGGATACAACGAGAGATCAAGCGGAGCGCCAGTGGTAACCGCATTCAGATAGGCTGCACGGAAAGCCAGGATCTCGACTTTGGTAATCGGAAAATGCTTGTCCCAAGTGTTGCAGGTCGCCTCATCCACTGTAGCACCATTGGCGGTGAGTGGACCTGGCCAGAAGTCGTTACCGCTTTGGCGGTAGGTCTGTGCAGCCACCCTCAATTGACCACTTTCGTCAATACCGCCAATCCAAAGGGATCCGGCGAAGGACGAGTGACGCGCTGAAGCAGCTTGGTCACGTGGTAATTTTGGAACTTCATACCGCGCACTGCCAACCAAGTCCCACCAAAAGTCACCGCCGTTTAACAACAAGCAGCGCACATTATTGACATCCAATTCGATCGCAGAGCTTGCTGGAGCGCAATTAGCGGTCGTGCGAAGCGCTTTACCGCTACGGTTTTTCTGTCCTACGTTTTCCTTAGCCATCAGCGCATTCACTGAAAACAGCGAGAGGCAGGCTAGGCTCAAAAATGTTCTTACAATCATCTTTTTCATCTTCATCACCTCTAGGATTAGAAGTTAAACTGTACGCCCAAACGAATACGACGTGGCAAGCTGTAGTTGTTGGGGTTTTGCATCCTCAACGTGTACAGGTAGGTGAAGGCATCACCACTAATAGCCGCGTTCACAGCTTGCTGACCAACACCAGTGCGCAAATAACCATCGTCTTGCGGCAGCCCTGAAGTTTTGTACACGTTCAAGACGTTTTTGGTATTCAGTGCATTGAGGACTTGGAGATACACGTTGAACGTATATTGCTTCTTTTGTACCGCGTTGCCGGATGCATCCTTCATTTGGTTGCCATCGCCGTCGAGTTTGGCTTTGCCACCGAGCATGAAATCCTTGTCAAATTTAAGGTCAAAACGCAACTGCCCTGGCAAGCGGCTACCATTTGGCGTGCCTGCAAGCTGGATGTTTTGGTTCACACCACTCTGTACATCGGCAGCGTTGGCGAGCGAGTTCACAGAGTAAGGGGTACCTGAGCCAAGTTGGAAGGTCAAGTTTGCCCCGGCATTGGCCAAAGGATAGAAGGTTTTTTCTCCCAAGGAAATCCCAGGGCCTTTATTGTCTTCGCCATAGAAGCGATAGTCAATGTTGCCTGCAAAGCGATGACGCTGATCAAAGTCAAGCGGAAGCAATGCACGGATGGCAGTAAAGCCGTCCACAGCATTCAAGGCATTTCTGCTGGAAGTAAAGCTAGAACCTGTGCCTGAAGCAAATTGCAACGTATAGGAGGCAGTCATGCGAATGTTGCGCATGCGGATCATATTCATCGAAAAGGTGAAGCCTTTTACAGTGCCAAAGTCAATGTTGCTATAGGTCGAATAGGTAGTGGGATAAGCATCGGTGAAGTTGGTGATTTGGAGCAGGTCACGCATCTCGCGGTAAAACGCGGATACTGAAAGTGCCATGAAATCATTCAACTTTTGCTTAAAGCCCACTTCGTAGTCGATCGTGCGCTCAGGACGAAGGTTCGGGTTGCTAACTGTAATCGTCGATGAATTTTGCAGGTAGTAGTAATCTGCAATCTGACCAGCCAAAAGTGAGGAAGTTTCGGAACCGGCCTGACCAGGACGCTGTGCAAGCACGTCGTAGTGGGCAAAAAACACAGCATCACCAGAAATTGGGAAGGAAAACGAAAGACGAGGCATCACGATCACTTGTGGGGTGTAATCCTTGAAGGAGTTGATCGAGATTTTGTCGTCTTTCAGGTAAGGCTGCACCTTGCCACCCGAGCGCAAGCTTGCGGAGCTGGCAGGCACACCATCTGCATTGTACCAGATATTAGAACTCGGGTCACGGAAGCCGACGACCGCACTTGGGTTGCTAGCATTGTCCATATAAGGTACCCAATCGTCTCCGATATTGTCACCCACTTCAAAGCCCTTGGCTTTGGCCTCGGCGGCAGTATAGGTAGGAAACAACGAGTAGCCGTCTTTCAACACCTTTTGGTTGGCATCAAAACGGTCTATACGTACACCTACATTGAAAATGATGTCTTCCAACTCAAACTTGTCTTGCACGAATCCCGAAATATAGGTCGGTGCAAAGGCATTCATTGGGCGATTGGCTTCATCCGTGAAGAAGGTTTCAGCCGCTACACGCTTGGTCCTGTTGCCCTTGAAGTCGTAGCCATAGTAGTTCACAAACTGATTGCCATCATTCAGCAACTCATTGGCGCTAAACATGCCCAAATTGAGTGTGCTAGGATCGAGATTGTCAGTGACGATAAAGTCGATGCCATTGGGATCCAAGCCAAGTTGGGTGCGCAAATTGCGGTCAAATGTGCTTTGGTCGAGGCCTTCAAAGTAGGAAGGTGCATGGACGGTATCTTGAAACTGTCCGTTGGACGTGACTAGTTCCCAGCTATTAGGGTCTTGGTTGATACCAGACAAGTGACGGTTGGTGAGTTGACGCATGTAATTCCACAGCGCGCGGCTGCCGACAGCGTAGAATCGCTCTTGGCGCTGCTCAAATTCAAAGCCGAGCTTGATAGCGTGACCTTTGAATTCGCCTGAAGCTTGACCAGTCAAACGGGTTTGGTCAAAACTATATTTACTGTAACTGCCTTGGCTCGCGCCAACGCCAGAATACAAGGAGTAAATCTGATCCACTGCATCACCATTGCGCAAGCCGTTGTAGAAGGCGAGGGCATCCATGCTACGAATGCTGTAGTCCCTAGCACCCGTGAAAGCGTTCACGATACCATTGTTGCCAATGTAGTCAAAGATGAAATTGTTGTAATTGGCCTGCAATGGGTTTTTTGTGCCCGTGTCATCAAAGGTCAAGTTGATCGGCGAGAAACCTGCCGTCTGGTAATAGCCATCTGAGGAGATAGCACCATTGTGAATGTCGGCATTGGCGATTGGATCGACATAACGGTAGATTTCACGACGGTCGTAATTGAACTTGCCGATGTAGCCATAGTCAAATATGTTGTCCTTGTGAACTGCATCTTGAAACTGGCGGTCATAGCGTGACCAGTCCACTTGCAATTGGTAGTACAAGTTTTGAAGCGGGCTATCAGAGGAAGTCTTGAAGTTTTGCTGAAAACGGCCCCAGCCACTGTATTGACGACCTGTAAATTGTTGATTGGCTTGATTGGCAAACATTGAGTTGCCAATAGCCCAACGATCGTTTTGGATATCGACAAAACCACCACCAAACTTGACAATGATATTTTCCGTTGGTTGGAAGTCCAAACGACCGTTGACGCGGAAGGTGCGACCCACGTTGTTTGGCTTATACTTGCTTTGCTCGACCATGGAAGTATCGACAAAGTTGCCGCGCTGCAAGAAATAATTTCCTGTGCGGTCCAACGTAAGCGGATTGGTTTCAAAGTCTTTGTAGTTGGCCTCCTTCAAAATCGGGATACCGCCTTGAGCTGGATCCTGGTCTTTTTCACGCTGGTATTCACCGGCAACGAAGAAACCCAGGATTGGCTTGTTGTAGTTGATCGAGTCGATGTACTTGGTCACGATCGGCCCAGACAGGTTTGCACCAATCAGATTGTAGCCATAGGGGTCGAGAAACTGAGACGTCAGCAACTCGACGCCACCCGTGAGGTCATAGCTCGGAGAGGAAGTGGTCACCGAGATGATGCCGCCGATTACGTCGCCGTATTCCGCAGGGGTACCACCTGTGATCACCGAGAGTTGACCGATCGATTTTTGTGGAAGGTTAAGCGTGCCACGTATTTTCACACCGTCCACGAAGTACACGGTAGAGCTGCTACGGCCACCGCGCATGTTGATACCGTCACCGTCATCGCTTTGATAGACGCCAGGCACGATCGCAGCCAATGAGTTGATGTTACGCAAACCAATGTTTTGCACATCGGCCCCAGAAATAGATCCCCCCGTCGTGGTATTGTCGATCGGAATCGTCTCAGTGATCTGGACCACTTTGAGCTCGACCCCAGTCTCAATTGCCAGTGGGACCGACACCGTCTTACTTGCTCCAACACTGATACCCGAAGCGACGATGTTGTTCCCCGCAAAGGAGGCACGCACCTCATAGATGCCAGGTTCAACGTTTGCGAAACTGTATTCGCCTTTCTCGTCTGTGTTTGTCCCAGCCTTAATGATGTCTTTGGAGACGATCACCACCGTGGCAAACTCCACTGGCTCACCAGTTTCATCGGTCACGACGCCTTTGATCTTCCCACCATCGGACTGCGCAAACACGGTCGAGCAAAAGAGCAAGCAAAGCCCTAGCCAAATTCCGACTCGTTTCATCATCATAATTCCTTCCGAATTAATAGTACTTCCACTAAAAGCAATAAATAGAGGATAAAGATAAAAACGAGAGAATCATTATTCCAAATCCGCCCAAACAAAATCGAATGATAGACGTAAGTAGAAGTTTGCCAAACTCTCCTTTTCTCCTTTAAACCCTGTCTTTGTGCTGTAAAACATTGCTCAAGAAAAGGTATTCCTCTCCTTGTAGCCTGCAAGTTACAAAGATTTCTTAGGGAATCATTGTACTTTTACTGCGTTAGGTTACGCAATTGAACGAAACTTTTCAGTAAATTGTCCCCTCATTCACCCCTTGAATTTGGTATGGACCTGATCTACGACATCTATCAAAAACTCAAAAATCACGAAATTAGGCAGATTCGCAACTATCTCAATGCCTCTCCCTTTGAGTTTGAGAAGGTGGGAAAGCTTTTTGAGTTGGTGACACGGTACAAAGACAAAGAGGAAGAGTTTTTTTCAAAAAAGCTCTATGAACGTGCTCCCGACAACACTTTCAGGGTTACAAAATCTCGCCTCAAGCGCATCCTTGAAGATGTGATCCTCAATGACAAGAGCGTCACTGACTACGACACTGCTTATGTAAATGCGCAATTGCAGGGCAAAAAACGCATTTTGCAAGGCGAGATCCTCTTGGGTAGAGGCGCCTACATGGCTAGTAAAAATCTGCTCTTGCAGGTCGTAGCCAATAGCCGCAAATTTTCCCTCCACAATGAACTCTTTTGGGCAGAAATGCTGCTGCACCGCAGCAAGAGCATCAACCTCTCGGTCAAGGAGTTTGAGAAAAGCACCGAAAAGCTGAGGGAACTCAACCAAAACAACTATTTGGTCAATGAGGCTGCGATCTTACACTATGCGGTCACCAATGTGCTTACCCATACCTCGCTCAAGGACGATCAACTCAGCGAAATCTCCCAAAAGATCGATCAGATCCAAAAGATCGTGCAGACGACCAAGTCGCCGCTTGCCAATTACTATTTCCTGTTGAGCAAGATCCTATTCCTACAGTACACATATAATTATAGCGAAGCCCTCAAGTATTGTAAGTTGCAGCTAGAACTCATCCGCCGGGAGCCCTCTGTGAGGTCCAAGCAACGACTCGGCAGTGCTTTTTTCCAGCTCACCGAGACATCCTTGCGCAAGGGAGACCTCAAAGAGGCACAAAAATTTGTCGATGAGACGATGGGTCACTTTTCCAAGGAAGAAACCAACTACTTGATTGTGGCTGGCACCGCCTTTCGAATTGCTTTTTTTGCGGAGGACTGGAAAAAGGCCGATGAAATCATCCAAGAGGCGATGTCGCACCCGCGTTTTGGCGCTTCTCCATTTCGCATGGCAATCTGGCACTACAATCAAAGCTGCCTCTTGTTCAAGACCAAACGCATCAGTGAAGCCTTGCGCGCACTCAACGAGGCCACGCCACTCCTCGGCGACAAGGTCGGCTGGAACCTCACCTTCAGGTTGCACGAAATCATGCTCCTTTTTGAAGCAGGCTTGCTCGACGTCTTGGAAACCAAGATTTTGAACATGCGACAATTCGTGCGGCGCACCCAAAAAAACAGCGAGATGTACCGCCCGATGAAGCTCATTCAAATACTGATCGAGTGGCACAAAAACAGTCTAGACGTCAAAAAGACCCTACAAAGTGCAAAACGTCAATTGGCAGACCTTAACGAGTTTCACCAAAACGTGCCCTTTGACCCCTCTACTGGCGAACTCTTACGATTGGAAAACTGGCTTGAAGCCAAGACAAAATAAGGTATCCCTTCGCTGGGGCTGGCTTCGCGTTTGACTCCCATTTGCACGAAAGAGGGCTATACCACCCCTGCTATTGCCAGACTGGGCCATCCAAAAATCGGCAATTTGCTCCACCAAACGGTCGTCTTGCGCTCGATTTGCACGCTATGGGGATCCACTAGCACAGTTAGCGCAGGGCAAAGTTCTCCAAGAAATCGGCAATTTGTTCCACAATACGGTCATTGATGCGATCGAGCGATTCGCGGCTCCAACCGCCGATATGAGGGGTAAATATGACACGCTCGTTTGCAAAAAGCTGGTCCAGGCTAGCGCGCTGCTCGTGCGTTAAGGTATCAAGCTTCTCATTCTCCAGGACATCCAGGCCCGCCGCGATCACTTGACCTCGATCAATAGCCTCGATCAAGTTCGAGAGAGGAACAATTGGGCCGCGGGAGAGGTTCAAGAGCCAAATTGGTTTCTCAAATTGTGCAAAAAACGTCGCATCCGCCCACGCCTCGGTCTCCTGCGTGAGCGGGACATGAAGGCTCAAAATGTCGGCCTCTCTGAAAATCTCTGCTAGCGTAGCCTCGTGGACAAAAGGGCTGCCAAAACCTGTTTTGTACTTGTCGTACGCCAGCACACGACATCCAAAGCCCGACAGGCACTTGCTCAATGCTGAGCCTGTATTGCCATGGCCGATAATCCCCACAGTCTTGCGATAGAGCTCGGTCCCACGATTTTCTTCTCGCCGCCATTGCAAAGCATGGACTTGTCGGTCGGCACGTGTGATGTTGTGCATGAGGCACAGGAGCATTCCCACAGCTTGTTCAGCGACAGGAATCGCATTAGCGCCAGGCGTGTTTACCGCCAAGATGCCGCGTGCTGCCAAGAGTGGCAGGTCAAAATGATCCATCCCTACCCCAGCCCGACAAATCATCTTCAACTTTGGGCCATGGGCCAAAAGTTCTTCATCGGCATTGACTTTGGAGTTCATTACCAGAACATCGACATCCGCGAGCTGGGCATAGATTTCCTCCTTCGTCCAGTCTGGGGCGTATTTCATCGGATGCCCCAAAGCCAATAATTTGGAAAGCATGCTTTCTGGAAAGGGATCGATCAACAGTATATTCATTGCTTGTCTGCCTTGAGTATCTCCTTCAACGCGCCAACGCAGGCCTCCAAATCAGCCATCGTGACCATTCCAAAATGGCCCACGCGAATCACCAAATCATCCAATTGATCTTGGCCGCCAGCAGTTTCAAGCCCATGATTCAAGATGAGGGCCTCCCTGATCTCGTCATGGCTGCGTCTGCCGAAGCTGACTACCGTAAGCGCGTCTGCATTTCCAAGGCCCAAGGGGTTTCCCCCACGTGCGACAATTGCTGCCTTGAAATAGCGACTCATGCCATGCGTGCGGTTCCAGATCACAGGCATCGTCTCCTCGCGCATTCGCCTGAGTGCAGCTTGCACGCCATAAAACATCTGTACCGGTGGCGTAAAAGGGTAGCCACCTTGCATTAAGTACCTATAATAATGTCCAAGGTGACGATAGTCGGCCGACTCTGGATACTCCAATGCCGCAGCCGCCAGCGGCCCGATGGCTACAAAAACAGTCCCTGCTGGGTTTTGAAGACCTTTTTGACTGGCTGCAACGACTGCGTCGAGCTGCCACGCGTCGGTATAGATCGCCTGAATGCCCACCGAGCAAATGGCATCTACAAGGATCAGCTGCCGGGGCGAGGCTGTTTTGATCGCAAATGCGATCTCTTCCAAATCGATCGCGACGCCGGTTGAAGTCTCCACGTGGGTGAGTACCCACCCACGCAAGTCGGGATACTCGGCAAGCACGGTTTGCGCATGGGCTACTGTAAATGCCTGCCCCCATCCCACTCCCAAAGGGATGATCTCCAAGCCCAGCGCCATGCCAAAGGCGACCCATCGCTGCGAAAACTTGCCCATGGCAGGGATGGCGACCTTGTCCCCTGGCTTGAATAGACTGAACATGGCTGCCTCCACCCCAAAGGTGCCGGTGCCCGGCATCGCAATCACGGGCGAAGCAGTCTGAAATACATACTGGAGGTCGCTTTGCAAGTTGGCAAACAACGCATCAAAGGCACTGGTCCTTTGATGGATCACTGGCTGGCAAATCGCCTCCAATACAAATTGGGGGACGGCTACGGGACCAGGATTGAGCAGAATGGGGGGCTTTTGCAGCATGTGGCAAATGTAGCTTTTGTGGTTATAATCTGGGAGGGCATCCCCGAAATTTTGGAAACCTGTTGCAGTTGGGCGCAGTAGCGCATCAGCTTGAGATCGATGATCGGCACAGCGCACAAATCCATCCCGCCTACACGACGCGGTCGCGCTCACGATCGATCAACCGTCTAAATTCTTCCTCCTCGGGCAAAAAAAGCAGGTATTTACTGGCAAAGAGCTGCTTATTTTCTGCCAACACCGAGTATTTTACGATGGTCTCATCCTTTTCAGTGCAGAGCAAGATCCCCATGGTGGGGTTGTCATCGGCACGGCGCCGAAGGTTGTCATACATGCGAACATACATGTCGATTTGACCGATGTCCTGATGCGTGAGCGGGCCAGTCTTGACATCGACCACGACAAAGCACTTCAGAATATAGTTGTAGAAAACAAGATCGACATGGAAATCGGAGGTGTCGGTGACAATACGCTGCTGCCTTGCCACAAACGCAAAGCCCTTGCCCAATGCGATCATGAAGTGATATACCTGGTCGATGATCGTGGACTCCAGCTCGCCTTCTGAGAATTTGCCGAGTCCGGGAAGGCCCCAAAATTCTCGGATGTAAGGGTCTTTTGCGAAATCTTGGTGCCCTGCCACTTCATCGACCTTCGACACCGAAACAGGGTTCTCAAACAAGAAGTGATCTATGTGGTGCCGCAACAATCTTGTACTCCAGCCCCCGGCGACACATTGCTGCTGGTAGTAGTCGCGCTTCTCAGGCTCCGCAATGCGGCACAAGATGCGGTAATGGTTCCAACTCAATGCAGGGTTGACATTGCCCCAAACCGGATAGGCCGCGCGAAAGGCTCTCATATTGACGAGATTGCGCTCATCAAACCCATTTCCCAGCGCGAGGCCCAAACGATTGGAAAGACGCTTGACAAAAGTATGGCGCAGCCTCACCTCCTGCTCATCGTCTTGCTCGGCTGCCAAGATCAAGCGGCCGATATGCCAATAGGTTTCCAACAATGCTGCATTGGCAATTTTCGATACACTTGACCGTGATATTCTTACAACTTCAAAGACGGCCGCAAAAATCAAATCATCGATGGTTTTCATATTTTGAGTCATTTTTTTTCCACACCTCAAGTCCCCTCACAATGCTCAAAAGCACAAGGCATTCCTGGCTAGTCATCCAATCAGACCAGCAAGAACACAACGCAAAATTAATAGTTAAAAACTAAAATTGCAAGCTTTTTAATAAAAATGCCTTCAAATCAAGAAATTAATTGTGCCGCCAAGGCGATAAAGGCATCGGTGCCTAGCGCCTCTGCCCTGAGGTCGAGTAGCGCGTCGGTGGGCGCCTCTTGAAACTCCAGATGCCTGATGGCATTGCGCAGCGTCTTGCGTCTCTGCCCGAAGGCAGCCTTCACAACAGTCTTTAGTGCCTCAAAATGAGGTGGTTGTACGGCCTTGGCCTGCATTGTAAACACAGCACTCATCACCTTGGGTGGTGGCTTGAAAACTGTAGGCGGGACCTTGAACTGTAGCTTGCGGTAAAAATAGGCGTCGGTGAGCACTGTCAAGATGCCGCCCTCCTTCCCACTCTGCCCTGCATCGGCACAGATACGATCGGCAACTTCCTTTTGTACCATGAACACTCCTTGCTGCACAAGCCGATGATTTTCAAGCAGCCGGAAAAAAATTGGAGAAGAAACATTGTAGGGAAGGTTGCCGATGAAACGTGCAGGTCGGCCCTCTAGCAAACCGAAGTCCCACTTCAAAAAATCCGCATGAAAAATGCGCAACTGAGTGCCTGCAAACCGCTCCTGAAGGTATGTAACCGCATCTGCATCAAATTCGACGACCCAGACTTCAGGAAATTGCTCTAGCAAATACTTCGTCAGGACCCCCATTCCAGGGCCGATTTCAATGACCGGGCCCTCTTTTGACGGATCAAGAAGAGACACGATTTTGCGAGCAATATTGTCATCAGCCAAAAAATGCTGCCCTAACTGCTTCTTTGGTTTTAGATTCTGCATGAGAATCGTAAATTTAACCGCTCATTTTAGATTATCAGAAAAAACAGAATGGAACTGAAACATTCCGGCAAGGCCCCCAAAGCTGCAAAAGACTTTTTGTTTGCAGTTCTGGTCTCGAACCAGAACTTCGAGGCTGCTGGTGAATACGTAAAAAAGTCCCTGGGATGCGATCTTCAGGTTGATGTGGCGACTGCCGAAAAGGGTTTGCACACCTATCGCTTCGACGGTACGCTCAACCTTGCCCTCATCGGCATAGGCAGCCCCAGCGATGAGCGAGAAGGCTTGCGCAAGGGTACCCATGGTGCAGTCACGCTGGCCAATGATCACAACTTTGCCAAGATGGCCATCGCCTATCCTGGCGCAAAAGGTGAACATCTCGCTGCAATCGCCGAGGCAATTCCGCTCAGCAACTATCAGTTCCTGCGCTATAAAACCAAAAAAGAACCCAACACCCTCGCCTCGGCGACTGTCGTGTCTGGTCTCAAAGATGGTGCCGCCATCGTGGAACGCTCGGCCAAAATCGCACAAGCCACGATGATCGCCCGCGACCTCGTGAATGAACCAGTGATCACGCTCACTGCCGAAGCGCTCGCCGACAAAGCCGTCGCTCTCGGAGAACAATTTGGATTTCACACCGAGGTATTCAACAAACAAAAGATTCGCTCCTTGAAGATGGGCGGACTTTTGGCGGTGAATTACGGTAGCATTGACCCGCCTACATTCACCGTACTTGAATGGAAGCCCAAAAATGCCAAAAACAAGCACCCGATCATTTTGGTCGGCAAGGGAGTGGTCTATGACACAGGCGGTTTGAGCTTGAAACCCACACCCAACAGCATGGATACCATGAAGTCAGACATGGCAGGCGCAGCCGCCGTGATCGGTACTTTTTGCAATATCGCTGCCCTGGACTTGCAATTGCATGTCGTCGGCCTTCTGCCAGCGACCGACAACCGCCCTGGCGGCAATGCCTACACACCTGGCGACGTGATCACCATGTATGATGGCAGCACCGTAGAGGTACTCAACACAGACGCCGAAGGCAGGATGATCCTCGCCGATGCGCTTGCCTATGCAAAGAAATACAAGCCCGAATTGGTGATCGACCTTGCCACCCTCACGGGCGCGCAGGTCGTCGCTGTGGGATACCACGGCTCCGCCTTCATGGGCACAGCCACGGCAGAGACCAAGCTCGCACTTGCTGGCGCTGGCGCACGTGTATATGAGCGCCTCGTAGAGCTGCCACTCTGGGAAGAATACAAGGATCAACTCAAGAGCGACATTGCCGATATGAAAAATATCGGAGGGAGCTCGGGCGGATGTATTACTGCCGGCAAGTTTTTGGAGCAATTCACAGACTATCCTTGGATCCACATCGACATCGCAGGGCCGAGCTTCCTGCCATCCTCTGACAGCTACCGTGGCAAAAATGGCACGGGTGTCGGCGTGCGCTTGCTCACGGAGTTCCTGAGCAATTATTGAATAGGGTGGGACGCCGCTGTCGTGTAAATCACGACAGGATCATCAATGGCGCGCCCACAACACGATTTTCCTTATGCAAAAAACGAGAAAAATACTGCGGATAGGCATCTCGATTGGCGACTTCAACGGCATCGGGCCAGAGTTGGTGATCCAGGGGCTCACAGAGCCACGTCTCCGCGAAATCTGCACCCCGATCGTCTATGGATCGGCCAAAGTGCTCAATGTCTATCGCAAGCTGCTGAGTGTGGACAAATTTTCCTACAATGTCATCCAGCAACCCAATCAAGCGCAGCCCAAAAAGGTCTCTGTGATCGATTGCATCACTGAAGCCGACAATGTGGAGCCTGGCAAGCCCTCCAAAGAGGCTGGCAAAGGCGCATTTCAGGCACTGCAGCAAGCTGTGTTGGACCTCAAAGCTGGCGAAATCGATGCCTTGGTGACCTTGCCGATCGACAAGCACTCGATCCAGAGTGAAGATTTCCAATTTCCAGGCCATACGGAATACCTCGCCCAGCAATTTGGTGTGGATACCAACCTCATGTTCATGGTACACGACCGGGTAAAAGTGGCTGTGGTGACGGGGCACATCCCTATCGCCAACGTCTCCAAGGCTATCACGGTCGAACTCATCATGAAGAAGTTGCGGATCATGAACATGTCGCTCAAGACAGACTTCAATATTGACAAGCCAAAAATCGCCGTCTTGGGACTCAATCCCCATGCGGGCGACAACGGCCTGCTCGGCAAGGAAGACAAAGAGCGTATCGCCAAGGCCGTGGATGACGCGCAGCGGGAACGCATCTTTGCGATGGGACCCTATAGTGCCGACGGCTTCTTCGGCATGGGCCTGTTCAGTAAATTTGACGCTGTGCTCGCCATGTACCATGACCAAGGGCTCGTCCCCTTCAAGCTCATGGCAGGATTTGAAGGCGTGAATTTTACCGCAGGCCTCCCTGTGGTGCGCACCTCCCCCGACCATGGCGTCGCCTACAACCTTGCCGGCAAGGGCGAGGCCGATCCCACGAGCTTTATCCATGCTATGTACAAGGCAATGGACATTGTGCGCGAAAGGCGGGACAATCTCGATCTCCAGGAAGGGTCGATTTTCAACCCCAAATCGCGTGAACGTCGCCACATACCAGCCGATCTTGCAGCTGAGGCTGAGGAAGACGAGGTCGTAGCCGCTGACGATATCGTCGAGGGATAAGGACCTTTTAGAAAAATGATCATATCATTTCCACAATTTTTTAGAATTGATTGTGGATTTTGTTAGCTTTGCCAGCTCAAAATTTCTAACGTGGATAAGTTATTTCAGAAGAAGTATTCAGTAGAGCTACCGAAGCTTCAGTTTGGACTCAACGAGGACACGTTTGAGATTGATAGTTCTTTTTTTGCGGAGTTTGAATTTTCACCGATTCACGATGGGAACGTGCAGGTGGCTGTGGTGATCGACAAATCGTCCACGCACCTCGATGCAAAGTTTCATTTCAAGGGGGAGATCATGATAGAGTGCGACCGTTGCCTGGAGCCCTATCCCTTTCCACTGGACCTTGAGACGCGCATTGTATATGCATTTGATGAAGAATTGGAGTTTGATACAGACGAAGTGGTCTTGATTGAGGAAACTACCCCGATCATCCACCTCGCCCAAGACCTCTATGAAATCATCATCTTGCAGATTCCATTGCGGAGAGTTCCCGAAACCGACGTGCACCTCTGTGCACCACAGGTGATGGAGTTGCTCGGCCTCAACCCCGACGGAAGCCCCAAGGAGTCCGAAGTCGTAGAGGAAGGGACCGAAAGTGAAGAAATCATTGATCCGCGCTGGCAAGCATTGAAAAAGTTGAAAGATTCCAAAGAATAAGATTAAGATTATAGCCCTATGGCACATCCAAAACGTAAGATTTCCAAGACAAGGCGCGACAAGCGTCGCACCCACCTCAAGTTGGAGACCAAGCCCATGTACATCGACGCGGTGAGCGGCGAAGCTACAATCTATCATCGTGTGTGTCTCGAAAGCGGTTACTACCGCGGGCGCCAGGTGATGGAAGGCAAAGACGACCTGTAATCGATGCGCATTGGCGTGGACATCATGGGTGGGGATTATGCCCCAGCTGCTCCCATAGATGGTGCTATTTTGGCACGTACACATCTAGGGGAAAGGGCTGAGGTCGTACTCATCGGTGACGAGGCGTTGATACGAGAAGAATTGAAGACCCGGGGCCAAAACCCCGCGGTCTTTTCTATTGTGCATACCGACCAAGTAATCGGCATGGACGAGTCGCCGACCAAAGCAGTCGCCTCCAAACCGCGCTCCTCGATCAACGTCGGGATAGGTATGGTGAAGCAAAAGCTCTTGGATGGTTTTGTCAGTGCTGGCAATACGGGCGCAATGCTCGTCGCCTCCGTGATGGGCCTCGGCAAAATTGAGGGCGTGATGCGCCCCACCATCGGCGTACTGATCGAGATTGGGCAGGGCAAAAAAGCGCTGCTTTGTGATGTCGGCGCCAATGTGGATTGCAAACCAGAAGTTCTCTATCAATTTGGCATCCTTTCCAAAGTCTTTTTGGAGAGCGTGCACAAGATCGACAATCCCCGCATCGGGCTCATGAATGTCGGCGAAGAGGAAGGCAAGGGCCCAGAAGCCATCAAAGCCACTTATGCCCTCATGAAAGGGACAAACAAATTCAATTTTATCGGCAATGTAGAGGGACGCGACATCTACCGTGGGCATGCAGACGCATTTGTCTGCGATGGCTTTACAGGTAATGTCGTCCTGAAATTTGGCGAGTCGATGTATGAGTTGCTCAAGGGACGGTTCCATGGCGACGATTTCATCGAGACCTTCAACTTCGAAAATTATGGCGGTGTGCCCGTATTGGGAGTGAAAGGCATTTCCATCATTGGCCACGGCATCAGTACCGCCAAGGCGGTCGAAAGCATGATCATGAGCGCGGTTTTGGCCGCCGAAAGCAACTTGGTTTCCAAGATCGAAGCCGCATTTGACTCCTTCAATTCCGAGAATTCCTAGCATCGTATGAAAAGAGCAGCCATCACGGCCATAGGCCACTATCTCCCAGACTACATCCTCACCAATGCCGAATTGGAGAAATTGGTCGATACCAACGATGCTTGGATCCAAGAGCGCACCGGTATTACCGAACGCCGCATCATGAAAAATGGCGCGACCTCAGACATGGCAATTGGTGCTGTGAATGAACTGCTCGCTCGACGCGGCATCAAGGCAGATGAGATCGACATGCTCATCTGTGCCACTGTCACTCCAGACCGCACTTTTCCCGCCACCGCCAACATCATCTGTGCCGCCATCGGGGCGACCAATGCATGGGGATTTGACGTCGAGGCAGCCTGCTCAGGTTTTCTCTATAGCCTGGTGGTCGCCTCCAAATTCATCGAAACTGGAACCCACAAAAAAATCGTCGTCGTCGGTGCCGACAAGATGTCGAGCATCATCGACTATACCGATCGCAATACCTGTATCCTCTTTGGTGACGGTGCCGGCGCATTGCTGCTCGAACCCAACGAAGACGGCCTTGGCATCATGGATGCCTCATTGCACAGCGATGGCAGCGGCGTGAAGCACCTGCACATGGTCGCAGGTGGCAGCTTGAAGCCAGCCAGCATCGAAACGGTCACCAACCGTGAGCACTATGTCTATCAGGAAGGCAAATATGTCTTCAAATTTGCCGTAACCAAAATGGCCGATGTCTGCGCCGACGTGATGGCCCGCAACAACCTCCAGTCAGAGGACATTGCATTTCTCGTGCCTCATCAAGCCAACAAGCGCATCATCGACGCCTGCGGCGAACGCATGGGTGTGCCCGCCGAAAAGGTGATGATCAACATTCACCGCTATGGCAACACGACCGGCGGCACGATTCCCCTCTGCCTCTGGGACTGGAAAGACCAGCTCAAAAAAGGCGACAACCTGATCCTCGCAGCCGTCGGCGGCGGCTTCACCTGGGGTGCCGTTTTTGTGAAGTGGGGGATGTGTGGGGATTTAGCATCCTTCAAGAAAAGCGTCGGTTGAGCCAAAAAAATGGGCTAAACCGACGCTTTTCTTTTCTCCACCCACACATTTCCACATAGCCATCAAGAATTTCCCCCAACCCTCGTATCTTTCGCCAAGATCATGCACCACTTGAGAAAATATGCCTGTGCGGTTTGCGGCCTACTCCTTTTGCTGAGCGGTTGCCAGAGCCTCGACGACGACTCGGTCTATGAAATCAAGACCCGTGCGAGCTTTTTTCTGGTGCAGACGCCCAGCAACGCGCTTTCGATCTACAAATATGCCAACCACTCCATCGAAGCCGACTGGAATGCCAAGGTCGGCGTGCCCAATGCCGAGCTGAGCGATGTCGAAATACTGGACGACATGCTTTGGATCGCCAGCGGAACCCAGCAAGCGATTTTGCAAGTGAGCCCGACCTATGCCAGCGTCAAGGAAAAATTTGCTTCCCTGCCCCTCGCTCCGCACTACATCGCAGTCGGGGAGACCCAAATCATGGTGTGCGACACGACGGCCAATCGCATCGCATTTGTGAAGCGTCGCAATGGAAAAGTCCAAATCCTCGAATTTGAAGGACATCCAGGCCCATGCATCTACAACGTCGGAAAATTTTACCTCACCAAAAACGATAGCCTTGTCGCGATTTATGACGAGCAAGCCATGACGACCAGAGCCGTCCTGAACCTCGGCATGCAGATCGACGAGATTCTCCTGAACCGCTATCACCTGATCTATGTGAGCGGGCATAACGCCGTCTCTGTGCGGCAGGCACTGCTCGACCCCAATGGCGATGGACTCGTGGGTGGTGACAGCTATGTCGTGCAGTTTCAAAAATATCGCCCTACCCCCTACTTTGCCGCACGGTTTGGGCGCGAATACCTGCGAGACCTGAGTCTGATCAATGGCAAGATCGTGAGTGACAACGCCGTGACCATGGCCGACTCCACCACCGACTTTGAAGTCGATTTCTTTGAAGGCACCCTTTTTTACCTGCGCGATGGCCACCTTGTAGCCCGCAACATGGCTTCAGACAGCCTTTTGGACAGCCTTACCTTCCAAGGGAGCCTCGTGAAGGCGATGCATCAGTATGCCGAGGAATAGGCGCGCCCGCCCTTTTGCCGTGCAAAAACGAAAAAAGCGCCAAACCCGGAAGATTTACCCCCACTTGGCTGCATAGCCCTATCTTATTTTTTCTTAATTTGCCACCGCAAATTGAAAAGTAAATTATGGGTAGTACCTCAGAAATTAAAAAAGGACTCACGATCGAATTCAACAACGACATCTATTCGATCGTCGAATTCCTTCATGTGAAGCCAGGCAAGGGATCGGCATTCGTCAGGACCAAGCTGAAGAGTGTGACGACAGGTCGCGTTTTGGAAAATACATTTCCCTCTGGCGCCAAGATCGACATCGTGCGTGTGGAGCGCCGTCAATACCAGTATCTTTACAAAGATGGCAGTACCTTTGTAATGATGGATACCGAGTCCTACGATCAGATTCCGATCGATAGCAGCAAGGTTCCCAACCCACAGTTCATGAAGGAAAACGACATTGTCGAGATTCTCTTCAACACCGACAAGGAAGACGCCATTTTGACGGTCGAGCCACCCTCAACTGTGATCATGGAAGTGATCTATACAGAGCCAGGTATCAAAGGCGACACTGCCACCAACACCCTCAAGCCAGCAACCGTCGAAGGCGGTGCCGAGGTGAGAGTCCCCTTGTTTGTGAGCATCGGCGATCGCATCAAGATCAATACCGAAGACGGTACCTATATGGAGCGGGCCAAGGCCTAATCTCATTCACCAGCAATAATCCCCCAGGATATGGATATCAAAGACATTCAGGAACTCCTGAAATTCATGAATAGGAGCACGCTTACAGACGTGGAGATCGAGCAAAAAGATTTCCGTCTGCGGATTCAGCGTAAGGCTGAAAGCGTGGTTTATACCCAGTCGATGATGCAACCCAACATGCAACCGATGCAGCAAATGCAGCAGGTACACCATGATGCACCAGCTAGCCAATCTGCCGCAACAGCCGCAGATGCCAAGCCAGTTGAGAGTGGGAAAAACCTCAAAGAATTCAGGGCACCCTTCATTGGCACATTTTATCGCTCGTCGAGCCCCGACAAAGACGTTTTTGTCAAAGTCGGCGATACCGTAAAAAAGGGCCAAACGCTGGGTATCATTGAGGCGATGAAACTTTTCAATGAGATCGAAAGCGACTTCGAAGGAACCGTCGTCAAGATTTTGGTGGAAAATTCCAGCCCTGTCGAGTATGATCAACCATTATTCTTGATCGAATTATCCTGATCGCTTATGCCGCTGTTCAAGAAAATACTGATCGCCAACCGTGGTGAAATTGCTTTGCGCATCCAGCGTACATGCAAGGAAATGGGCATCAAAACCGTGGGGATATATTCCACGGCAGATCGCGACAGCCTGCATGTGCGGTTCTCTGACGAGGCGGTCTGCATTGGGCCACCTTCTAGCAAAG
This sequence comes from Bacteroidota bacterium, assembly GCA_031415375.1. Lineage (GTDB taxonomy): Bacteria > Bacteroidota > Bacteroidia > J057 > JADKCL01 > JADKCL01. The sequence continues at coordinate 19,153 of JANORP010000141.1, read as the reverse complement.
AGAGCTATCTGAACATCCCACGCATCATCGCTGCTTGCGAGATCACAGGAGTCGATGCCATTCACCCAGGCTACGGATTCTTGTCTGAGAATGCTGAATTTGCTGAGGTGTGTGCTGAGTATGGCATCAAATTCATTGGGCCGCAGCCATCGTCGATCAGAGGCATGGGCGACAAAGCCACGGCCAAGGCCACGATGAAAAAGGCTGGTGTACCCGTGGTGCCAGGTTCCGATGGTCTGCTCAAGGACATGGCGCAAGCGGAAAAAATCGCAGCCAAGATCGGTTATCCCGTCTTGCTAAAGGCGACTGCTGGCGGTGGTGGCAAAGGCATGCGTATCGCATGGGATGAATCCCAGCTCCAAGGGGCTTGGGACGATGCCCGCCGTGAGGCTGCAGCTGCCTTTGGCAACGATGGTATGTACATGGAGAAATTCATCGAGCAACCACGCCACATCGAAATCCAAGTCGTCGGTGACCAATATGGCAATGTCTCCCACTTGAGTGAGCGCGACTGCACCATCCAGCGCCGTCACCAGAAATTGGTGGAAGAGTGCCCGAGTCCTGCGCCCTTCATGGACCAAAAACTCCGTGAGAAAATGGGCGAAGCTGCCATCAAGGCTGCAAAATCTGTGAACTATGAAAGCGCCGGCACCGTCGAATTCATCGTTGATAAGACGGGCAAATTCTATTTCATGGAAATGAATACCCGGATCCAAGTGGAGCACCCTGTAACCGAAGAAGTCTTTGGATACGACCTCATCAAGGAGCAAATCAGGGTAGCAGCGGGCATCGAGGTATCGGGCCGCCACTATTACCCCGGCGATGTACACTCCATGGAGGTGCGCATCAATGCCGAGGATCCCGAAAATGATTTCCGTCCTAGCCCTGGCAAGATCACAGGCTTTCACAAGCCTGGTGGCCACGGCGTGCGCGTGGATACACACGTGTATGCTGGTTACGTGATCCCGCCCAACTATGACTCTATGATTGGCAAACTCATCGTGACCGCACGCACACGTGAGGAAGTCATCGCCAAAATGGAGCGTGCCCTCGACGAATTTATCGTGGAAGGCATCAAAACGACCATCCCTTTCCATAGGAAATTGATGGAAAACGCCGTTTTCCGCTCTGGCGTGTACTCTACCAAGTTTATCGAAGAAAACAAGATCATGAAGTGATTCTTGGTCTTGCAATGTCATCGCGACGGTCGCATTCCCACGGGGATGCGACCGTTTTCTTTGCAGCCACATGGCTGCAGATAGCGACCCTCACCGACGCCACCCAAAAAATCACGCCGCCCTCGCAATTCGTTTTCATTTTTTCATTTCCATGGTTACCATTTTTCGCTCGATGTACTACAGTATGTACCTCCACGGAAAATGGCCTCAGGCCCAATGCCTCAGGGGACAGATCTCACCTTGCTTCCGGGGCAAGCGTCTGATCGACAAGGCATCCCGAACCATTAGCTATCGGGCGCAATTGCTGAAAGCGACATGTAGGCATCGTGATCAATTATCCTAAAATTCTCTCACCATGAAAAGGAATTCATTTTTGAAACTGGTTGCCTTAGGGCTGTTGAACGTATTGGCAATGCTAGGTACGGGTTGTGAAAAGCGTACTGTGATGGATGTCGCTACCGAAGCGCAAGCGACGCCGACGGTGTCATTCAAAAAGCAACTCACACTCGACCGCATCGGCGGCAAGACGGTCATGCTCGAAGTCGGTGCAACTGACCAAGCCCTCCTCGATCAACTCGAAGCCAAACACTTCAGTGTTGCGGTGAATGCGCCGACCAGCGAGGCGACGGAAACGTCACATACACATGCTAAGCAAGGACAGCCAAACCCTGTGCTGCCTACCCGCTTTGTGACCGTGCAGGTTCTGGGCGCTTATGGCGACCAAGAGATCAGCAACTACACCCTCACATTTGACGCCGGGCTGCAGGACCTCATGCGCCGCGAAAAGGTCGGTATGCGCATCATCCTTGCAGCATCTCAGCATGAGGAACCCTCAGGAAAAACCGCTGGATGGTGGTACCGCACGCCCTACTGCGGCAAAGTCGTGTGCAATGGCGACGGTGGACAAATCCAGACAGGGGTCATTACCTATAGGCCGACCTCTACTGGCCAACTTCCAGTGCATACCTTCTATTTCTTCAACAGTGCTCCCTGCACCAAATGTGCCCACGGCGTGAACTACCTCGACGATATCTGGGTCTTTCAAGACGTGCTCACCAGCGTCGTTGTCTATACAGGTTGCTAGTCGAGCCTCCCAAATGCGCTGTGATCTGCCCGCCTTGGAATTTCCAGGCGGGCAGATTTGCTTTGGAGATTGGCAATCGTCTTCCTCCCAAAACGGCAGCTTATCGCTGAATTCTTCTGGCAGCAACCGTGAATGGGTCGTGGTTGTCGATTCAATCCCTTCCTTTTCTCCCACACGATTCCGTAGAAAATCCCTATTTTCAAACCCAAATGCAGAAACAACGCCTCTTCTCGACATTGGTCCTGCTGGGAATTACCCTCACTGTGTTGGTTGCGTTGTACCACCCCGTGTTGCGCCATCCCAACAGCACAATGATGGGCAGCTCTGCCGACGCCATCAAGAACTATTACACGCCTTGGTACCATGCCAAGTGGGACAGTAGCTATACTTGGTTTCAAGGGATGAACTATCCCTATGGCGACCATGTGGTCTTTGCCGACGCGCAGCCGCTGCTCAGCAATGCCATCAAGGTTTTGGGATTGGCCGATTATACCGTGGGAATTATGAACTATGCGATGCTGTTGAGCATCGTTTTGGCGGGGTGGCTGCTGTACCGCATCCTGTTGCGCTGGCAAGTGGACGCCTATTGGGCGGCCATGGCGGGGGCAGCGATTGCACTGCTGTCGCCGCAGATTTTGAAAATGAATGGGCATTTTGGCCTCGCGTATGTGTTTGCTGTACCTTTGGTCTGGCATCTGGCCCTACGGGCATTCGAGCGACCGGGCATCCTCCGCTCCCTCACACTCACCCTCACAGTATTTTTGCTGGGTTGGCTCCACCCCTACTATGTCATGATTTCGGCGGTGTTTTTGACGGCTTTTTGGGTGATGCACAGCTGGGTGGCATGGCGCAGCACCAAAGTAATGCACAAGATTTTGCACTACGCCCTACAGGTCGTCTTGCCAGTCTTGCTCTTCACACTGGCCCTGAAGCTCACCGACCCGGTCACCGACCGCCCAGGCAATCCCTTCGGATTCGATCAGTACATCGCCACTTGGAAAAGCATCTTCCTGCCGATCGCACTCTATGGATTCGATGCGCTCCTGCCTGCAAAATGGATCCTCAACGCCAACAGCTGGGAAGGCATCGGCTATGTGGGATTGGTGGCTGGACTGGCATTCCTAGGCTACTGGGCTTATGAAACGTGGCGCTTCCTGGGCAAGCTTTGGAATGGGAAATGGCGGCAATTCCGTTTGCTAGAAAATGAGCAGCTTTCGTCAGAAACTCAAAAACTCATTACAGTTTCCATGCTGGCGGGCCTTGCTGTCGGTTTGTTTGCCTGCGGCATTCCTTTTGCCTTCAAGCCCGAATTGATGACCTTATTGTTTCCACCCATCAAGCAATTCCGCAGCCTAGGCCGCTTCTCTTGGGTATTTTACTATACTTGGACGACCTTCAGTTTCTATCTCGTGTGGCGGCTGATCGGATGGTTGCGCAACAGGAAACTTGAATGGGCCACTTGGGTTTTTGGCGGATGCGTCATAGGGTTCACGCTGTTCGAAGGTGCTGCTTTGAACCGTGGCGTACAAATGCGTGTCACTGCATCCAATCCTGCAATGAAAGATGCCGAAAACTCAGAAATCATTTTGGGTTTACCTGTCGAGGCATGGATGGACAGTATTTCCAGAGAGGGCGATTGGAGCGCCATGATGGTGCTTCCCTATTTCCATGAAGGCTCTGAGAATTTCCATACACCCGTCCCTCAGAATAGCCGGCTCGCCTTCCAGGCATCCATCCGCAGTGGACTGCCCATGCTCAATGTGATGATGAGCCGCACCTCGTTTTCACAGACGTGGAGCCATTTGCAAATCGTGACCGAGCCATCAGGGGATTTGGAAATCATGCAGCATTTGAAGGATCGTCGTCCTATCCTGATGCTACGCACAAGCAATTCAGACACCCTCGACGGCAGAGGCGTTGCAATTCCAGCATTTAATCGCCTGATCGCCAATGACCCCCGATTGTACGCCCTGAACCTTCTTCAGCCACTCGAGAGGGACGTAACGATGATTCTCGACACGATCTACGAGGTCATGGTTGATGATCCCGCTCGTGTAGCACCACCGGCTAAGCTTTGTACCAACCTCCAGGGAAGCAATCTCATTTGGCGCGATTTTGAAGTAGAAGGTTCAGGTGCCCGCGCTAGCAATATCGACGGCTATCACGAAGGACTAGCGATTGAAATCCCTCTCAAAGACAACAACTTCCTCCACGATGGCCCCATGCCCTTTGCGGCAGGTGATACCGTGATCGTGAGCCTTTGGGTCAAAATGCGCGGCGATCAATTGCCCCTCACCGAGCTCGGCTGGGAAGAATGGAAGGGCGATGAGAAAATCAATTGGCATTACCTCAGCCTCAACAACAGCATCCAACGCATCGACGGCGACTGGGCCTTGTGTGAGCGCGAGGAGGTGATCCGCGACCCCGCCCACAAATTCCAAGTGAATGTGACCCGTTGGAAACGCATCCCACCCTTCCTCACGATCGACAAACTGTTGATCCGCAAAAAAGGAACCGATGTGTACGGCTTTGAAAATGGGCAGCTCTTATGGCTGAACAATCGCTACATGCCCCACGAAATCACTTGGCCTACTGGTGGAGTTCACATCGCGCCCATCGATGCCCACCACTGAGCCAGAAAAAAATCCTAAATTGCCCACATGGCTACCACGCCCGACATATCGATCATCGTACCCATCCACAACGAGGAGGGCAATTTGCAGGTGCTGCACGAGCGGCTCACGCTCGTGCTGCAAGGCATGGCTGTGCACTATGAGATCGTGCTCGTGAACGATGGCAGCCAAGACCGATCACTCGTGCACATGCGCGCGCTCGCTGCGCATGACGGGCATGTGCGCTACCTTGACTTGAGCCGCAATTTCGGGCACCAAGTCGCGGTGACGGCAGGCTTGGATCACTGCAAAGGGAAGGCCGTGGTGATCATCGACGCCGATCTTCAAGATCCGCCCGAGCTCATCGCCGATCTGTACAAGCGCCACAAAGAAGGGTTTGAGGTCGTGTATGCGCGCCGCCGCCAACGCAAGGGCGAGGGCATCCTCAAAAAATGGACCGCCAAGCTCTTTTACCGCATCTTGCGTCGCCTCACCAAGATCGACATCCCACTCGACACGGGCGATTTTCGCATCATCGACCGCAAGGTGGTGGATGTGCTCAAGCAGATGCCAGAGCAAAACAAATTTTTGCGTGGGCAGATCGCCTGGGCTGGCTTCAGGCAGACATTTGTGGAATATGACCGCGACGAGCGCCTGAGCGGCAAGACGAGTTATACCTACGCCAAGATGATACGCTTTGCGCTCGACGGTATCACGGCATTCTCAGAAGCACCCCTGCGCTTCATCACCCTGATGGGCTTTTTTGTGTCAGGAGTTGCATTTTTGCTCATCATCTATGCGATCCTCTCCTATTTTTTTTCCCCCGGCTACCAAGCAGGTTGGGCCTCGCAAATGGTTTCCTTCCTCTTCATCGGCGGCATCCAATTGATCGGGATCGGCATCATCGGGGAATACCTCGCACGCATTGGGGCCAATGTGAGGCAGCGGCCACTCTATATCGTGGCCGAGGACAATTTGAATCTAGCCGACCCGAACGGATCGGTCGAGGTCAAATAATCTCTGATTGGAATTCGGCCTCTGAGCCGCCGCACCTTATCTCGCAAGCGTAGCCGTGCAAGCATCAAGGATGCTTGAGCCGCCAGTCGCATAAATTCTGTAGGTAAGGTTGATGGTGGCACCGTTGGGCGTAATGACGCCATAGCTGGATTCGAGGTCGTAACCCGCAATGATGACTTGCCGCGCAATCGTAAAAGATAGCCCTGAGCTACCGATCACAGCTGTCACTGCGGGACCCGAAGACTCCCACAAGCCAACAAATGTGGCCTCGACGACCGTGCCGCTCTTGGGACCCACGACAACGGCGTAGGGGCCTGCCACACCCGAAGGGCTGCAAGTCTCGGTAAGCGAATAATTCCCGCTGAATTTGGCATTGTAGGCCGTGGCACAGTCAACACCTTCATAGCCTACGTTGCAGATGCAATCGCCATCGACGCAAAGACCATTGACGCAAGCAGGATTGCAAGGCACTGCGGCGATCGTCACAAATTGGCTGGAAAGGGCACTTTTCTTGCCCTTGGCATCCTTGACGATGAGGGTCACTTGGTATTGCCCGGCCGCAGTATATGTGTGGACGGGTGATGGCTGGGCTGCAGTGCTGCCATCGCCAAAGTCCCAAACAAATTCGGTCGCATTTTCAGCGCAACCTGAATTGAAGCTCACCGTGCCGGAAGCAACAGTATAGGTAAAGCAAGATTCCAGCTTTTTGGAGCATGCGCTGAAAACGAAGGCCAAGACAGCCATCCAAAAATATGTCTTTTTCATGTTGTCTAAATTTAAGGTGGTTAAGCAAGACGATTGTATCCTCAAATATAGCTCATCTTGAATCGCTTTTCAAACATGATTTTGAAGAAGCGTATCTTCATTTTCGGGAAGAAGCGATCCGCATAGCTCGCTGATCCAAAAAAATCCCTTGTGATTTGCATTGCCGGGCACTACGGTGCTTTGCTATTTGGCATGCCGAATTCCCAACGAGAATACATTAACTTCGGCCTCAGAAATGACTTGGAAGACCATCAGCCCCAGCTACAAGGCAATTTGGCTCATCGCCATCTTGTCATTGGCGCTATTTTTCATTGGGGGGCGCTGGTACAGGGGCAAGGTCGTAGAGGCCGATGTCATTTCTTATTACAGCTATTTGCCAGCTGTGGTGGTGCATGGCGACGTGACCATGAGTTATGCTCCCGGCAATCCCTTTTTTGAAGACAAAGTCTGGGGCATCTATTGGAAAGCTGGTTTAGGGCCTGTGCAGAAATATACCATGGGGTTGAGTTGGCTCTATGCGCCATTTTTCATGCTGGGTCATGGCAGCGCCTACCTGCTGGGCTACCCTGCAGACGGCTATTCGGCGCCTTATATGTTTTGGTTGCAGTTGAGTGCGATCGCTTACCTGCTGCTGGGCATGGCGTGGCTGCGCAAGGTGTTGCTGCGCTATTTCACCGAGTGGGTCACGGCGACCTGCCTGCTCTTGCTGGCCTTTGGCACCAATCTGTACTATTATTCGCATGGACAAGCGGCCATGCCGCACGTCTATCTATTTGCCTTGGTAAGCGGTGTCATGTGGATGACAATGCGCTTTTATGAGTCTCCCAGCTGGAAATATGCCTTGGCGGTGGGTACACTGTGCAGTGTGGCCACCTTGGTGCGGCCCAACCATCTTTTATTGTGGTTGCTACCTGTCTTCTATGGATTGATCGACAGCAAGAGCCTGCGTGAGCGTGCGCTATTTTGGAGGATGCATTTTCCAAAATTGCTTTTGTGGCCACTCCTCCAAATGCTGTTGCTGTTTCCGCAGTTGTATTATTGGCGGCTCATGACCGACCACTGGGTGTATTATTCCTATACCGATGAGTCATTTTTTTGGGCGCATCCTGTGATTGGCAAGGTATTGTTCAGCTTTCGGAATGGCTGGCTCATCTACACCCCTCTGATGGCGCTAGGCTTGGCTGGCATGTTTTGGCTACGCAAGCTGGCCCGGGAATTTGCCCTTGTGGCCCCATTGACCTTGGCCTTGGCGGCTTACGTGATCGCTTGCTGGTGGTGCTGGTGGTATGGCGGCAGCTTTGGCAACCGTGTCTTTATCGATTTTTATCCGCTGTTGGCTTTGGGAATGGGGGCTTGTCTCACGCGCCTCGCCGCCTTGCAGCTGCGACGGGGCATGCGCATCGCAGGTATGGGCCTGCTCGGATTTTTGGTGGTTCTCAACCTCTTTCAGACGTTTCAATACACACGCGGCATCATCCACTACGACTCCATGACCGTCGGCGCCTACCTCCACGCATTTGGGCGCGACCGGGTGCCCAAGACCTTTGTACAGTACTTGGACACTCCCGACTATGAGGCCGCCAAGCGCGGCGAACGGTAGCCGCATCCTGCTGATGGGAATTGAGTGCGTTTGCCCTACCAGCCATGCTGCGTTGTTGGTCATTTGGGAAATGTTTTCCAAATTGACATCCATTGAGATATGATCACCCCCATGCCCAACCCACCCGACCACCCTGTGAGCCAACGACTGCTCTCAGCAGGCCCCAAACGCATCCTTGCCCTCGACGGCGGGGGCATCAGAGGTGCCATCACCCTTGGTTTCCTGCTTGAAATCGAGACGCATCTGCGCAGGCGGCACAACAATGACCAGCTTGTCTTGCGCGACTATTTCGACATGATCGGCGGCACTAGCACGGGCTCGATCATTGCAGCCTCGTTGGCGATCGGCATGCAGGTCGCCGACATTTTGCAGGCTTATGGCGAAATGGGAGATGAGATTTTCGAGCGACCCGCGAAGTGGTGGCAATTGCCTCGTTGGTTGCGGCAAAACTTGTTCTTTAAAAACAAGCCATCGGCCATCGAGTCCACCTTGCAAAAATTTTATGCCGATCCCGTGACAGGTCGCCCATATACATTGGGCGACGAGGCCATCACGTCTGCACTCTGCATCGTGACCAAGCGTGTCGATACCTACTCGGTATGGCATATGCACAACAATCCGCTGGGCAAGTATTACAAATACAACCGCGACATCCCACTCTGGCGACTCGTGCGCGCCAGCAGTGCTGCGCCTACCTTTTTCCCGCCCACGATTATGCCGTTTGACGACGATGGTAATTTTGGTGCGTTTGTGGATGGTGGCGTGAGTGCCTTCAACAATCCCGCCATTCAACTGTACCTCATGGCCACGCTCAAAGCCTACCGCATCCAATGGCCCACTGGGCCTGACAAGCTCATGATCGTCTCGGTCGGCACGGGCACAAGCGAGATCAAATTTACACCCGACGAGGTAAGAAAGCTCGGTGCCAAAAGCGCACTTTTCTGGGGGAGTACCGTCCCCGACATGTTCATCAGGGACTGCAGCGAATTCAATGAGTTGCTGCTCCAAACATTGTCTGATTCCCCGACGGCCCGAGACATCGACGGCGAGGTGGGCACCTTGGATGGGGATCACCTTGCAGACGGCCCACGCATGCACTACCTGCGCTACAACACGACGGTGTCGCAGGCCGACATCGACCATGCCAAGACCCTCACGCAGCAAGACAGCAAGAAATATCCGCCTGTCAAAAGTGTATCGAAGATGATGAAGATGGATGCTGGGGACCATGTATTCCATCTCGCCGAGATCGGCCGTCGCGTGGCTAAATCCACACTCACGGAAGCCAATTTTGAGGCACATTTCCCGAGGGGGTTTGATGTGGGCTGAGGCTCATGCCTCTGAGGACAATGCAATTCACCTTTTCCCGACCGCTGCTTCCAGCCACAATCCCACTTCGACATAGCCCAATTCCAGCCTGGCAGTGTCTGGTGGCAAGGCTGCGTAGCGCGCCGCGAGTTGGGTGATCTGCAGGTGGCGCATTGCAGGATTGGCTGCATGGATGGCGGCTTTGAGACTGCTAGCTACCAGGCTCCCAATGGGAAAAAGCGCTTTGTCTTGGTGATATTTGCGCAGCGCAGCGGCGATCAAGTAGTCGAGCAGGTCATCGTTGCCCAGCTCAAAATGCACGATGAGCGAGAGCAATTGGGTCGCGTTGCGAATGTCGATGCGGGTATCGTGGCCGGGGAAATCGAGGATACGATTCATCCACTCGACCGATTCGCGGTAGCGTCGCCGCACAAAGAGCAGCATGCATACATTGTAGGAATAGGTGATGATGTGGGTAGGGCGCAAAAACTCGGGCTCCTCTTTGATGATCTCTCCCATCATGGGCACGATGCGCTCAGCCTCCTCGTAGCGGCCGGCATTCATGTGATGCAGCAGCTCCAGATTACTGGTCATGATGCGCACAAAGCGCTGCACATTGTCTTGGAGCGCGTGGCCCGACCGCGCGAGGTCGATGGCTTGCTGAAACTGGGCATCGTTTTGGACTTGGTAAATGGTGTTGAGGAAATTGGCGACGGTGAGCAGGTAGCGCTCACGGTGCTCGGCCACGATCTTGGGCCGCGATTGCCACAACAAGACGATCTCCCGGAAATGCAAACTGGCCTCTTCCAACCTGTCGAGATGGGTTGCAACCATTCCCCTGATGCCCCCGAGCGCGATCTGTGCATTGAAAGGTAAGACATGGCCCGTGATTTTGGCTTCCATTTCCAATAGCAAGTCTGCCATCTCAGTCGCTGACTCCTGCGGCTTACGCTGCTGACTGTAGCTGTAGATACGGTCATATTGCTGGGTCAGAAGCTTCTCCAAGCGCAACCGCTCTAGGTAATCTTGCTCGGCCTCTGCGACGCGACTGAGGTGCTTGCCGAGATCGCCTTGCTTGCCCCGCTTGATGAGCCTGCGCTCCCACTCCAAAAATTCGAGCATCATGCCATGGGATTCCTGCTCGCCCGCGAGTTTCTTCCCTTTGTGCATAAGCCGACTACAAGCGTCAAATTGTGATTTGCCAAACAGAATCGAGAGGTCCCGCAACAATTGATGCATTTCGGTGGCTACGGAACCCTCTTCATGGTAGGCCCTGAGGCTGCGCCGCAGCAGTTTGTAAAGATAACTTTTGAATGACGCCCATTGATCTAGGCATTTCTCGCCCGCAAAGGCCCGCTTGAGTTGCGCGTCGTCATAGGCACTCATTTCCAGTAAAACATTAAAAAGCCGCTCATAGAGGTTTTGCTCCCCGATCACGTGGCGTTGCGCAAAAGCACGGAAATACCGCTTTTCGCCCTTGTTGAGCGCCTGCACCAAAGAAAATAATTGCTCACTCACTTATTTTTACTTCCATTATTTGGATGTCATTATAGAACAAATTTGATCAAAATGATCAAATTATGCAATTTAGACTTCCATTTAATCTAGAAATTAGTGTTGCAGTCGGCTGGGTCACAGCGCTATCATTGTCTTAAATAATCACAATGAGATTCATGAAAAAGTATTTGTTCAGCACACTTGCCTTGCTTTCGCTCACTTTTGGTTGCAGCAACCAATCCAACACACCCAAAGATTCTGTTCCACCCATTATTTCCAACGTTCCGACAGTCTCTGAGCAAGCCGCGAATGCCAATGCAGACGGCGATGAGACGGTCTGTAGCATGACCGTCTTCAACGACAAAGAGACTTGTTTCCAGGTGCGTGGTGGCGGGATCGGCACGATCGTGATACGCGACATCATGAAAACGGGAATCTTTTTTGTCTATTACACTGCCACTGAGGGCCATGACCCCAATTCTGACAAGCCAGCCATCTGCTTTGACCTTTGGGACACGGCAGACCTGAGCATTCCTCCTTTCAAGTCAGTCTGCTATGAATGGGATAATTATTCCGACGTGATTGTAGCAACGGCGGTCGATGGCAAGATGGAGCTACAATTGGTCAAGAAATAGCCTCTCCTACTTCTGTAGAAGCCCTGCTAAAATGGCCGCGGCAGGTCACTGCCTGACGAGGCAAAATTCTCCCGAGACGGAAGCCTTTGGCTGACCGACTTGCAACGCCTTGCCTTTTGCGTAGCATCTCCAAGGCACTTAGGAATGGAATTCCAATAACCATTCCTTGATTTTAGAAGAAGCGGGCATTGTTTCATCCCCCTCTGTTTGTATTCCGCCCGTGATCAACCTGTTTAGTTTTCAAAAATCACCCTCATAGGCGAGGCGGCACATGGCAGCCAAAGGGCAGCACTTGCCGACCTCGCCTATTTCCTTTTTCATCCCTCACCTCCCTCGGTATGGCCACCTATCAGCTCATCTTCAAGACACATCGCAATGCACCCTACCCCACTGTGAGGTTTGAGTGGTTCTCACGCGGCACAGAACCTGTGATGATCTTGCGGCCCAATTTGGATGTGGATGGGCGTAAATTGCCGAGCCAGCCACCATCGCCCGCCATCGGCGCCCAATTACAGGGCGCTCACGCCAAGCTTTTGAGAGACTTTGAACTGCACCCCAAATCCAAGACCGATGATGAACTGGTCTATTTGCAAATCTTGCGGGAGGGCGCGCACGAGGGCGCTCAGCCTCGCGTACAATTGCGCCTGCCCGACCATGCTCGGCAGGGCTTGCGCATCGCCGATGCGGCCACCAATGTAGTCTTGCTAGCAGACCCCAACGATGAAAATCGATGGACGCTGCCGCATATCGAAGGCGATACCAGACTCACCTTGGAGGTCATTTCACTGCTGGGCATCGTGCCCGAGAGCAACCAAGCAGAAGGTGTGATCAAGACAACTAGCATCAACCCTTTCCCTTTCAGGATCGAACTGCTGGTCGATGGCCAAGTGGCCGACACCAAGGCGGCCATGATTGCGCCGCTGCTGCTGCCCTCTACAGATTTTGAGGTCGAGCGCTTGCTGGTGTCTGCGTTGCGCGAGGAGGCTGGCAGCAGGCACATGCATGACAACAACGTGAGCACGCTCATAGATTTGCAACGCGCCCTGAGCCACAAAGGGGCAGACTTCATCTTGCAAGCGGGCCAAGACATGCACCACGACGATATGCGCATGCAAGATCAGTTCCAAATGGGCTATTGCAACTCCCCGCAAGGTAGCTCGCTCATTGCCGTGCACCTACCGCGGCTATCGGGGAGTGGTCAATGTGCCAGTGCAGTCGCAAACCTCGCTCAGTTTGTGGAGACTATACTCCCGTCTAGCCAGATCGGCATCTACAACGGCTTGCGCACCAAGATCTGGGAAGCAGTTGGCATCAATGACGCAAAGGCCCAACTCAACCTGCGGCAGGCTGGCCAGATCCGCGCGATCTTCGCACAATTTGGGACGCTATACCTACGATTTGCGCAGCTCATTCAGTCCAAAATCCCTGCTTTAAAGCTCGAATCGCAGCCGATCATGCAGATTTTCCAACTGCACGATCTGCGCAATTGTGTAGCGCGCATGCTCGCAGAGCAAACCGACCTTCAGGCTGGCCTCTGCGCCCAACTCCGGCAAGACATCCTCGATGCCGATGTGCTCTTCACCTATCTACACAGCGATCCTGACGATCCTACCAAGACCACTTTCCGCTTCTCTGTACCCGACGTGATCGATCTGAAACTGGACAGGAAGCAGCTGCAATGCCTGCTGAACAAGCTGGAGATTGCCTTTGGCACACAAAACTTCGGAGGCAACATTGCGGTCTCGCCACCCGTCAAGGGCGCACCGCTGGGCAAGATCGTCGTAGGTACAGACGACCACCCTACCCGTAGGCTGAGTCCCAACCTCGAAAAGTTGCTAGAGGCCCAGAGCTGGCAACCGCTGGTGAAAATCCATACTGCTTGGCTCTCGGTCGGGCATGTCGATGAACTGCTCGCCTTTGCCCCCTATCCCAAACATCCTTGCCAGACGGCCATGTTTCAGGCCTCGCCCAGCGTGGCCCTGCACCTGCTGCAAGGGGCCGCAGACCGCTTTGCGGCCGGGGGTGGCGCTGAAACATGCTCCACAGCACCTGCTCGGCAATGCCCCGCAACCATGCGACACACCTGGGTGGGCACACACCCTGTGACGCAAATGCTGCGTGGCAAATGCTGGCGGCTTTCCAACCTATCCACCTGGCAGGCAGGCGATACGATCCTCGCAGACCCAACCATTCCAAAAATCTTGCAGCGCATTCATGCCCTGCAGATTGAGGCTGACTCCGTCGATGCACAGGCTGCTGCCTGTAGGAATGGCCAGGGACAAGACTACTGCCATGCTGGCGTCACCATCACAGCAGTCCTAGCCTGCGCGGCGCACGGGAATGCGATGGTCGCCCAAAATGCATTGCGCTGCAATGACGAAGTGCTGAAATTGGCATTTCCAGAGGTGCCGATCATGCATTTGCCCGTGTTGTTTGACCTCGTGCTCACACCCGCCGACAGCACCGAATTTCAGGCGCAGCCAAGCGACGATCCCCAAGCTGCCTGGCCCACGCAAGTCGATGCTTTCCTCCCCAACATGGTCAATATGCAGATCGTGGGCCATCAACTTTTGGTGCCACGCCCCTACGGCCCACGCATGCAACCCGAAGACGCAGCCTACATCGTCAATGAAACGCTGACAGTTTTTTTGCCCGAAGCAGATCCCGAGATCACGACCGGGCTCATTGCCAAACATCGGCTTGCAGACCTCCGTTGTTGGCTGGAGGCTCCAATTAGTGCATCAATCGGTGGCAACGACAGCGACCTCGCGCGCATCGCTGCCATGTTTCAGGACACCTTTTTGAACCAAGCCGATGCCGAGCTCAAAATCAGAAAAGCCAATGCAGGGAAGTTTACAACCGATGGGGACCTGACGCAGACGGGCATACAGGAAATCAGCATTCCCGAGGATACCGTCGATCTATTTGAGCTGTACATGCAAGTGGTCGCAGCCCACATGGGTCTGCGCTTGTCGTGGATAGACACCTGGTATTACCATGTGCGCAAGGGTGGCTTGCACAGCGGCACCAACTCCATTCCCAAACTCAGCAGCAAGCTGCCTGCTTGGTGGAAAATGTGGCCTCATCAGCGCTAAACGGATGGTTTTCCAGGAATAATCTCCCGAGCATTCTCAAGTACCCCTAGCACCGACTGGGCAAATGCGTGATCGTTTCCTACCCTTCCATCGACAGCTCCAGATCAAAATGCGTCAGTTTTCTGAAGCTCTTGATGCGGTCTGCGAGGGCATTGCGGCTCAGATCGACGAGGCGCTCTGGCCCAAATTTCTCGACGGTAAACGAGGCAAGGGCGCTGCCAACGATCACACCATTGCGCAAGTTCGCAAAAGTGACATCGTCTGTGCTCGCGACGTAACCGATAAGGCCACCCGCAAAGGAGTCGCCGGCACCCGTCGGGTCAAACACAGACTCCAAAGGCAGAGCCGGTGCATAAAAAATCTGGTCTTCGGCACCATGAAACAACAGCGCACCGTGTTCCCCTTTTTTGATGACGAGGTATTTGGGACCCATTTTCAAGACGGCGCGGGCAGCCTTGACGAGGGAATATTCGCCAGTGAGTAGGCGCGCCTCCTCTTCATTGATCGTGAGCACATCGACCATGCTGATGGTTTTGAGGAGACTTGGCATCGCGATCTCCATCCAAAAATTCATCGTGTCCATGACGACGAGCTTGGGACGGCGGCGCAAGCGCTCGAGCACGAGGCGCTGCACGTCGGGCATGAGATTGCCGAGCATGAGGTAGTCGCAATTTTGGTAGGCCTCGGGCACGATGGGGTCAAAGTCGCCCAAGACATTGAGCTGCGTCTCCAGGGTGTCGCGGCTGTTCATGTCATTGTGGTAACGACCGCTCCAAAAAAATGACTTCTCATTTTCCTTGACTTGCAAGCCTTGCGTATCGACGCCATGGCGCTTGAGCATGTCGATATTTTCGTGCCCGAAGTCTCCGCCGACGACGGAGACCAAGTTGATCGGGCGCTGGAAGTAGCTGGATGCCAGGGCGATGTAGGTGGCGGCACCGCCGATGATTTTTTCTGTTTTACCAAATGGGGTTTCGATGGCATCAAAGGCGACCGAACCGACAACCAAAAGACTCATGCGATCCTATATTTTAAGGGCTTCAAAAGATGGCTGCAAATATGGGATAAATTCTTGGCTTTGCCCAAGAAAGCGATGCGCGGGCAGGACTAACGTGTTCAGCGAGGCAATATCGGGCAAGACCGAACAACTTGTTGGTTGCCCCTCACGCCTCGGCGCACGCGGCCCAAAAGTTTTGCTTGTGGGCCGACAAACGACTTAGATGCACCGCGAATTCGGGCATCTATTCCATCGCCCCATTCGTTGCCACTTGCACATGCGGGGTGTCGGGGAGGCCCGACGGAGGGGAAGCTCCAAAAGGTCGCTGAAATTGTCGATCACCTAGCGTTGCTTGACTGGCTGATCTGCCATCAATCTGCATTCGTACCTTACAATGGCGGAGCGCGAGGGATGCAAGAATCCGTCAACGAAAGCAGATGTGATCTTGCAGTATTTCCAAAAAATATGCCCTTGCATCAAAAATTGAATCGAAAATTGAAATATTCATCTCTTGAACATTCGATTCCACATCTAATTTCCACCTGTCTGAAGTACAGGCTATTTCGGAATTGTTATCTCGATTTCATGTCCCATCTTGAGTTCGGTAATTGTATCTACAACTTATTTAGAAGGGATTAGGCCATGAAAAAAGTTCTTCATTTTTCGCTGTTCCTCGTCGTTTTGTCGGCTTCCACTTGCGTTTTTGTGCAGGCACAAGTGATCTTTAGCCGCTTCGATTTCAACGCCACTCCGTTTACCACCGCTACGATCGGTCCTGATGCCTTGGGCATCGACGCCGATGCCGTGGGTGATGGCAGTGCAATCTACATCGCCAACAATTGCGGTGGTGCCAAGGGATTCGACATGACGATCCCCAACACGGCTAGCATTTTTGACCAGCCTGAAATGGGCATGACTTTCAGGTTTCGGAAGCTTGAATCACGTTCAGATTTCTTTGTGCGTGGTGGCACAAGTTTTTACCAGACGGGGCACGCGCTCTACGTAAGCTACCGCACGAGCGACGGTGGGGCAGGATTCACAGACTATGGCCCATTTAACTGCGGTTATACCTTGGATGAAGACAATTTGTACCATGTCTATACATTTATTTACACCGAAGCGGCAGGCTTGGCAACCGTGACCGTCGATGGGCTGCTGGTGTGGAGCAACGATGGCCCCGACAACCGCGCATTCTACTGGTTGGGTGACCCCGATCCTGTGGTGGGCACAGTGATGGATGGCAATTGCAATGGCATTGGCATCTTGGACTACGCCTACTTCTTCACGCCAGATGCGCCGCTCCTCGTTGAATTCATCTCCTTTGAGGCGCGAGGTGCGGGCAGCGATGCCCAGCTCGAATGGGTGGCCGCCAACGCGAATACGCAGCAACCCTATACCATCGAGCGCAGCAAAAACGGGATGGATTTTGTGGCGATTGCCGAAATGAGTCCTGCGGTTGGCCACCAAGCGCAAGCGCACGCTTATACCGATCCGTCGCCTGGCAATGGCACATTCTTTTACCGCATCCGGCAGCAAGACGTCGATGGGCGCTACAGCAGCACCGACGTGCAAGAGGTGACGCTCAGTGGGAAACCCGTCATCTCGATGCAGGTATGGCCCAATCCGATCAATGCCGCGACCAGCGAATCGGGGGCTGTGAGTGTGACCTTGGAAAATGTCGGACTCGGTGCGCAGCTCATGCTCGTGAACCTCCAAGGCGGCATTGTGGCACAAACGAAGTCTCAGGCTGCCCATACATTGCTCGATGTCTCCCAAGTTGCGCCCGGCCTGTACCTCCTCAGGTGCGATTGCGACGGTGCCCAACTCGTGCAAAAATTAATTGTCCGCTGACGAAAGTTGTTAATGCATGCAAAGCCGCAGCCCTCGGGTTGCGGCTTTCGTTTTTTTGGGGGGAGATGTGCTGTTTTGAGTGGCCGACCGTTGTTGCTTATGACTTGCAGCAGTCCGCTGGAGGCGTGGTTTCGATGGCCCTGTGGCCTGAGGCCACGGGCTCGGATTACCAAAATGCAGGGTCCTCGCCTGCGAGCAGGCGCTCGACGGTATGGGCGACGCCGTCTTCCTTGCCGGGTGCCGCCACCCAGTTGCTGACGGCTTTGACTTCGTCTTTGGCGTTGCCGACCGCGACGCCGAGCCCCACGGCATCCAGCATTTCCATATCGTTGAAATTGTCACCAAAAGCGACCAAATCTGCCCAATCAAAATCATAGAGCGCATCCAGCAGCAACTGCAGCGCGGTGCGCTTGGAGATCGCGCGGTGCGCAATCTCCAAATAGGTCGGTTTGGAGCGGTAAAGATGCAGGTCGTCTGCAAAGTGCGCCGCCAAGTGCTGTTCAATGGCTTCGATTTCCTCGGTTGGCCCCATGCACATGACCTTGTGTGCGCCGATGCCGCGCCTTTCCCAATCGTCCAAGACGACATTGAGATCGGCCACCGTGGGTGTGACCTTGGTATTGTTCGCTTCTCTGTCGGCCCACTGATCCTGCGCGGGCACATACCACTCGTCGGCGTGGTACAGGCTCACGTGTACCTGCGTGCCCTGCGCCAGTGCGACGATCACGCGGCACACCTCCACCGAGATAAAGGTCGAGTGCAGCACCTCAGGCGCATCAGGACCATCGGGGAAGTGAATCACATAGCCGCCGTTGTAGCACACCAGTGGACTGTCGAGGATACCGAGTTCCGCTTGCAAGTGGCGCATCGCAGCCGGCATGCGTGAGGAAGCGAGGATGAGGTGCGCGCCATCCTTGGCGCGACGCAAAACATCCAGTGTTTTGGGGCTCAGTTCGCGCTCAGCATTGAGGAGCGTGCCATCGATATCCGTGCAGATCGCCTTGTATTTCATAATGTCGTCCTTGAATCGGGTTGCAATGTTTGGAAAATGTCGGCAAAGCACCAAGCAAAGTGCGTGAAAACTAGGAAGTTCCGTCCCAAGCGTCCCCATTTTGAAAAAAAAGTCCTGTTTTTTTCATTTTTTTGCGGCCAGGGTTTGCAGGTTTCAGGCAAAGCTGCTACTTTTGTACTCTCTTTTTAGGAAGAGACGTTCTTCAAAATTCCTCCTTAGCTCAGTTGGTTAGAGCGGCTGACTGTTAATCAGTAGGTCCCTGGTTCAAGTCCAGGAGGGGGAGCTTGAGATTGAGGCCATTGCGAGAGCGATGGCCTCTTTTTTTTGTTGGGGGGTTGGTACATACATTTTGGGGGGATATGGGTAAGCATCCGCCCAACCCCATCTAGATTTTTTTTGGCTGGTCTGTGACCTTTGTCACGATGATTGAAAAAAGGGATTGGGATGTCTTTATTGGATCAAGGGGCCTGGTCTTTCGGCTTGTATTTGTCCTTGAGTGGCA
>JANORP010000140.1:0-25603 GCA_031415375.1 Bacteroidota bacterium | reverse complement strand
CGTCTCCCCGTCCTCATCACCCTACGCTGCCAGCTTTCCTACCGCCAATATGGCGATCAACCAAGCCTCACTTGACGGCACAGCCTTCTTGCAAGTCTCGGGTGGCGGTCTCGACCTCTTGGGCCTCGCCGCCGACCTCTTAGGGACAGGCTCGCCGATTGTGGTGCAGCAGACACCTCCTTCGCGTGTCGCCCAGTTTCCCTTTACCTATCAAAACACATTCACGAATACCACCATCATCGATGAAACCGTCGATGCAAGCAGCTTTGGAATCGCCTTTGTTGATTCTGCCCGCATCAAAAAGATCCAGGAACGAAACCTGGAGGCCGACGGCTACGGCATGCTCGTCTTGCCTGCTGGCAGCAATTCCAATGTGTTGCGTGTCAAGGAAATCAATCTTCAGACAGACTCCATCTTCATCCACACCTTCCTGGGTTGGAGCCTCTTCCAAGACAGCGTCTATACCGACTCGACTTTCACATGGTGGAATACGACCAAGGGCTATTACCTGGCCCAAGCAACCTATATTGGGGGCACAATAAGCGCGATCAGGTATCAAGATCCCGTGATCGTCGGTGCCCCTGAGCCTACAGGCATCGCCTTTCAGGTCTATCCCAACCCAGCCAGCGACCGCCTGTTCATCGATACCGATGGCAAAACCTACGATTTGCGCATCTCTGACCTTCAAGGCCGCGTCATCGCCCAGCAAAAACTCCATGGAGCCCATGCCGAGGTAGCCGTCGGCGAGTTACAAAGAGGTTTTTACCTCTATGCGATCATCGACAAAAACGGTTTCGCAAAGCAATCGGGCAAGGTGCTACTCACGCGCTGAAATCCCTGAAGCAAGTTGCATATTGAAAATGCAGGAGCTTAGGTTCCTGCATTTTTGTTTGCGAAACTATTGGTCAGGCACCTGCGAATCGTATTTTTGCAGCCTCATTCACCGAAATCCTAAGCATTGGCATGAAAATAGACGGCGTCCATCACCGCAGCATCTCCATCAGAGACAATGATCCACACACAGTTTGGATCATTGACCAGCGTCACCTGCCCCACCACCTCATCTGGGAGCCCCTGCGCACAGCCGAGGAAACGGCCATCGCCATCGAGGAAATGCACGTGCGCGGTGCCCCCATGATCGGCGTCACAGCCGCTTATGGCCTCTACCTCGCAGCCTTGAAAATCGGCAGCGCAGCCGACTTTGACCAGCAGCTCATGGCCCAAGCCGAGATGCTCAACGCCACACGGCCTACAGCAGTGAACCTGAAGTGGGCCATCGAGCAGCAGCTCCTCTGCCTCCAAGGCGGCGGCTCCAATGCCGATAAAACAGCACGCCTCCTCGCCAATGCCCACAAACTCGCCGACGAGGATGCCGAGACCTGCCGCATGATCGGCGTACACGGCTTGGAACTCATCAAATCGATTTCCAAAAACAAGGGTGGCGCCCCCGTGAACATCCTCACGCACTGCAACGCCGGCTGGCTCGCCTGCGTCGATTATGGCACCGCCACATCACCCATGTACCAAGCACATGACGCTGGCATCCGCATTCATGTGTGGGTCGATGAGACGCGCCCACGCAACCAAGGTGCGCGCCTCACAGCATTTGAACTCGGTCAGCACGGCATCCCACATACCGTGATTGTCGATAATGCGGGTGGCCACCTCATGCAGCATGGCCTTGTGGACATCTGTTTTGTAGGCAGTGACCGCACCACGGTCACGGGCGACGTCGCCAACAAGATCGGCACCTACCTCAAGGCCCTCGCCGCCAAAGACAACAAGATTCCTTTTTATGTGGCGCTCCCTGGCAGCACGTTTGACTGGCAGATGCGCGATGGCATCAAGGAGATCCCCATCGAGACCCGCAACCCCAAGGAAGTGACTTGGATGGATGGCAAGACAGCAGACGGCCGCATCGAGGATGTGCTCCTCACACCCGAGAATAGCCCTGCTCTCAACTATGGCTTTGACGTGACACCCGCAAGACTCGTCTCTGGCTTGATCACAGAACGCGGCATCTGCTCAGCCAATGAAGCCAGCATCTTGGAGCTTTACCCAGAGTTTGGGCCGCAGGCATAAGCCACGCTCCATTTTCAAGACCAACCAATGCAACTTCGCCGAAGCCCATAGCTTCGGCGAAGTTTTGTTCAAGGGTTTTTCCCGCAATTTTTGACCTCAGGAATGTGTTTTGATCATATCCATTCCTTTATTCTCAGTCACCCATTGTCCATTGGTTGAACTGATGTAATTTTGCCAAAATTTCCGTTCAATGCCATTGAATCCATCCATCAAGCACGTATTGATCATCGGGAGCGGCCCCATCGTCATCGGTCAGGCTTGTGAATTTGACTACTCAGGGTCCCAAGCTTCACGATCACTGCGCGAAGAGGGCATCCAGGTTTCCCTCATTAACTCCAATCCCGCCACCATCATGACCGACCCGAGCACGGCCGATCATGTCTATTTGTGGCCGCTCACCCGCAAGAGCATCGTGCGTATCCTGGAGGAGCAGCCCACCATTGATGCCGTATTGCCCACCATGGGTGGGCAGACCGCCCTGAACCTCGCCATGGAGTGCGACAAGGCCGGCATCTGGAAAAAATATGGCGTCCAGACCATCGGCGTCGATTTCAAAGGCATCGAGCGCGCAGAGGACCGCGAGATCTTCAGGCAGCTCATGATCGAGATTGGTGTCGATGTGCCACGCGCACGCACCGCCAAAAGCTTCTTGCAGGGCAAGGAAATCGCCCAAATGATCGGTTTCCCGCTCGTATTGCGCCCGAGCTATACCTTGGGTGGTACAGGTGGCGGCTTCGTGACCGATCCCTCAAAACTTGACCAGGCATTGACCCACGCCCTCCACGCTAGCCCCATCCACGAGGTGCTCATCGAGCAGAGCATTGCAGGATGGAAGGAATTTGAGCTGGAAGTCTTGCGCGATGCCATCGGCAACCACATCGTGGTTTGCTCGATCGAGAACTTTGACCCGATGGGCATCCATACGGGCGACTCGATCACGGTCGCACCAGCAATGACCCTGCCCGATACACAGATGCAGGTGATGCGCGATGTCGCATTTAAGGTCATGGATGCAATCGGCGAATTTACAGGCGGCTGCAACGTCCAGTTTTCCATCGACCCAGATTCGGGAAGGATGATCGTCATCGAGATCAATCCCAGAGTGTCACGCTCCTCGGCACTTGCTTCCAAGGCCACGGGCTACCCGATTGCCAAGATTGCCGCCAAGCTCGCCGTGGGGTATCACCTCGACGAGCTCCAAAATCAGATCACCAAAAACACATCGGCCTTTTTTGAGCCGACATTGGACTATGTGATCGTCAAGATCCCCCGCTGGAACTTTGACAAGTTTCGTGGCAGCGACCGCTCGCTCGGCTTGCAGATGAAGTCGGTCGGCGAGGTCATGGGAATCGGCCGCAGCTTCAACGAAGCCCTGCAAAAAGCATGTCAGTCCCTCGAAAACAAACGCAATGGCCTCGGTGCCGATGGCAAGGAGCTCACCGACCTCGAAGAAATCCAATACAGCCTAGAGCATCCTTCGAGTGACCGCCTCTTTCACGTGAAAGACGCCATGCACCTCGGCCTTTCCTTGCGGCGCATCCACAAGGCTACCAAGATCGACATGTGGTTTCTCGAGCAGATTTATCAGCTCGTGAAGCTCGACAAGGAAATTGCTGCCCTCACCATTGATACGCTTTCCAAAGACCTGCTCCACGAGGCCAAGCGCAATGGCTACGCCGACCGCCAGATTGCCCACTTGCTCAATTGCCTTGAATCCGAAGTCTATAGCAAGCGCACCGAGCTCGGCATCAACCGCCAATACAAAATGGTCGATACTTGTGCCGCCGAGTTTGAGGCTCAGACACCCTATTTCTACTCGACATTTGATGGAGAGAATGAAAGCGTGCGCAGCGACAAGAAAAAGGTGGTGATCTTTGGATCGGGTCCCAATCGCATCGGGCTGGGCATCGAATTCGACTATTGCTGCGTGCATGGTGTGCAGGCGGCCAAAGAGTCGGGCTACGAGACGATCATGATTAACTGCAATCCCGAAACCGTCTCTACCGATTTCAATGTCAGTGACAAGCTCTATTTTGAGCCTGTCTTTTGGGAGCATGTCTATGACATCATCCGCCACGAGCAACCTGAGTCGGTGATCGTGCAATTGGGTGGGCAGACTGCACTCAAATTGGCAGAGAAATTGGATCGCTACGGCATCACCATCGCTGGCACCTCCTACCAATCCCTCGACATCGCCGAGGACCGTGGCCGCTTTTCAACCCTGCTCCTGAGCCTCGATATCCCGTTCCCAGAGTTTGGCGTTGCCGAGAATGCCAACGATGCCCTGCGGGTCATCAAATCTGTCGGGTATCCCGCACTCGTGCGTCCCAGCTATGTCTTGGGTGGCCAGAGCATGCGCATCGTCATCAATGACGAGGAGCTCGAAGAGCACGTCATCAACACGCTCAAAGACATCCCAGGCAACCAGATCTTGATCGACCACTTCCTGGAAGGTGCCATCGAGGCCGAAGTCGATGCCATCTGCGACGGCGAAGCCGTGCACATCGTGGGAATGATGGAGCATATCGAGCCTGCGGGGATCCACTCAGGCGACTCCAATGCCGTCTTGCCACCCTTTAGCCTCGGCCCCTTGCAGCAGACGATGATGGAAAATTACACCCGTAAGATTGCCTTGGCACTGGGTGTCAAAGGTTTGATCAATGTGCAATTTGCCATTCAAAAAGACAAGGTCTATGTGATCGAAGCCAACCCCAGAGCCTCACGCACCGTCCCTTTCATTGCCAAGGCCCACGGTATTCCCTACGTGAATTTCGCCACCAAAGTCATGCTCGGCACACATAAGCTCAGCGACTTCCAATTTGAACCCAAGTTGGAGGGTTTTGCCATCAAACTGCCTGTGTTCTCATTCGACAAGTTCCCCAATGTGAACAAGGAACTCGGCCCAGAGATGAAATCGACGGGTGAAGCCATCTATTTCATAGAGGACCTCAACGACGAGTTTTTTCAAAAGCTATACATGGAGCGAAATATGTATATGAGTCGCTGAGAACGACCCACTAGCCCTCTTTTCAAGGCCGCTGTACCAAGATTTTGTGGTGATCGTCGCGCCCGATGCGCAGCACATACATGCCCACGGGCAGGTTGGCGACCGATACCTCCAACTGTGCACCACGGAGCTGCCCTTGCATTAGCATGCGGCCCGTAGCATCCCACAAGCTCCAATCGGCACGCAAGCTGGCATTGGCACGCACATGCACCACATCGATGGCAGGATTGGGATAGACCTCAAACCGCCAAGCAGCTTGAGCGGCAGCACTCACTGGCGTGAAACAGCTGTCGGGATAGGGGAAAGTCTCTAAGGGATCACCGTGCGGGAGCAATTGCCCTCCCAATCCAGGATAGTCGGGCGCATAGCGCACGCATTTGAACACAGCATTGGCCCAACTCACGGAATTCCTTGGTACGGCTGTGCCTTGCTGTAGGTGGAAGCCTAGCGGAATCACAGGATTCACATATTCCCAGACTTTTTTTCGGTTGGTGTCAAACTCGATAAATCGCCCTTGCACGGCTTGGCTAAACAAAAAATTACCGTTGGGAAGACGCTGCACGCCCCCCATGATGCCAGAATCGATCGTGTCTCCCGGCAGG
Source organism: Bacteroidota bacterium (assembly GCA_031415375.1). Classification (GTDB taxonomy): domain Bacteria; phylum Bacteroidota; class Bacteroidia; order J057; family JADKCL01; genus JADKCL01. The sequence goes on along the minus strand of JANORP010000140.1, from coordinate 19,912 downwards.
GTGGCAAACGTGACATCGGCATCGTTGGGTTGGAAGATTCCGCTGGAAAGTACATAATGCCCATTGATATCGATCGTAGGATTTACAATCTCAGCCGTTGAATAATTGGCCCTTGTAAAGCCATTGTTGAAGATCAGCAACTTGCCGCCATCGGTGAGGCTGTCTGCAATCCAGTGTGCATCATGTTGCTGGTAAAGGCGGCGGTCTGCCAACGTGCCCATCTTGTAGGCTTCGGGATTTCCCCAACGAAAGAGGATATCGCCACCCTTGCCCGAGGTGCCACCCGCATGCCCTGCGGCTTGGGCCGTCGTCGTACTGTGATCGATGATTATGAGCTCGCTTGTTTCTCTGAAACTGAGCATGATCTCATCACGCGCAGGATTGTAGGTCACGGAATTCGCATGCAGCCAATCTGCCTTTCCTTGTGAAATGCCCAGATAATTGATGTCTAGCAGCTCGGGGTGGTCTTGCACGCTGCCATAATTGTCGCGTGTACTGTTGTAATCTTGAACCAGGTGATCCCAGACATGCCATTCCCATACAATCACGCCAGAATCTGGAAATATGGGCTGAATCTCATAAAGCGCCTCGCTCCAGATCTCTGTATCTTGGAGCTGGTTGGGATCGCGCCCTGCTTGCTTGGAATCCTGAAGGTCAAAGCGTTCCCATGCGATGACCATGACATTGCCATTGGGCATGGGGTGCAAGTCATGGTGCGCTTGCCGGGCATTGTCGCTGAGTTTGTAGAGCCACACGCGGTTGCTCCACCAATCAAGCAACTCTATAAAGCCGCCATTGCCGCCACTGCTGAGAAAAGTCGGATTGTTGGAATCGCGACCTGCATGAAGCAAAAGCCCGTCTTTGCGAAGGTAGGCAAGCATCCCTGGTTGATAGGGACTCGTCCACTGATGCACTTCCAAGCCACAATTCTCGATCAGATAGGTCTTGTTGCTCTGATTCGGCGTAAAAAGGGTATAGCCTTGGTAGGCCAAAGAATCATCAAAGTAAATCTTGCCCACCGTGCGCGTTTGCGACATCAGCGTGGCTGGGAGGCAGGCCAGGAAAAGCAAGAGCAAGTAGGCAGACCGGTTTATACAATTTCTCATAACAATGCAATGCTGCAAAATACGCAAAAACAAGGAATACAGTACAACTGGGCACGGATGCTTTGCGCGACAAATCCTGCAATCCATGAAGTATTGATTCAATGGGCTACAACCTTAGTTGCAGATGCAATCCATTCATCGGGCCTCCCCAGCGTTGCGGGGATGCCCGATGAACGGCTGTCCATGATATGCAACACCGAGAATTTCAAGCTTTCTTTATCGATGGATGTTTTTGATTAAATTCGCCATTTCAACTTGTAAATCGTCATCGAGCAGCGTCACGTCCCATATCACCGCGCCCTGATCTCAGAAGCTGAGATCGAAGAGGTCGTCGCAACCCTTCGTTCTGGTTGGCTCACCACAGGCCCACGTACGCGGCTTTTTGAGCAACGATTTTCCTTGCTCAAGGGTGGGGCGCCAGCGGTGGCAGTTTCCAGTTGTACCGCAGGACTCTTTCTCGCCATGCGTAGCCTGAACCTGCAACCTGGCGACGAGGTCATCACAACCCCGATGAGCTTTGTCGCGACCAGCCATGTGATCCTTCAAAACGGCGGTACAGTGGTTTTTGCCGACATCGACCGCAAGAGCCACAACATCGACCCCGCCGAAATTGCGCGCAAGATCGGTCCGCGCACGCGGGCCATCATTCCCGTGCATGTCGGCGGCAACCCCTGCGAGATGGATCAAATCATGCAGTTGGCCCAGGCACATGACTTGCAGGTGATCGAGGATTGCGCGCATGCGGTCGAGTCTGAATTTCAAGGGCAGCCACTGGGCACCTTTGGGTATGCTTCATCGTTTTCCTTCTACCCCACCAAAAACATCACGACGGGCGAAGGCGGCATCGTCTTGTGTGGCAACGAGGAAATTGCCCAGCAGATACGCCTGCTGAGTTCACATGGCATCGCAAAAAGCACATGGCAGCGCATGGAGGTCGAGCACAATCCCCTCTACGACGTCCTGCTGCCTGGATTCAAATACAATATGTCTGACTTGCAGGCAGCGCTTGGTTTGCCACAACTCGACAAGTTGGAATCCATGTATGCCCGCCGCAAGCAATTGCGCAGCATCTACGATGCTGCATTCACAGATGTCGAGGGCATCGAAGTCGTAGGCCTTAATCCGCGAGGCAAGTCGGCGCTGCATCTCTATATGTTGATGTTGGACCCGACGAGGCTCAAGATCAGCCGCGCCCAGTTTATCGATGAGGCGCGCAAGATAGGCATCGAGCTGTCGGTCAATTATACGCCGATCCATCTCTTTACCTGGTACCAGCAAAATTTGGGTTTTCGGCAAGGGGATTTTCCCGTTGCTGAGCATTGCGGTGCCCATGTCATGAGCCTCCCATTTTACCCGTTGCTGACCGACGAAGACGCCGCATGGGTCTGCGAGGGCCTCACAACTCTCGTAAAGCGCCATTTGAATTGACAGGAGTGTGTAACATCTCACGGGAGCCCACGGCTGGCGCCTGTTCCGCAAGGCGGAAGCCGTTGGGCTATCGACCGTTTGCCTCCGGCAATTGCGTCTTGTAGTCGTTGATATTGAACCGTTTATACCAGAGGCAAATGCCTGTCCCGCAGAAGGCGGGGGTCAATAGCCCTCCCGCTTTGTGCTGCGCCCTCGTGAAACGGGGAGGACGCAGTGCGGCCAGAGGCCTCGGACTCGGGATCGATTCATTCGTCTCCCCCAGATTGTTACACACTCAATTGATATTCATAGATGGGCGGAGCCAACGGCATCAACTTTGAGCCCGCCCCACAGCCATTGTGGAAGGAGCAAGAAGCTTGAGTATCCTGCGTTTCATCCCAACCCAAGACACTGCCTGCAAACCACCTCACTCCATACCGAACTGAAAGGTCTGAAGCCCATTATTCATATCCCATCGGTCCAAAACAGCGACAAACTCAACCGCATCCACCTCCATCCCCTGAAAAATCCCATGCGCCTGAGGCATAATCCCTGTCTGCAAAGCGACGACCGCGTAGCCATGTCTTTCCAACGATTTGGCCAGATCCAAATCCGTATCATCCAATCCAAATATGATATCAGGCTTCGATATCCCGCAACTGCCCTCAATGCGCTCCCAGTCGTCAATGAGATAGACAAGGTCCATGTTGAGTCCCCCACGCATGCGGCTGCGGTCGCGTGTGACTGCACATTCTGTAAATTCGGCTGTACACAATCCCACCAAATCGATGAAGCGAAACTGCCCCATGCGGCGAAGCGCCAAGTGGTACATCATGAATCCAGCTTGCTGACTCAGGATCGTAACCCGCTCCTCGCCTTTGCGTGCATAAATCTCATCGTGTGCACGCAACAGCACGTGGAAAGGGAAGCCGTCCCGCAGGTGTACCTTGTTGTGACGCTCCGCGAATGAAAGCTCAGAAGCGTAGCGATTCTGGGACAAAGAAGGTCGAGAAAAGGGGGCATACCCCAAGTTAAAATGCGCGGCGATCCAAAATAGTCCCCCGATCACCAGCGAGGCATAGCCGAGCCGCAAAGGTATTTGCCAGCGCAACCTGATTGTGGAGAGCTCCACGTAAAGGTTCAGCACAAGCAAAGGCAAGATCGGCACGAGAAACCGTCCATTTTCCATCCAATCCCCACCGCTTGCGACGATGAAGCAGAGTCCCATCGCCACGGTACTCAGCAGCAACTGCGCGCCCATGGACAAGCTTCGCCGCTTGAAAATCCGCCAGGCCCCCGCCCCCACGCCGATCCAGAGAGGAAACAGCTCAGGATGCCGATAACTCTCCAACCACAAATAGCCCAATCCCTGCCTAAGACGCGACACTTGGAAGCCATCTGTCTTTGCCAGCGCCGACTGCGGCAGCCAGTGGCCACCATGCAACAAGCGCCATGCTACCAGCCCTAGAAATGCACAAAAAATCATCCCAAGCACGATCCACACGCGTTTGTGCGCAGGATCCAAGGCTGAGGAGGGAGCATTCAAAAACTGAAGGAGCAAGTACAGCCCCAGGGCACCCAAGGCAATCAGGCCATTTTCCGGCCGCGCCAACACCAGCAGCACAATCGCCAGCGGCAGCATGCGCCAGCGCCCATCTGCCAAGCTTGGCACCAGCATCCACAGGAAAAAAAGCCAGCAATCCGCTGAGATCACCCCATCCAAGCCGCCCATCGACCAATAAACCCAGATGCCCTGCGCGCCCAACGTCCACGCCAGCATCGAATTGGTCTGCAAACCCAGCCGCCGGGCCAGTCCCAAAGTGAGAAATATCCCCAAGACACCGCAAAACACCGTCAATGCAAGATTGAGATCCGCGATGGCCCCCCCGATCATGCTTCGCAACCCGCCCAGCACGACGACATGCAACAGCGAAGAACTTTGCTCAATGGGATCGCCGTTGTAGTTGATGATATGGCTGGTCTGCGCAAATGCTTCGGCGGCCCACAAAGTCTTGAAGACATCGTCGCGACCGCCAGGTCCGAGCAAAACGAACCCGGAAAGCAAGAGCATCGCCGCCCCGATGGAGGCAGCCACCCAAGACTTGAGCATGCCATTTACGCGCCAGATTCCCATGGCTTGCAAGTTACGCATGAAAGGGATTCATCGCGCTAGCCCCTATTTCAGGAGATCGCGCAATGCGTGTTCGATCTCAGGAAACTTCCATTGGAAACCGTTGGCTTGCAGCACAGCCGGTACCACAAATGCCCCTCCCCACAATACGACCGACATCTCCCCAAAAATCAATTCCAGCACCCCTTTGGGCAGCCTGAAAAAGTTGGGGCGATGCAACACCTTGGCCAGCGCATCTGAAAAATCTTGCTGCCGAATAGCTGTCGGAGACGCCACATTGACAGGGCCGCTGACACTGGCATTGTCGGCCACAAAGCGAATCGTTGCGATCAGGTCATCGATATGGATCCAAGGAAACCCTTGGCGTCCAGTGCCAGTCGGGCCACCCGCACCAAATTTGTATGGCGTGAGCATGCGCGCCAGCGGCCCATCATGGGGGTCGAGCACCACCGAGATGCGCAGCGTGACCGTGCGCGCATGTGTGCCCTCGGTCGCAGCCTCCCATTGTTTGCAGATATTGGCCATGAACGAGTCGCCCGCCGGAGCGCCTTCGCGCACAGGCGTGTCCAGCAAATCGCCGTAATAATTGAAGCCCGATGCCGAGATGAAGACCTGACCCGGCTTTTCATGCGTATTGAGGTAGTCTGCACAAGCCTTGGTCGCATCGACACGGCTCGACACCAAAAGCTTTTTGTAATCTTCTGACCACCGTTGCCCGATGCTCGCCCCGGCGAGGTTCACGACCACATCCACAGACGGCACAGTTGTGGGCACAGACTTTCCATCCCACTGATGGAAATAAAAGCCTTTGGGAGCAGCTTCCTTAGCCGCGCCACGCCCGAGGTTGTGCACCTCATGGCCATCGGCCAGCAACCCAGCAATCAATTTGCGCCCTACCAAACCTGTTCCCCCAGTGATTAGATATTTCATTTCAAGTTGATGTTTCCTAGGACAACCGTTGCCAGCCGCGTTTGTTGCAGCAAACCCATCCCGACAATTTTTAGCGAGGCGTCATCGCACTTTGTGAAGGCATCGATATTCGATCGTATCCTAAAGCAAGTCTGGTTTTTCAAACGGCGACCCGCTGCGATGCATCAGATAGGACCTCCATTCATCTATGGAAACCAAAAGGTGATCCAGCATATCTATTCCCAAGATTTCCCCTGCCTCGATCATACGGCGCGTCACAGACGTGTCTCCCTTGGTGAATTCTAGCAGCCCATTGCGATGATTCTGGGCGATAATCACCCGGTTGCAGCCTTGGTGGACAGCCATCCTATAAGCCTCACGCGGAAGAACGGCCACCGTATTGAACTCTCCGAGCGCAACCAATTCTACATATTTGATGCAATCAAGGTTCTGGAAACCAATTACCCAGAAATGTTCTCTTTCCATCCCGATCTCACCCTCAAACAGCAGCAAGCGCCGCAAAATCGCATGCAGGTGGTCGTAGCCATCAACGAGACGGCTCCTTTCCTCTACAGTGAGTTCAACTATCATGGACCCAATTTAGGGAAACCTGTTATTGGATCACAATGCTACAGACATCGCTTAGGGAATGTGCCGCCTCATGACAGAGTTACGCTTGGCTTTGCGGTTTCACCCCTCAGCAGCGTGCTTGGCTTTGCGCTCCTTTGCGCTCTTTGCGGTTTCACCCCTCAGCAGCGTGCTTGGCTTTGCGCTTCTTTGCGCTCTTCGCGGTTTCACCCCTTCAGCAGCGTGCTTGGCTTTGCGGTTAATCCTTCAGCTCCAAGCCTTGCAAGCAGCACCAAGCATCTGCAAAAAGACTTGCATGGCGATCTCCTACATACCACATTTGAATGCAATATTGGACACAAAGACATGGCACTAGAAAAAAAAACCGCGTTTTTGACCGCCTTCGGTCAGCGGGTCACAGAGCTGCGCACAGCAAAACGGTATTCGTTGCGCTCGACAGCTGAAAAGCTGCACATCGACAAGCACCAACTCTCGCGCATCGAGCGGGGCGAAATCGCCACCTCCATCATGATGGCCTATCGTTTGGCCGAGGTATTCGGGATTTCCCTACCCAAACTGTTTACATTTGAGATCGATGAATGATGCCCATCACGACTTTAATTTGATCCACATCTAGGCATGTCAGATTGCCTGAGCAGGATTCCCAAACACACGTTTGCCCTCCTCCACAGTCTTGAGCACCACTGACCCTGCACCGATCATGCACCCCTTTCCCAAGTGTACACCAGGATGGATCACTGCACCCGTGCCCACAAAAACCTCGTCTGCAATATGCACATTGGCGCCTATGCGCACGCCTGAGCTGAAATTGCAATAGCTCCCGATTACTACATCTGTCTCGACAGAGACCCCCGAATGGAAATGGTTGAAATCGCCGATGACAGCATTCGCGTTCACGACCGAGGCAGCGTTGAAAAAATTACCAAACCCGATCGCAGCATAGGGAGACTGCCATGAAAGGGGGTGAATCGCATTGGCAGATGGCCGCTTGGCACGTTTGGAGACCTTTTCATAGATGCGCTTGCGCTCGGCCATGTCACCGACTGCGACCATGAATTCCACATGCTGATCCTTGAGTACATTTTTGGCAGCATCTTCGTCGAAATGTGCAAATACATTCACGTCGTTCAGGTCCCTGATATTCCGGTCAGGGTCGGTTTCCAAGTAACCCAATACCACATGCCCCATCGCCGTGAAGATGTCGGATGCGATACGGCTTTCGGCACCTGTGCCGATGATTACAATCTGTCTTGTCTCCATACACTTTGATTAAAGGTTGCAAATCTACATACGATTCCCATGTAGTGCGACCCCAAAAAATAGCATTCCGCACCAAACACATGACCTGCCACCTCGCAGCAGCAAACCATCACACAGCATTCGACCTCAGAATTCAGCCCGCAGCCTCAGATTTTCCCAAGACCTTACTGCCTATAGGACAATCAAGGCAACGATGATGGCTACAATAGCCGCGATAGATACCGATCATGCCTTGCGATTGCAAGCTGTTCATTGGTCGCAACGAAAGTGGCGCAAATTTGCGAGTCACTTTGTTGTGCTCTGCGGCTAGATTACGCAGCAAGTCGCTCATTGAGTGCTCACTGCAACGAGAATAATGGGCCGATGCGTAGGAGATCGCCAGCGGAGCAAGGACATTGACGGCAATGCGCTGCTTGGCATCTGCGCCCAGATCTGATTTGCGGGTGGTACAGACGTTTCCAAACTCATAGCGCTGCGACCAGTATTCAGAACAATAGGCGGTATCCCCCCATAGAAATCTTTGTAGCCCATCGGGGTCAAGCAATTCCAAAATGGGCCGAAACTGAAAGGCGATGGCTGCCATCTGAGCGATGCGCACCGTGGGAAAACCTGCAGGATGCATGCGGTGATACTTGAATGGGATTGCACGCAGGTAGAGGTTATGCTTTCCTTTCAAAAATTGCCAATTGGCCATTAACCCCGACTGGTAGTCATCCAATCCCCGGCCTTCCAACATCCCGCCGACCCCAAAAAGCAAGGCCTCCAATGTCGGTAATGAATACGTGTACCGACGCACCAAGCCCCATGGTGCGAGCCTTGCCAATTGTCGAAAGCATGCAGCATTGACGGGGCCGCCGAGCGCCGCCGCCAATTCTTCCCACAAGAGTTGCGCCCAGTCATAGTTGTTCTTGACCAGAAAGCCTTCAAACACGGTTGTTTTATCCTCTAGCCGCTGTAGGCCGGCGGTTTCCAGCCAAGCGACGGGATCCTCAGGCAAATGCTGGGCTCCCAAGCCTGCACAGGCGAGCGCTGCTCCTGAATGCAATGCCTTGGGCGGACCGATGCGGTCACCAAGGTGCAACCCGGGGATCTCGCTGCCATCGATGCGCAGACTGGCATGCTTGCCGGCATGCAAATACACATGCAAGACGACGGCATCGTAATGGGGATCCAAATGATGACGATGACGCACCCAATCGTCGCTATCAAGATGCAGCTCGACATGTCCATGGTGCCGATGCTCACCGATTTGAATATCGGCATCCAGGAAATCTGGTCCTTGGTCGCGGTTCAGCTTACCGGGATGAAATATCCGAAGTACTTGTTGGTCGGTGGTGAGCAGGTTGCTGCGATCAAACCGCAGGCTTGCCCAGGCCTCCTGAAAATTTTCTTCTTTGGGGTAGTGGTGTGTTTGTCTAGGGTACCTTCGCCCATGGCGATTTGTGTTTGTGCGATCGTTCTTTTTCGCTTCCATAACGCTCCCTCTCTCTTCCTGCTACTTTATTTAGCAAATATACATCATTCTCTCTGGTTTAATAACCCCACGTCCTACTTTTTTTCAACACTCTCCTTTTTCATCTCCCATTTTGCAAATTCTGAAAGCAATATGGTGCACGCGTCGGCAACATCGACGCCAAATGCGATGATGCCTTCGGGGTGTCCGGCCATGGCGAGTATTTTTCGTTGTGGCAGGTCGGTACGCTTCATGAGCCTTGCCATTTCATTGGCCATGGCGGGTGTGCCATAGGCGACGTCGGGGCTACTGCTTGGGGCTGTGGCTAGCAACGATTCCCAAAAGCCCAAATGGTGGATGTGTAGCACGGCTCCGATGTGCTTTGAGTTGGCATAAAGCATGGCATGGGTCATGCTTTCAGAGGATGCAGTGACCGGTCCAATGCAATCGACGCGATTCCTGTCAAGGTCATAGCCCGTCACCAAGCAAAAATGAGCCGCCGTTGCGATAGGGATGTTTCCTGTTGCGGAACCAGAAATATAGAAGGTATCGCCTTTGTCTTGCCGCATGCTCACGTTGCCATACCCGATGTGCAAATCGGGATACTCCCCGATCAGCCCAAGCACAAAGAGTTGGTTGCGCACAGCAACCAATGCGTCGATGGCAACAGGAGCCGGCCCCTGCTGCCATTGTGCATTAAATTTGACGTAACCTTCGTCGATCATTGGATCACAAGCCGCAATCGACTTTGGAGTTCACCCTTGGAGAGCATGACGAGATAGATCCCTGGCGAGAGGTGGCTCACGTTGAGGGGGACCACGACCTTGGAGCCTAAAAGCGTGAATGAAGCTGCAAGGGACTTCATTCCTTGTGCATCCCAGATGTCCACGAGATACGTACCCGCTAGCGCTCCATCAAACTGCAATTGGACCTCTCCTCTTGCGGGGTTGGGCAGCAACTTCACCATGGCCGGCAATTGGGCATCTAATCGACCCACGCAATTGATCACCAACACCTCGTCGGTATTGGTGCAGCCATTGCTATCGGTCGCCTCCACCCAGATCGGCCCTGCCTGGAAGACGATGATCGTTGTTCCACTGTCGCCAGTGCTCCAGAATTGGTGGTCAAATCCTGCTGCAACCGACAAGACGACCGGGAGACCGCTACACAGCAAGGTGTCCCCCATGATTTGCACCGGGATCGAGGTATTGGGATCCAAGGTGATGTCTTGGCCATTGTCAGGACTCAAGATCGCCGGGAGACTCCCGCGAATGCGAAAACGATATTGCGTCCCTTGCACGATCCCAGGGGGGATGGTGCCCAGCACCGTTCCTCCAAGGCTGCTGCTCAAGCTGCCCACGATTTGAGGGCTTGCGAAGCTGCCAGCGGCATCGCTCAGTTCGAGGTAGAAAACATTGCCAGCATCAAAATAGCCCCAAGCTTGAAAGGTCACTGCAAACTGATCATTGACGCAATAGGGCGTGCCATTCACCTCCAAAATCGCCAGTTGCTGTACCCGCGTCGCATATTTGGCGACAAAGATGTCGGTGTTGAAGCCGCTGGAACTCAGCAGCGTGGCCCCCAAGGTCATCGTGTCTGAAAATGATCCCGTCACGATCATATTTTGTGCGGCATCCACACCTACCCCAAAGACGTCGCGCGAATATTGGTCGTGGGCGATTTCCAGGAACCCGAGCACGCCATTCGAGTCGGTCTTCGCAAAAAACATGTCGTCATAGCCAGCGCTCACTCCCGAGGCGCTCTGCCACTGCAGGTCTCCAAAAAAGAAGCCACCCAAATAAATGTTCTCCTCGGTATCCAGCTCCAAGTCTTGGGGAATATCGAGGTCCATCCCCCCTGCCTGCCGAGCCCATGCAAATGTTCCCGTTCCTTTCACCTTACCATAGAAGATATCCAGGGTATCCACTGCTGTAAAGCTCTGACTTGGAAAGTTCAGGCTGCCAGCAAAGTCACCCGTGAAATAACAATCCCCATCATCACTCACCTGCAACTCGATGATTTCAGCATCGCTAGGGCCTGTGTAGGCATTCACAAACAATACACTTCCATTCGGATCCAGCTTGGCGATGAAGGCGTCTGAGCCCCCCGTCCCTACGAGCGATATCCCGCCGAAGTGCGCCAACCCTTTGAAGCTACCACCTACCCATAGATTACCCTGCGCATCGACATCGACCGAATTCGCGAAGTCGTCGAAATTACCGCCCAGGGTTTTGCCCCAGAGATAGTTGCCGAGGCTGTCAAATTTCACGATGAAGCCATCGGTATTCCCATGCCCCTCCAAGGTATCGCTGCCATACCAGCCCTTGGTTTTCAACTGTCCCACGGTATAGCTGTTGCCAGCAGCGTCGGGCACGATGTCAAACGCTTCGGAATAAATATCGCCTTGCATCGCGCGTCCCCATGCGATCGTGCCATCGGGGCGTGTGCGCGTCGTGATCGCATCCCACTGGTGCAAAATCTTCTCTGGCGCACTCGGGTAGAGGACCTTGCCATATCCACAAGTATAAATATGCTGATCACTGCCTACCCGCATACTGAAATTGCGATCCGTCGAGGCGCTACCTTGGCGGCTCACCCATTCAAATGTCCCATCTACGGCTAGCCGGCAGGTGTACATGTCACTGCTCCCAAGCCCGCCATAGATCAGCGAACCTCCGAAATTGGCAAACCCGTCATAATCGCCACAAATGAAGACATTGCCTGCATCGTCACAGGTCGCATCCAGGCCATAGTCATACCAGCCGGCGCCCTGGATGCCTTTGGCCCAGACATAGCCCGTCTGCGCATACAGCAGGCCAAGTGGCGGCACGAGCAAGATCCAGCAAAAGCAAGCGTAAGCGATGTATTTTGAAAGCGAATGCATGATCATTTTATGCCTGCTCTCATGAACCGACAGCCACAAAAATACTAAAATGCCCATGACAAATCCCATGCAATTCAATCAGAACCTACAGCGTCCCGCCGCACTGCGTCCTCGCAAAGCGGGAGGACTATCGACTACAAGCCTTCGGCGTCGAATATCCTTGGACGCTGGCACGACACTACAAGGCCCTGCCAAAGCAGCAGAGAGTAGCATCTACGTAAAGTACACTGATAGGCGAAAGCTGCAAAAACACTAGCCCAAACGAAGCGTGTGACTAATCCACCCTGACGATTCGCTCATTCCCCAGCACGCGCTCCCCATCCATGATCCGCAAGTGATACACCCCTGCAGCCAGTGGCGCGGTCGAGCAGCTCAGGCGATTGGTCCCTGCCCGCACCAGGTCACGCACCAGCGTCTTCACCTTGCGGCCTTGTGCATCCCAGATGCTGATGTCTAGAAAAGCATCTGCCTCCAAGGAAAATTCCACATACAGCATATCGGGCGTGGGATTGGGATAAACCGTGGCATCAAACCCATCTGCCAAAGGCGCAGGTCCGATCCCAACAATGCTCGGATGGTTAAATTCGGCGACCCATGTGCCGGGCTGATGATTGCTTTTGCCGTAGGTAGCCGCCATCCACACCACACCATTCGCATCATATTTGCGCTGCACACCCGTATAGTCGCCCCAGCGCTCATCGCCATTGATCGCATTGATATAGGAGACCCCACGCTTGGCAATCACCAGCGGCGAATAGCCGCCAAGCCCATCAAAATAGATGCCACCGCAGCCCACAGATTGCGCCACCGTGGTGCCTGCAAAGTTGATCGCAAGCAAAGCATCGTCATCTCCGGAATTCATGCCCATCCAGGCGATGGCGGGATAACCGTAGTCTCCATTGGGATTACCGATCACCTTGCCCGTCACAGTGCGTGCACCTGTGATGTCGGTGATCATCCCATGGTAAAAACCCGCGCGCCCCGTGCTGGAGTCACGAGTATTGCCGACAAACTGTACATTGCCGTTTTCGACAAAGCCATCTAGCCACCGGGCATCATTGGTCGCCAAGCGGTGATTGAATTGCTGCAACCCGCTGGGAGGCAAGCTGTATTGCATGTTGCTGATGCCATAATCCACCAAGAACTGCACACCGGGTGCATTCAACGTATCGGTGATCTCCATGATAAACACCGTATCGTTGCCCGTTGTGAGATTGCGGTTGCTCAAGAGATACATATTCGTGCCCGTCGAGGTAGATCCAGCTTGGATAGGGCACAAATTGCGCACAGGGGCACCGCCAAAGTTCACATTGGACCATAGGCGCGTGTCGAGCGTGCCACCTGCATAAGCACTGTCGAGGTCGATCTGCCAGCAGATGCTATGGTTGAACCCTGTCTGCCAGGGCTGATCATTGTAGAGCAGATTGCCCGTCAGGAAGAGTTCATGTTCATTGAGCGCCATGATCGGGTAGTCGGTCCAGAGCGAGTCGTTGTCAGGATCTCCAGGCAGCGCATAGAGGTTCCAAACCCCAGCGGGATCATTCGTCTGCGAGAAGCCCATGATCACATAGGAAGTCGAATCGGTATAACCATTGAGACAGACAATCACAAAACGATCATGGACAGGGTCATACAGCGCCCGTGGGTCAAACTTGGAGCCACTGAGCCCCAGCGGAGCCGCCCAAGCATCCAGCGACAAATTGCCAAACGAAGCCCCATTGGCCTCGTGCACATAGATATTGCTATTGATCACTGAGATCACCTTTCCACCATTGGAAATGGCCATATCATTGTCGTTGGGCACACCGTTGATCACCTGATTGCTTTGGAAATTGACGCCAACCCAGGGCGAGGGTGCCGTCGAATCCACCTTCAAAGCATTCAGCTGTGGTGCTTGACGCTGCCCGGCCAACTGCTGCTTGTAGAGCGCAAGTTTCGCCTTCTCAGAATTCCCATCAGGGGCAGGCGCCTCCAGGCGCACCAGTAGCGGCTGATAGTCAGCTTGTACCGCGCTGAGATTCACCGTCCCTTGGATCGGGAAGCGCATCCTTTGAGACGTGCCGCCCATCTGCGCAAAAGTAGCCGTGCCAAGCAGCAGCAAACAAAAAAGAAAAACCAGATTTCGCATAAACTTCAGATCAAGCCTCAATTTAGGAAAATCCAATCAATACAGGAAACCGCTCCCACCAGCCACACCCAAAAGCAAAGGAAAGAATCGTAACCCTCCGGCTAAAAAAGCATGGGCATCCGCCAAAAGAACCGAGAGCCCCTGTCTAAAGATGCGTGACCCTCCAGCTAAAGAAGCATGACCCATCGACTAAAGAAGCATGACCCTACACCTGAAGAAGCGTGAGCCTCCGGCTCAAACGCTGACACTAAGCCGAGCCTGTCCCGCTCAGGGAGCGGGGGCTCGCGAAAACAAAACCGAAAATTGCCCAAAAAGCACAAACCAAACGAAGCCCTAAAAAACTCATTCCGCCAACTTCACATAATCAATTGCCCGCAGCCAATCGATCACACCGCCACTCAAACATTGTTGCTCTGCACCACAAAAATACCGGTAATGCTCCCCGCGCACCTCCACCATTTTCCCAATCAGCGCCATATATTCCTGCTTCCAATTCCCACGTTCCGGTCCATAAAGACAATCACCAGGGATCATCATATCACCGACTTCGGCCATGTCGCCCTTGCCAGTCCGCAAGATGCCCTTCACAGTCTTCGCGCCCAGCACCTCGCCATACCCGCTATAAGGATCAGCTTCCGCCTCTGCCGCCAACCGAATAGAAGTAATCGATTGCAAATAATGGATCACCCCGCCCTCCAAGCACTGCTCAATTGGACTGCAAGTATAGCGGTAGTGCAGCCACGCAACCTGTACATTTTTGCCCACCAGCTCCTCATAGGCAGGCAGCCAAGCGCCGCCCTCGGGACCTGTGAGGAGGTTAGCAGAGATGATCATGCCGCCTACCTGCCCCATGCGTCCTTTTGTATGCGACAAGATGCCACGCACAGTGACCTCGCCGATGACCTCGCCTTTTCCCATCGTGTTTTCTTGTAAAGCGTCATTCGTCGCGACAGGCGCGACATCTTGGGTGCGAGACCTGCAGCCAGCAAGCAGTGCCATCGCAAAGAGGGACATCAAAAGGAAACTTTTCATGCGCCAAAATTAGTCCAAAAAAAGAATTCATTGCAGTTCAATAGCCCGCAGCAGCATCATCGCGCCGCTTGTCAGCCGCGCCTTCCAGCTTGCCATCTCGCCGCCGCAAGATGGCATCCACCCGCCCGATTGGCTCTCGCACACAGACATGATGCCCGAGTGCACGCAGCGCATGCCACGTCGCCGTCGAGAAAGCACTGTCTTCGATCGCAATCTCATCCGGCAGCCATTGGTGGTGAAAACGCTTCTGATCGACCGCCTCTTGCAAGCTCATGCCATGTGCCACCACATCCAGGATCACCTGAAACACCGAAGTCGTAATCGTCGCGCCGCCTGGCGTACCCAACACAAGAAACACCTCGCCCTCCTTGAGCACGATCGTCGGCGTCATCGAGCTCAGCATCCGTTTCCCGGGCGCGACAGCATTGGAGGCATTGCTCACCAAACCAAACTGATTGGGGCTGCCTGGTTTGGCACTGAAATCGTCCATCTCATTGTTGAGCAAAAAGCCAGCACCCGCCACCCAGACCTTGCTGCCGTATGGACTGTTGAGCGTCGTCGTGAGCGAGATTGCATTGCCCTCGGCATCCATGATCGAGAAGTGCGTCGTCTCCGTCGGCTCTCGACGAGGCGCACCATGACGGATACTGCTGCTCGGCGTCGCCCGTTGCGGGTCAAAATCGGCCATGCGCGCCTCTATATAAGCAGCATCGAGCAGCCCCGCGATCGGCACCGCAATGAAATCAGGATCGGCCATGTACTCCGCGCGGTCGGCAAATGCCCGTCGCTCCGCCTCCACCATCAGGTGGATCGTGCGTGCATCTTCAGGGCCCCATTCGGCGACGGGATGGCGTGCCACCATCGCCAGCAGTTGCAGCAGCACGATGCCACCGCTAGACGGCGGCGGCATGGTCACAATGTCATAGCCCTGGTAGCGGCCTTGGAGCGGCTTGCGCCACACCGGCGCGTAAGCGTCGAGGTCTGCTTGCGTAATGATGCCGCCCCGCTGCATCTCTGCCAGCAACAGCCGCGCCGTCTCCCCTGCATAAAAACCCGCGCGCCCCGCATCGCGGATGCGCTCCAACGTGACCGCCAAATCCGCTTGTACGATGCTGTCCCCAGCTTTCCACAGCGTGTCCTTGACCATATAAGCCAGACCTTCAGAATTGTATTCTTTGAAATCGACCGCTTGGTCATTGAGCCACTTGGCATCGTTGGGGGTAGCGACCAGGCCGTTGCGGGCCAGGTCAATGCTGGGTTGGATCAGCGTCGCCCAGGGCAATCGCCCATAGCGACGGTGCAATTCCACCATCCCTGCCACAGCGCCGGGCACGCCCACGCTCAGGTGCCCCTTTTCACTGAGGCCAGGCACCACATCGCCGAGGGAGTCCTGATACATGTCCTGCCGTGCCGCAAGTGGCGCCTTTTCCCTGAAATCCAAGGCATTCGTCTCGCCAGAAGCCGTTTGCAGCACCAAAAATCCGCCGCCGCCGATGTTACCAGCATAGGGGAAAGCAACTGCCAGCGCAAAGTGGACTGCCACTGCGGCATCCGCGGCATTGCCCCCTTGCCGCAGGATCTCGACCCCGATGCGGCTAGCCGCAGGGTGGGCACTTACCACCATCGCCGAGTCGGCGATCAGGCCCTCATATTGGCCATAAATACGCTTGTCCGACTTCATGTTTCCGCAGCCGAAATTGAGCGAAAGTCCCATCGACAGCATGCACAGGACCAGCATCTGCCGAGATGACTTCATCCTTCCAAAAGTGTAGATTTTTAGGGACATCATATTTCAGCCGATCATGCCTAGCTGTCCGAGCAAATATGCAGCAAAATCCATGTACTTCCGCCGCAAATTTCCCCCAAGTCCTATCGGCAATATCCCTCGCCGTCACTGCATCCGCACCAGGCAAGCTATAAAAAGACACCGCATTCGATCCTAATCAGCTCGGCCCAGCTCCTGAACTCGTGACGTAGTAGAGGATGAGATACACGTAGATCATGGTGGATGCAGGTAGATATGTGAGGATAGTCGTGATCGCCCAAGCCAATACCGCTTTGCCTGTGCTGAGCCCGAGCAACACCATGATCGACCGCAACCGAATGATCACCCCCCAGACATAGAATGGCGACGCGATGAGCAAAGGTAGCCAGCCGATCACATCTTTGAAGAGCCAGATTTTATCTTGATAAATGGGCCCTTGCACGCGGTCCAGGAGCAGGAAACTGATCACAAAGACAGCCCAAAAGGCCATAAAAGGCAAGTCACTCCAAGCCACCATGCACTTCGCATGCGCCGAGGGCACCACCTTGCCCATCCATTTGCCGACCATGCGCAGCAGGGCCGCAAACAAATAACCCGCCACCACGCCACCGATCGGGCCAAAGAGCAGCAATTGCACCAGCACCCCGATCGGGTGAGGAGCGACCGCATACCAATCGGGCAAGCGGGCCGCCAGCATCACTGCCAAGCCGAGAAGCATGTAGATGCGGTGGATGTACTCTTCCAGCAGGTATTGCCAAGCGTAGAGAAGTGTGGCACGCGGTTGCAACCAGATGCTGATCCATGGGTTGATGCGCTTTGGTTTTTCAGAGTTCCCACTTTCGGGACTTGGACTAGGATTCATCGTTTTCAAAACAAGGGTATTCCCATGACAAAGGAAAGGAGAAACAACAAGATACCCACACTGCCGCTCCATGCAAGCCCCCAGACCAAGCCGCTGCGCAGCCACGACCAGCCATAGGCAACGCGCAAAGCCAGCGCAGAATGATAGGCCCAAAGCCCGATAACGGGGATCGGCAGCACCCCTGATAGCCAAAGCAAGCCGCCACCCGGTTGCAATAGAAGCAAATCCAGCATAGAATGTGCGATCCAAATCATCGCCGCCACGATCCCCCATGGCTGCATCACCTTGCTATTCCAAGCGAGCAAGGTTGCGTAGCGCAATGGCCTGCCTTTGGCCAGCAGCCTGCCAGCAGCGATGCTCAGCAGTGCAGTGAGCAACAACGACAGCATGCCGACCACGGGTCCCAAGATCAGCGTGACGCTCATCACCTGCCCTGTGTCAAAAGCGAGGCCTAGATTGAAGACATCAGCCCAGAGCAAAACCATGCACAAGCCTGAAAGCAGCGTCCAAGCCAGCGCAACCTGCTCGCTAGCCGATTGCTGCATCCGCCTAAATGCCGCAACGGGCTGTTTCACCAACCGCCAATAGGAGACGCCCCTGCCATATATGTGTTTTCTAGCCAATCCAGCGCCAATTTATGCAAAATTTGCCGAGCCACTCCCAAAAATGGCCCGTTATTTGTAATTTCAAGCCCATGAGCACACAGTACGCACATTCACATAGCGGGCGCCCATCAGTCGCCCTGTTCAAAAAAATCGGCATATTCATGGCCCTTATGGTCTGCATGGCCGTCACGACCTACGCCCAATCCACCAATGATTGGGACGACGAGGAAGAAGACGAAACCGAAGAGAAGACCCTTGTCGATGACCGTCCCGCCAAAAAGGACGATGTCACCATCCAACTCAACGAGGAGCTTTATACCTGGAAAGATGAACTCTCCGTGCACAGGGGCGATACCCTTGACATCTCCGTGCGTGACCTTGCTGCGGGTTCCCGCGTCGAGATTGTCGCGGAAAAAGGAGGCATCAGCGTCGGGCGCAAAGTATTTTACGCCAACCACAAGGGCGAACTGGACTTGGAGATCCGCACAGGAACCAAGAAGATGAAAGGCAACATCACCCTTAGTTACACCCCTTCGGGTGGTGCAAAAAAGGACAAAAGCGTCCATCTCATCGTCGATTGACCCCACGCTTTGGCCGATTCGTCAGTTTTTCCTGACCGCCTCCCATTTGTGCCTGGTCTAGGAATGCCTGATCGATAGCTGTCAGTGAAATAAAAACTGTACCCCACCCACGCAGAAACGCTCCTTGCAGCCGAATAGGAGCTGCATGAAGCGTTTGCTTTTGGTACACCGACCTTGTGCGATTGCGTCAGCAGACCAGCAATTGAAAAGTATTCCTTTGGATCGACCAATTGTCCATCCAATCGTAAATCAATCAAACGCCATTTCCGTCTTCAGCGCCCGTTCAGCAGCCTTGCGTTCGATAGCGAGGCTCAGCAGCCGGTCGATCAGTGCCGGGTAAGGGATCCCGCTCAGCTTCCAGAGGCTGGGATACATGCTGATGTTGGTGAATCCAGGCAGCGTATTCACCTCATTCACCAATAGGTGATCGTCGTGGGTGAGGAAAAAATCCACCCTTGAGAGTCCCTCGCACTCCAAGACCTCAAACGTCTTCACGGCCAGCGCTTGCACGCGTGCGACGGTCTCTGCACTCAGTCCAGGTGCAGGTAGCATCAACTTGGCGCCGTTGGCGTCGATGTATTTGGCCTCATAGTCATAGAAACCATTGGGTGGGATCACCTCCCCGATCACCGAGCCTTGTGGATGGGCATTGCCCAGCACCGCACACTCGATTTCGCGGCCCACAATGCCCTGCTCGATCAAGATTTTTGTATCAAAATCAAACGCCAGATCGACCGCCTTGGCCAGGTCCTCAGGCTTCGTCACCCGGCTCACCCCTACCGACGAACCCAGTCGTGCAGGCTTCACAAACCAGGGCAGCGCCAAGTGGGCACAAGCCTCGGCCGTGACTAGCTGACGATCCTCCTTGCGAAACACCACAAATGGAGCATTGGGAATACCCGCCTCATTCATCAAGCGCTTGGCGATGTCCTTGTCCATCGCCACCGCACTGCCCGCCACACCCGGCCCTACATAAGGCAAGTCCAGTTGTTGCAACAGGCCCTGCATCGTCCCGTCTTCGCCGTAGGGGCCGTGTAAAATACCAAACACCACATCGGGTTCCGGCAACGACTCGCCCCGCATCAGGTCCAGCAGGTGGGGCCCGATCATGCCTGGCACGACACCTACAGGGCGATTGTTGGTCGTGAGGCGCACGGTCATTGGATTGGGGTCCTGCGCCAAGTATTCCGACTCCGTTTGC
>JANORP010000139.1:0-3689 GCA_031415375.1 Bacteroidota bacterium | reverse complement strand
AACGAAGCCCGAAGGGCTTCAATGTGAATAGCCCCGAGCAAAGCTCGGGGCATCAGCGGCAATATGCCCCAACCCCGAAGGGGTTGAATGTATTATGCTTATATTCAACCCTTTTGGGGCTGGGAAATGGCACTTCTCCAGCCGTAGGCTCCGCCTACGCCGCGTCCCGCATGAAATGCGGGGGCTATTCACATTCAAATCCTTCGGACTTACAGGTACCACCGTCAAATGGTTTGGAAACCCTTGAGGACATCTCCAAAAAACGCATCAGGCACTTCGTTTTTTTGAGCCGATGATCCCTGCTGCAAATGAGGCGATTCAAATACGTAGCTACCCAGCATCGTGGGTTTTTAGAGATACCCGTACGTGAGTGTGTACAAATGTAGCGGCGCTTGCCTCCTCAAAACGTGCCGCGCAAGGTCAGCACAATATTGCGGCCGGGGGCACCGATGTTGCTGGCGAAGACGCGGTAGTTTTGGTCGAGGATGTTTTCGACCGCTGCTTGCACTTGCACATACTTGTTGATCTGATAGGCAGCACGCACGTTCAGAGTCATCCATGCGGGCATACCGAGGGGCGTGGCGTTGTCGATATTGTCTTCGCCGACCAAATTGTAATTCTTGAGGCTCTTCCAACCGCTGTACAGGACAAAAAATTCAGCGCGGAATTTCTTGATGCTCAACTGCAGGCTGCTCTTGCCAAAAAGGGGCGCAATATGGTCGAGCGGGTAGTCGGTGCTGTCGGTTTTGAGACGCCCATAGGTGTAATTGATGGTATTGGTGAAGCGGAAGTGGTCATTGAATTCAAAGGCCAAGTAGGCATTGCCACCATACAAATAGGCTTCTCGGGCGTTGACGCTCGTGGTGACGCGGCTCAGCTGATCATCATATTGGATGGAATCTGCGCCATTGAACGTGCTCAAGCTCGTGGTGATGGCGTTGCGGTAGATGGTGTACCAGGCATTGCCGCCGACGGTGACTTGCTGGGCGATCGTCTTGCTGATGCCCAAGTCAAGGTTGTAGGTGTTCTCGGGTTTGAGATTGGGATTGGGAACGATGACATTGCCAGGCACCGACTCAAAGACTTTGCTGAGGTCATCGACATTGGGTGCGCGAAAGCCTGTGCTGCCCAGCAGGGTGAAACGCCAAGCCGCACCCGGCATATAGACAAGGCCGAGATTACCGTTGAGGGCGGTATTGTTTTGCGTGACCGACTTGAAGGGGAAGGGGAAAAATGTGGTGTCGGTCCAGGAGGCGTTGAGGCCCACATTGCTGAGACGGATGCCGTCATTGAGGATAAGCTTGCTGGGCACAATTTCCCAGCTGTGGGTGGCATAGAGGGCGATGGAGCGCATGCTGGAGCCGCCATTGGGGTAGCGGGTGTCGAGCGCCTCGCTCAAGCCCGTGCTAGGGTGCTCACGGGCGGCGGTGCTATTGACCATATTGTAGGTGCCTTCCAAGCCATAACGCAGCTCATTGGTCTTGATTTTCTTGGTAAAATCGGCATTGAGGGACACAATATTGAGCTGCTCGATGCGGTGGTTGAGGTTGTCGCTTCCAAACCGGCGATCGTTGCGGCTCTCTTCGATGTTTTGATAGGCGACGATGAAGCGACCATGGTCATAGAAGCCCTTGTCGGCATTGAGGTTGAGGGTATAGGAACCAAAGAGACGCTTTTGCGGGCCGTAATACCATTCAGCATATTTGGGCTTGCCATTGCCACCCAGCTGAGTGAGACGGTCGTAGCGCGGCATATCGCTGGAAGTGCTGTATTGGAAATTGAGGCCGTGGCTCACATGCGCATTCTGCTTGAAAGTAAATTTTTGCAGGATGTCATATTGCGAATAACCCGAGCCGACTTGAATGTTGGAGTCGGGATTCACGACCATGGAGTCGATACCATTGATCTGGGTTTGGTAGAATGAACGTTTACCCCAGTCGCCATAAAATGGATTGCGCAGATTGCCCTGACGCAGATCGCCAAACTGGGAATAGGTGATGCTGGTGAGCGAGCCAAATTTCTGCCCGCCCAGGCTCACGTCGGCATGGCCGCTGAATTCACCTGAGGTAGAGGCATAGCGGGTGAAGGCATTCGCTTTGACCAAGAGGCCAGCTTGTGTATTGAGCGTCGGGTTTTTGGTGTAAAAGGCCATCACACCACCGAGGGCATCGCTGCCATAAACCGTAGATCCTGGGCCAAAGAGAATCTCGACCTTGTCCATCATGGTGTTGTCGAGGGTGAGGATGTTTTGAAGGTGACCACCACGGTAAATGGCATTGTTCATACGCACGCCGTCCACGACCATCAAAACTTTGTTGGTCTCAAAGCCTCTGATGATAGGGCTACCGCCGCCCAACTGGCTTTTTTGCACGAGCACATTGCCTGTGTTTTGCATCACATCGGCCGTGGTACTCTGGTTTTGGAAGGCGAGGTCCTTGGCACGCAACACCTCTATCGGCTGCGCAATATCCTTGCGCTTCTCCTCAAATTTACTCGCCGAGACGACGATCTCATCGAGGGAATAGGTATTTTGAAACAGGTGGATCTCATCGCCGAGACCGGGCAGTTGGTCGAGGGCATAGCGCTCCGAGAGGAATCCCGAGAGGGAAAAAAAGAGGCTGTCGGCATCGCGTGCACCGCTGATGTCGAGTTGACCACGGGCGTCGGTCTCACCGATCACAGCCAAAGCCGTGCGCACGGAGACGCCTGCCAAGGGCGCCATGGTATTGATGTCGGTGACCGTGACGGTCTGCGCAATTGCAAATGTGCCGATGCATAGCATGCACAAAAGGAGCAAATATTGTTTCATAAGTGATATTTTCCTTGAATGAATTGAGGACAGCGCCTGCTAGCCAATGCGCATGGTGCAGCAGACAAAATCAAGCGAATGGATTAGCGTGCGTAACACTTTAGGGTAGCCCTTTACCTTCAGCGATCCAATCGAGTCCAAGGCTGGCGCCTGTTTCGCAAGGCGGAAGCCGTAGGACAATCAACCCTTTGCCTCCGGCGACCGAAGCCAATAGCCCCTGATATTGATCACAACTAAACCGCGTAAGCAAAGGCACGCAAACCTTGGGACGCATCTGCAAAAGAGATACCTCCCAAACCAAACATGCATTCAAGCAAAGGTAGGTGGATGCCCCTCGGGCGGGAATGCTGGCGCAATTCCCATGGCCCAATGCCGCCACTGAAAAACAGGCGTAGATGAAGGCACATCTGGTAGCGCGATCACTGCACAGGGTGTATAGGGCGAGGTGAGCAAGCGACCACTGAGACCGATCGGAACGCGTGACGGGTCGAGGTCATGGCCGCTGATGGATGCCTTGAAGTCGTCCTTGATGCGGCTCTCGGTCGCATCCGGAAGGCAGCGCACCTCCCAAAGGCCATCAGCTTGCAGGCGCAAACGCAGCACATCATACATCTGCCCTTGATGGCTAAACTCGTGCGCATTTTCCCAAGTCAAATCCTGTTGATCGGCAACTGTAAAAATCACGACGCCCTCAACCTGCTTCCCTTCACGCATCCCCTCTTCCAACAACTCCCACTGGGCATGCTGCCAAGCCCCGAGCTGCAACTGATGCAACCACGTATGGCCCATGCATTGTAACAGCAGGAGCAAGACGAGCGATATGGAGATGACGTGGCGCAATAGCGATAACTTCATCCAAATTTAAGCGATGTAGTTGGGG
>JANORP010000138.1:0-3502 GCA_031415375.1 Bacteroidota bacterium | reverse complement strand
GAAGGCCAAATAGCCGCATGGACTGCTGACAAGAACAACACGGCAAAAAAGACCGATTGGCAGTTCACCATCGACGATGCAAGGATCAA
This sequence comes from Bacteroidota bacterium, assembly GCA_031415375.1. Taxonomy (GTDB): domain Bacteria; phylum Bacteroidota; class Bacteroidia; order J057; family JADKCL01; genus JADKCL01. Next base: position 3,413 of record JANORP010000138.1, on the reverse strand, counting down.
GCTCAAGAGGCTATACCCCAAACTCGGTATTTAAATTTGACGCGACACTAGATGGGCCATTCGATCGGCGCACCCAATGTTTGTTCCAGCACCATCGCTGCCCAGCGAATGTAAGATTTGAGCACAGATTGCAACATGAAATACCTGCCTTTTAAATTCGCTTCCTCAATTTCGTAGGATGGGCATCCCTAATCTTGATTTTAAGCATCTTGCACAAGAGGCTTGGGTTGGGTTGGCGTTCGGCTCCCGCACCTAGGGTGCTTGACCGGCCGCACAATCGATCATACTTCTCCCCAAGATTGTTACACACTCCTACTCCAACAATCCCGCCGCCTGCTGCGACATCACTCCACAATGCACTTGATGACCTTGGTTTGGCCTAGGGCAGTGACCTGCACGATGAGCATGGTGCTGGTCAAGTGTGGAAGGGGAATCTGCACATCGCCGACGGCATCGATTTGGCCAGCGGCATGCAAGCGCCCAGCGGCATCGACGATGCGCCATTGCAGGTGCATGGGTTGGGGTACGATCACGTTCACATGCCCGGCAGCGGGTTCTAGGCGAAGCCCATTGGTCTGCGCAGAAGGCATGAATAGCACGCTGTTGCTCTCCGTCCTTTCGCCATTGCGGCTCAGTGCTGCAACACGCAGCCAAGTCGGCACATGTGGTGCGTTTGCGATCCACACAGTCGATTCGGAGCCATCGATTTGTTGGAGTGGGGAAAGTGATGCGGGTTCTGATCCTCCTTCCAGGAGAAAATATTGCGGTGCTTCACCCGCCCATTTCCAGTCGAGTTGTAGGCCGCCCGCTTGTGTGCCTGCTGTGAAGCGCTCAAACTTGCCCCCCAAGATCACACAAACCGAGGTCAGGGCCGAGCAGATGGGATTGGCGCTGCCGATGCTGGCTGTGCCTGCGATCGTGCCATTCCACGCTGGATTTCCTTGCAGATTTGTGAGGCTATTGAAGGAATAATAGGCCTGTAGCCCGATTTGGGTCGTGGGGGTGGGTAGGGGGGCAAACATGAAGGTCTGGACTTGGACCTGTGTGCGTGCGACATTCCATATACGCACTTCGTCGATAAAGCCAAAAAATTGCTCGCCGCTAAAGCAGCATCCTAGATTGCCGATGAGCGTTTGAAAGTTGTTTTGGATCATGGTGCCCGTAAAGGGAACCTGCCCATTGAGCTGTCCATTGAGGTAAAATCTCAAATTGACGCCGTCATAGACCATGGCGGCGTGGCGGCAGGTGTTTTCGTCGGGAGGGCAGATTTGGGGCGTGAAGCTAAACCCGCTGGTCGTGCTGAGTTCGGCATGTGTGCGGCGCAAGAGATAGTTCACATTGGGGGGGCCAGAGTGCTTGGACACAAGATCGACGGAGGCCGCATTGGTCGAGGTGTACAGGGCCTCGACTGTGAGCTGATTGCCCGGCACATCCAGGTCGCCAATATCGACATAACCTGTTGCAGCAGGCAGGCTGAGCCAAGTTTGGCCATAACACGATACAGCCCATAGCAGGGCGATCCCAATGGATAACGCTTTCATTTTCTCTGTCCCCTAATTACGCCTCAATATAGGCTATTTTGGGTAGAATATGCATAAAAATGAGCGAGACGGCCGCTTTTTTGGCCATCCTATTTGCCACGCGTCTTGTTTTCCAGCACCATCAGCGGCACATTGTCCTTGATCCATTGGTCGTAGGTCGCCTCGCTGCAGTCGTCGCTCTTGACGTTGAATGCGCCTAGGAGGATGTCTTGGTCGCCGTCGTGGTCCATGTCGGCGGCGTCGATGACCATCCACCTGCCGAGGCCAACTTCGGGGAATGTATGCGCGGCAAATTGCTCGTTCCCTTGATTTTCAAAATAGACGAATGCCTCATCGGGACGGCTTTTGTAGTCGGGGTAAAAGGAGACCACAGCGAGGTCATGGTCCCCGTCCAAGTCAAAGTCGCGCACCCGCAGGCCGTAGGCCCCATCGATCGGCCAATAGTGGCCCAATTCAAAATTCCCCTGCCCCTTGTTGAGGTAGAGGCGCACACCATGGTTGGGTTTCAGGATCGGCGGATAGTCGCCATTGTCGCCATTGGCCACGAGAAAATCCAATTTGCCGTCGTGGTTCCAGTCCACGACCTCCATCGCCGTGCTCCCATAAGTGGGATTGAACCGAAAGAGCACTTTGAGTTCAAATTCACCTTTTCCCTTGCCGACATAGAGATCGACGCGCTCGTCGGCATTGGCTTTGAGGCTCAAGATGTCGGGCAGGCCATCGCCCGTGAAGTCGGCCACATGGATCGACAAGGTGCCGTCGTCGGGATAGAGTGTGTGGCGGATGTAGGTTTGGTTGCCCGTATTTTCCTGCCAAGACATTTCCCCAAAATGGTAGCCAAACTCTGCCAAGACGGCATCGCGGTCGCCGTCCAGATCCAGGTCGGCCCATTGCACCATCACAGGCCGCATCAAGGAATCAAACTGCTGTGCAGGTTGCTTGGCTTTGAGCTGCGCAAAGCTTGCATATTGCGCGATGCTGCCTTTGGGGTGGTCGCTGCCCTTCATGCTGCCGATCTCGGCAAGGTTGAGCCCGTCGGGACCACTTTGGAGGAATACGGGGCCATACAAGCCATCGACATGGTCGCGCAGCTTGCCTTGGGCATCCAATTGCAGGAGGCTTTGCTGGAAAAAGGCGGCATACAACAGCCCTGTCGTCGAGTCGATGGCCACTGCGGTGACCAAGGGCTGCAATTCCTTGTCGGGTTGCAGCGGTCGCGCCACAAAGGACGTGAGCACACGGTCGATCGGGAGCATGCCGGGGGCGGCTGTGGTGGCCAAGGGCGCATTTTGCAGGATATAATCCCGCAAAGTTTCCCAATCGGGGCGGCTCATCAAGGGCGACTTGGGGTACACGCCGCCTGCACGCACACGCGCGCCGCCGATGCCGGGTTCCAGCCATTTCTCGGGGACGCTGTCATAATATTGGACGTTGTCGTTGTAGATGCCCATGTAGGCACCCATGCGCACGAGGATGTGGTTTTTCCAGGTCTTTTGGTCCAGGTCGCTCGGCGAAGGCACGGTATGGCAGGCCCCGCAATATTGTGCCATGAGTTGCAAGCCCTTGGGTTGGGAATCGGGCAGGCCCGAGGCGCCCGCCTCATCGGCAGGCTGATTGCAGCTAAATGCCAGGGCTGTGACCAGGCAGAGGAAAGTCAAGCGGAGCTTCATGGGCTGAAACTACAAAAACTCTGGAAAATATTGGCTGTCGTCCTTGCGCAATGCGGTCGTTTGTCGCGTTGCGTTAGCATCGCCTGCAACCGTTCGTTGGGCGTCCCCGCTAGTTGTGGGGAGGCCCAACGAACGGAAACGACTTCTACTTAAAACTGCCGTCACCATCATCGCCTGCAACCGTTCGTCGGGCCTCCCCAGC
>JANORP010000137.1:0-7621 GCA_031415375.1 Bacteroidota bacterium | reverse complement strand
GCAAATACCCAAAGACTTCGGGACCAATGACAAGTGATGTATTGTTCAGATAATCAGTAAGTTGCAAAATTGAATAAATTCGTTGTGAAGGGATCGTGTTGCTGCTGGGCAGGGAGTGTCTCTGTGCTCAAGATCCCTCGGCTCCGCTGCGCTACGCTACCAATGACAAGTGATGCATTGTTCAGATAATCAGCAAGTTGAAAAATTGAATAAATTCGTTGTGAAGGGATCGTGTTGCTGCTGGGCAGGGAGTGTATCTGTGCTCAAGATCCCTCGGCTACGCTCGGGATGACAGGTGGGTTTGTCATTCGATCAAAAGGCAAATCCTATTTGTGGTCACTCGAAATGACAAACCTTATGGATACCTACTGGCACACTAGCCGATAAGCATATTGAGTTATTACCGCGGTAAGGTCGTGCAATTGGGTTCCCATCTCGGGTTTCAATGGCTTGTCGGCGGCCGATTGGCCATTTCTGCAACAGTTGGCGTCGGGTACGCTCTTGGGATATGGCGCGTGACACCACAATATGTAAATATTTTTGGGCCTCCTACCCGCAATTTTTCATCAGGTTTTGTCCCGACCTCTACCGCCTGCATCGGTTGGGTTTTTTGAGTCGCTTTAGCTGCTGCTGATTCACGCAGCCTATCCGCCAAAACCCCTGTCTCCTAGGAGCTTCTTCGCTGGCTTGGAGTTCAATTTGCGCAATCCTGTGACGGCCCAGTCGCGGTAGATGAGGTTGCTCGCGTCGAGCATCTCATGAAACAAAGGAAATGCCACCTCTGCACGGGCATGTGTTAGCAGCTCTAGCAGCCAACATTTGAGGCCATGGTCGGTCTCCGCACGAAACTCCTCCACCAATTCCGCGGCAAACTTGGGTGCATGTGCAAGCACCATGTTAAATCCCTGCTCCTGCTGATTGGCGGTGCGCCCGCGCATGAGGGTCATCGCGGATTGGAAGTAGGATGCATCTATTTTTTGGGCCATTTAGAAATCTGTGAATTTATAGTCTTCGATTTATTGGGGATCTAACATTTGGGGTTCTGCTCCCCGATTTTTTCAAGTTTGGTGACCCATTCACCAAAGTGGCGGCAACGAGATTTGAGAAATGGGATTCCATCGAATTGCAAGCGTCAGCAAGGTTGATTCCGTCTTTCCCCCGCCAAATGAACTAGAACTTCTGCCGACTTGCTCGCTGCTAGGCCGGTCGGAGATCGTCTCATTTCTGAAAACTACTTGATCGGAAATCGCAGACAAATACATCTCGTAGTAAGGATCCCCATCATCGTTCAATTCAATTTTGGCATAGATTTCCTTGGAAATCTTGGAACCATAATAGCAAAGTGAACCTGCAAATCCCTGCTCAGCAACATAGGTCTGAAAAGCCCCTGCCGCCATGAAATTCAGCATCTTAAAAGAGCTCACTACATTGCTCTTCCCAACCCCATTGGCCCCGAGCAATACAGTCGCATCCCCAAAGCGGATCGTCGCGCCCTCTTGGTCAAAGGACTTAAATCCCTGGATGGTAATTTGCTTCAGTTTCATCTTTTCGGCACGCAAAACGACATTTCTGGCGGGGCGGAACAGTCTTGACCGCGATGCAAAGGTATTCATTTTTCGCTGAATTTGGACCAGCATGGCTTCCTACGAAATTTGAAGCCTTGTAATTTCCGTTCGTTGTTCCTTCCCCAAAGTTCCGGGTACGGACGACGAATGGAGGTTTCCTCCAAAACATTCCTCCCAAAAATTCTGTTATCTTGCCTTCTAGACATGAATATGCACCAAAATCCTCCCAAAATCAATACGTTCGGCGCGCTCAAGGCTGCTGGATATGCCTCCAAATCCATCAAGGATGAGTTGCGCGAGAACTTGATCCTCAGGCTCAAAGCGGGCGAAAATGTATTTCCGGGCGTCTATGGCTACGAGGATACGGTCATTCCTGACATCGAGCGGGCCATCCTGAGCCGCCACAACATGATTTTGCTCGGCCTACGTGGGCAGGCCAAGACTCGCATGGCGCGGCAGATGGTGGCGCTATTGGATGAATGGATCCCGATGGTGCAAGGCTCTGAATTGCAGGATGATCCATTTGCGCCGATCAGCCGAGGCGCTGTCGAGCTGCTTGCAGAAATGGGCGACGCCACCCCGATCACATGGTTGCACCGCGACGAGCGCTATGCCGAGAAGCTCGCCACGCCCGATGTGTCTGTCGCCGACCTCATCGGCGACCTCGATCCGATCAAGGCCGCCAACCTGCGCCTCAGCTACGCCGATGAAAAGGTGATCCACTTCGGCCTCATCCCACGCAGCAACCGCTGCATCTTTGTGATCAACGAGTTGCCCGACTTGCAGGCCCGCATCCAAGTCGCCCTCTTCAACATCTTGCAAGAAGGCGATGTGCAGATACGTGGTTTCAAGCTGCGTTTGCCGCTCGACATCCAGTTTGTCTTCACCGCCAACCCTGAGGACTATACCAACCGTGGCAGCATCGTGACGCCCCTCAAGGACCGTATCGAGAGCCAAATCCTCACTCATTATCCCAAGACGCTGGAAATCGGGATGATGATCACGCTGCAAGAGGCACATATCGCGCCCTCGGCGGCGTCGCGTGTGAAGGTGCATCCGCTCCTAGAGCGGCTCATCGAGCAGATCGCCATCGAGGCCCGTGGCAGTGAATTTGTCGATCAGAAGAGCGGTGTATCCGCGCGTCTCACGATCTCGGCATTGGAAAATCTTGTGAGCGCAGCCGAGCGACGCGGTCTGCGCGCCCACATTGCGCATACCCAGGCACGCATCAGCGATCTTTGGGGTGTGGTGCCCGCCATCACCGGCAAGATCGAACTCGTCTATGAGGGTGAGCAGGAAGGCCCCGCCATCGTCGCCCAGAATCTGATTGGCAAAGCCATTCGTGGGCAGTTTGTCGGTTACTTCCCCAACCCTGAGGAACTACGCAAAAACAGCAAGGAAAATCCCTACGAGATCGTCATTCGCTGGTTTGGCGCGGGCAATAAGGTGGACATGCTCCTCGACCTCGGCGACGCCGACTACGCCACGGCCCTCGGCAAAGTCCCCGGCCTAGAAGCCGTCGTGACCAAATACCAACCCGAAGCCAAAGGCGCCGAGCGCCTGGTCTTGATGGAATTTGTGCTCCACGGCCTCGCCGAATTCTCCCTGATCGGGAAATCCAGGCTGGAGAAAGGCGTGGTGTTCCAGGATTTTATGAGCGGGTTGTTGGGTGGCGGATTTGGGAAGGGTGGGGATGAGGAGGAGGAGGATTTTTGAGGGGTTTTGAACTAAGCCCATCCTTGGTATCTTTGTAAATGCGCGTGGCGAATCGAAGCCCTGCATTCAAGATGGCAATGGAAGAACTTTTTATCACCAAAATTCACATCCACGAGGTGCGCCACCTCAAGGATTTTGACATTCCGCTCTCTGAGACGGAGCGGAAGCATCTGATTTTGACAGGGCGGAACGGGAGTGGTAAGACTTCGGTGTTGGAGGCGCTACACAACCAGATTGGTACGAATCCATATTTGGCGAATTGGTACTACAGTTCTCTTGTCATGTTTGCTAAGGTCTTCGTGGAATTCACGAATATTGACCCACAAGGACTAGAGGAAGGCTCTTCTACCCCCATTTATGCCTATTTCCCTGCGAAAAGAGGGGCTAGTTTTGAAGTTCCTGCAGGCCCCCGTTTGATTGAATTCAGTCCACAAGAAGGCCGAAAAGCGGAGTTCGGCAAGCTCTTTGTCCAACACCTTGTAAACTTATGGGTAGGGAAATCCTTGGCGCGCGAAGAGAATGATGAACAAGCCATTAGGCAAATCGACCATTGGTTTACAAATTTCACGAAACAGCTCGTTGATTTGATAGGAGATGAGACTATTTCGCTTAAATTTGATAAGCACAACTGGAATTTCATAGTCCAAGAAAAGGGCAAGCTCCCTTATACCCTCAATGAGCTCTCAGATGGGTATGCCTCAATTTTGGGAATTGTGGGCGAGTTGCTCATAATTTGTGAAGCACAGAAGATCGGAGCGAATGAAGCTGTGGGCATTGTCCTCATTGACGAAATCGAAACGCATTTGCACATTGACCTCCAGAAGAAGGTCATGCCATTCCTCACGAGCTTTTTTCCTAGGATTCAATTCATCGTTACGACACATTCACCGTTTGTCTTAGCCTCCGTGAAGAATGCCGTGATCTGCGATTTGGAGAAGCATATCGTGACGGAGGATTTGTCAGGGTATTCCTCTGAAATGATCGTAGAGAGTTATTTCGGGATGGATAAATATTCCCAGATTTTGAAAGATCAAGTGGATGAATATGAGCGCTTGATGGCCAATGAGGAGCCTTCTCTGGAAGACGAAGACCGTATCGATGAATTGGAAGGCTATTTCGAGACGCTCCCGAAATACTTGTCTGATGAGTTGACCATCAAGCTTCAGCAAATTCGGCTTAAGAACTTGAAGTTGCAGAAGTGAGATGGTTTTCTTCGAAAAAACACAACCCGGCCCCGAATGTCTCGCGCTGGAAAAAACAAAGGCAAGTGGCACCTATCGTTGCGAGGGTGTGACAATCCAATTGCAAGCGGATTTCAAAAACAAATGCTACTTGTGCGAGATTTTCGCTCCGACTTCCTTGAATATTGAACATTTGATCGCGCATCAAGGCGACCGGGAATTGATGTTTCATTGGGACAATTTGTTCTTCAGCTGTGTGCATTGCAACAATACGAAGCAAGCGCTGCGGTCCATCAAAGAAATCCTCAATTGTACAAAGCGCGAACAACAAGTGGACGAGGTGATCCACTACAAAATAGATGCCTTCCCAGGTGAGCATGTTCAAATTCATGCACTCCGAGATTCAACCACCATCGCCAATACGGTTACCCTTTTGTCGGCGATCTACAATGGAATTCCCACTGAGCAGAAAGAAATCGAATCTGCCAATCTGCGTGCTGCACTTCAAATTGAGATCAAGCGATTTCAGAAATTGCTGGAAAAATATGCGGCAGAGATCAAAGAGCCTTCTGAGGAAAGACTGAAAACACAACGACGAATTTTGCGGCACCTCCAAAACTCCTCTGCCTTCACAGCCTTCAAGCGTTGGATTGTCAGAGACAACCCATTTTTGATGGCCGAATTTGGCAACGCACTCTAATTCTATCACGACATGCCTACCCCAGAAGAAAAATCGCTCATCATCGCTGCCGAAGGCGGCGATCTCTCCACGGTAAAAGAAATGCTGGCCCTAGGTGCCGACCCCAATGCGATGGGGCCGCTCTCGGCGGCTTTGCATTGTGCGGCTTTTGAAGGCCATTTGGATGTGGTGCAATACCTGCTCCAACACAAGGCCGATCCTGACCTCACGGATACGCGCGGGTTTCACGCGTTGCAATTGGCGGCAAGCAAGGGGCGCGATGCGGTGGCGCGGGCGCTCATCGCGGGTGGCGCTGACCTAGAGGCGCGCACCAAGCATGGTGGCACGGCTTTGCATGTCGCCGTGGCCTCCAATTTTCCCAGCATGGTGCAGCTCCTGCTCGATGCTGGTGCAGACAAGGAAGTCCGCGACTCGGGCGGCAATACGCCCATCGCAACCGCTTGTGGTTTGGGCCGCAAAGTGGTTTTTGATATGCTGCGCGCCGCTGATGTCAAAATGGATGCGATCAGCGATGCCAAGGAGACCTTGCTCATCAAGGTTGCACGCGGCATCCGTGGGCTGCGCGTCAAAAGTTGGTTTAGCCAAGGCGAAATCGAGGGTGAAGCGGTGAGTTATGCGCTGAAGACAGGTGTACTCTGGTTTACCAAAGGTGGTGCGACAACTGTGCTCGACCGAGAAACCGAACGGTTCGTCACCTCGCAATCATGGGGACCGACGGCACATGCGGCCTATTTGGACGCCTGCGACATCGTAGGCGACCTGCTCGCTGCCGGCTTTGATCCCAATGCGCAAGATGCTGATGGGCATACGGCCTTTGGCCTTATTTGCCATGCGGGGATCGGTTTTTTGATCGAGCAGATGCATAAGGCGGGCGCCAAGGCCGCGATCATGCACGACGAAGGTTTTCAGCCGATCCATCTGGTGTCAGGGAGTGAGCGGCTCGACGGCCTCGGCAGTTTTTTGAGCAGTGTGCCTGATGTCGATGCCAATGTGCGAGACATTTATGGCTGGACGCCCTTGCACTGGCTCGCAGACATCGGCGGGGATGTGAAAATGGCGGATCTGCTGCTCAAAGCGGGTGCCGACAAGGCAGCCCAGAGTACCAAGGTGCGTGGAGGCAATATGCCCGTGGGCATGACACCTGCCGATGTGGCTACGCACTGGGGCGATGCCGAGATGGCGGCAGCCTTGAAGGTCCATTGAGATTTCGTCTTTTGGGAGTGCAGGTAAATGAGGCTGACTTGAGTAGCCTTATGCCGTTACTTTGGCGGCTCTAGGGCTGCCGAGATCTTGCCGCGAGTTCCCATATAGTTGAGTGTGCCATCGGGCATGATGTAAAAGATCCACGATTTACGGTTGGTACATCCGCTGGGGCAGTCGCCCTCGCCGATGCTGTATTTGATCGCCATCGCATTCTTGCTATCGCTGCCATAGGTGATGTCATTGCCGTCGCCGATGAGGCCCTGCACCTCGGCGGTGCGGATGGATTCGAAGTTCTTGACGAGAAATGCAAGCTCCTTGGTGTTTACGTTGTTGGGTGTCTCCATCATGAGGCTCGGGCCGACCGATGTCTCGCGGTAGTTTTTGACGCTGATTTTGTATTTGCTGGTCAATTGGTTCAAATACAAGTTGTTGGTAAGGGTCATACCCTTGCTCCAGTTTTCCTTGAAGGGTGAATCTTTTTCCAACACAACCAAAACCTGTTTCAAATTGGGATTCTTCAAGGTATGGATGCCGCTGAGATCAGGTATCGAATCGGTCTTTTGGAAGATCCAATAGACCTGGCTGAGCAGCCCGTAAAAATATTCGATGCGGTCTTGGGGAATCGTAGCCTCATGCTCGCCTGTCTGTGAACTGGTGTTGTATTCGCGCACGGCTAGCCTGGCGGCGTCTTCACGGTAGGCAGCTGCAAGCTCGGCGGGCAGTTCAGAGGTTACATTTTTCTGGGCTGCATTTTGGGATTTGCAAGCTACCATGCTCACCGTAAGCAAGATCGCCAAGCCCAAGCCAGCAATTTTTTTCATTTTCATACCATCTATCATTTTCACGCGGGTTGAAAATAGGAATTTTTTCGCAACGATGGCCATTTCACTTTGATTTGCTGCGCTCGGGCATGACGATGGTGCTTTCAAATCGGGGCTAGCTGCGTAGATTTGGGAATGAAAAAAATGCTGCTACTTGGAATGGCCTTGGGTTTGGTTTCGACGTTGTGGTCACAAGGTGTTGGTGGCGGCTTGCTGGTCGCGGGTGTCGCTAGTCAAATCGACGGGGATGCTTGGAGTGGCTACAATAAGTTTGGATATAGCATCGGCGGATTTGCGTGGTATGATTTTGACGAGCGCCTGAGCCTCATGCCCGAAATTACAATCAATCGCCGTGGCAGCCGAGATGTGAATGGCTCCGGCCAATACAATATGAACCTGATCGATGTACCCGTGCTGCTACGGTACAGAATCCTC
>JANORP010000136.1:0-10058 GCA_031415375.1 Bacteroidota bacterium | reverse complement strand
GGTTTACCGCCCCGCTGAGAAGCATTTTTGCAAGAAACCCATTCAATGCGGCCAGCTTTTATGGGCCTCGCGGCGAAAAAACCTTAAACTATGCTCGCAGTTGAAATATGGGACTCTTCAAAAACTGGCTTTTCGGAGGGGACTCATCAATGGAAGGGTCTGGGAAGCAAGCCCAGACTCATTTGTTGAGTACAAACACTGCCTGCTGAATTTGAATCGTGAAGTCTGGGTAGCTGGAAAAAAAGACAATACCAATATCGGATGGATAGATCGGTTGGATTCCATGGGTAGCTGGGTTGGGACATACCGCTCGCCAAGTGGCCCTGTCATTGGCTTGGAAAACGATAGCCTAGGGAATGTATATGCACTTTTGAAGCGAGCAGCTGGGCCTGCTCTCGTAAAATTTGACCCCAATGGATCGATTTTGGGCAGCTGGCAATACACTGTGCCGGGCACGCCTACAAAACTATTCAAGGGTGGGGATCAAAGACTTTATGTTTTGGCGTCAAATTATCTCTTTGGAATAGACAATTACGGTGCTGTACTCCGAGCCTACAACTTGGGGCTTGCCAAAGACGCCACCGTCTTTCCTGATGGATCCATCGCATTCTCTGCCTATGGTGGAACTAGTCTCCAGTGTACGTTTGCTTCTCCTTCAGGACAAATAAAATGGTCGAAGATGTTTACTTCGAACGCTAGTACAAATTTTGGACTTTTCACAGATGCTTATATCGCTGGGTGGTATGACCGAAATGCTGTTTGGATTGCAGGTAATGTTGGGTACAATGTGGCTGGGTCTTGCATTGGAGTGCCACACGTGATCTCGGATTTTTTTCATGCAATTTTGGATAGTTCTGGTGTTACCTTAGTCTCTGGTCATCCTTACTCCAACAGCTATCAAGAGCTGGAGATTTTTGGAGCATTTAGCGATCTCAGCAACGGAATCGCATTTTACGGATGGCACTTCATAGACCTTGTCCCCTGCAATATCCACTTACAGGAACCAATGATTTATTATTTTCTGCCCTATGATCTTCCAAATTGTGTTCCTTTTGGCGATCCCTTGCCCGAAGCTTTGAGCCATCCCAACGCCGTTCTTACCTCGATAGTCGTATCATCGGTTCCCACTGCAATTGCGATCAATGCTTTGCTTCCTTCGGGATCCACCTATTCGGCCTACACTCCGGGCTTTAAATGTGCTTGCCCTAAGCCTAAAATCGATTGGACCTACCAAAAACTAGGGCTTGGCGTGGATTTTGCCGACTCCATCTATAATTTCCAGTCCTGCCTATGGGATTTTGGGGATGGAAATACGAGCAATACTTACGATCCAAGCCATACCTATAGTACAACAGGAATTTACAATGTTTGCCTCATTGTAGCCAATGGATGTGGAACGGATTCGATTTGTCAGCTAATCGATCTTTGCGACTTCGCTGCCTTCACAGGTGCTGGAGCCGCTTGTGTGGGAGATTCGGTGTGGTTCACCAATACCACAGCGCAACCTACCACCTCGCAATGGATGATCAATGGTACTCCTGTTTCAACGAGTTCGAATCTGCAATTTATGGCCTTGAACGCTGGGAATTATTCAGTTTCCTTGATTAGCAACAATGGATACTGTAGTGATACTGCAACGCGATCGATTCAAGTATTTGGTGCTCCTCCAGTGGCTGGTTATACATTCTCCAATACGCTTTCCCATGTTTTCTTGACAGACACCTCCAGTAATTCCTTGCAATGGAATTGGACATTTGGGGATGGCTTTGGCTCCGTGTTACAAAACCCCGATCATCAATATGCAAGCTCTGGAACCTATTGGATTTGTCAAGTAGCAACTAATAGTTGCGGATCTGACACTGCCTGCCAAACCTTTAGTTGTGACATTCCTGTAGCTGGGTTTGTTCCCTTGCTAGCAGGTGACACGCTCACGGTGGCCGATACCTCTCATAATGGCACGAATGTCGTATGGAATTTTGGGGATGGCACGATCGTCAATGGTGCTTTTTCCTTTCACATTTATGCACAACCAGGTACCTATACCATCTGCCAACGGGTCTCGAATAGTTGTGGTGCAGACAGCACCTGCGTGACGGTAGTCGTCGCTTTTGTAAATTCGCCTATTGTCCAATTCTTTAACGCTCAATATTCCTTTGCTGGGACAGCTAGGCCGACAGCAATGGTTGCAGCACATGGAAATGGTGTGTTTGTTGTAGGCAAACATGGGAATAAGGGGTATGCTACCTACCTTAACAGCACTGGTGCACTCGGTTGGGCATTTGACTTCGCTTTCATGCCAGTGTCTATACCGCGAGACGTATCGCGCCTCTCAGATGGCAACTATTTAGTTGTCGGCACCACGAGCCTTAATCTGGGAACTCAACGAGATGCTTTCGCGATGAAGATTAGTCCATCAGGAACAACGTTATGGTCCCGAATCTATGGCGGAACAGGACATGATCAATTCGAAAAGGTGATCGAAGCGAACAATGGCGATCTCTTGTTGAGTGGAACGACGATGCTCTCTGGCTCCAGCAATGGCAATGGTTATCTGGTACGTACCGATGGCTTTGGCAATGTACTTTGGAGCAAGACGCTTGACTCGGGTGTAAATGACGAAGGGGTAGGGGCGGTAGAGAGTTCAGATGGAACTATATGGATGATCCAAATGCAATGCCCATTTGGTTCTCAAAATGCTTATGCAGAGGCAGGTTGGCTGCACTTTCTAAGTACAGGTACCCTCATCGCTACTGGACGATATCGTTGCCATCCTGCAGGCTATCACTTTTCAAATCCGGTAACGTCTCCAACTGACGTTGAAATCGATTGCAACGACAATATCTACGTGATGGCCCAAGCCACATATTCTACCAGTGTTTCGTTCCCGCTGATGATCCAAACCGAGGGAGTCATCCTTATGCGCATGAATACCAGGGCTGGGACTTGGAATGTTGCCGTTGTAGAGTGCATATCTTCATTCCCCAACAATCCTGCTGTGACCGACTACCCCGTCATGGCAGGTGATATCTGCCTTTCAATCGATGGAGGTATTTGGTTTACCGGCTATTTGAAGCCTTCCAATGATCAACAAAACGTGGGCGTAGTGGGATTGGACGATTTTTTCATTAGCCGTTACGACACCAACTTGGTGCGTCAGACACTTCGGGTTTTTGGCGACGGAGCAAAAAACGATCATTACGCAGCTATTGTCGTCGATCCACAAGGCGTAATTTGGACCGCTGGCGATGTCAATGGGAAAATGGTGCTCCGAAAATCACCAGCAAACCTACCTTGCACTAGCCAAAATTATACACCTTGGGGTACCAATGCGACAACCACGTTGACAGCCTTGAACGTCGCTACAGGACAGTTGAGTAATAATATTGTTGGAAGCCCCTTGGTCTCCGCTATTTATGGTATGCCTACCTATAGTTGCCTCAGCTCATGCGCTACGACCGTTCAGGCTGCCTTCAGCTATCAGGTCGTGGGCAATACGGTTGTCTTTACCAACAACTCTACCAACGGAGTACAATTCCATTGGGATTTTGGGGATGATCATTGTACAACTGCAATCAATCCCACCCACATATTTTCAATTTGTGATTCATTTGATATCTGTCTCACTGCCTATGGTACTTGTGGAAGTGATCAATTATGCCAGACGATCTGGATCGGCAATTGGGTGCAGTTACCTGCAGATACGTTCATTTGCACAGGTGATACGCTTGCCATTCACGCTTTGTACGGAGGAGGGAACCTTTCATGGTCAAATGGTGGAGCTGGCGCCGCTATTGCCACAAATTCCCCTGGCATCTATTGGGCAACGGCTGACTCTGCCGGCTGCCGGGGGCAAGATACAATCGTGTTGAGATTGCAAATACCTCAGGTCGTAAGCTTGGGGCCAGACACAACAGTATGCCAAATGGCATCCTTCCCGTTGTCTCCTGGTTCTAATTTCAGCAGCTATTTCTGGTCCAATGGCAGCTCCTCATCAATGATTGTACCCACGACTGCTGGTTACTACTGGGTCGAGACCATCGATTCCAATGGCTGTGAAGGGACAGATACGATGCAATTGGCGGTTTTTTCCCCGATTGGCATCACCACCCAATTACAAGGTGCGATCCTTTGCTATGGGGACTCCTCCGCTGGCATTCACTTCATCGCGACTGGAGGAATTGGTGCGATCACCTACAGCCTAAATGGGCAGCCTTTTCAAACGAGTAGCCTTTACACTGGCCTGTCTGCTGGAAACTACTATGGTATCATCCAGGATTCTGTGGGATGCCAAGCCTTCACCGGATTGATACCAATTGGTCAGCCATCGGCATTGATCGTCGTTTCAGTGATAGATGTTTCGATCAATTGCTTTGGTGATTCGACAGGGCAGATTACGCTCGGTGGTACAGGTGGCTTAGGCCCGTATCAGTTTTCTTTGGATGGCGGCCCACTCATGACTCAAGTAACATTTGGAGCATTGGCTAGTGGATTACATGATTTTTTGATGCTAGATAGCAACGGTTGCAGTCTGGAAGACAGCATCTACCTCACGCAGCCACCCGCATTGTCTATCGTATTGAGTTCTTCTCCAGCCATTGGGGCGAGCAATGGGGCAATCATCGCAATGGCGCAAGGTGGGGTTGCACCCTACGAATTCAGTATCGATGGTCAGGCATTCTTTGCAAATGGATCCTTTCCGAATCTACCTCCGGGCGTCTATACGATTACTGTGTTGGATGCAAACGGTTGCACAACAGTAGATACCATCAGCGTTGATCACTGGGTATCAAGCACCAGCCGTGGCAACTATACTCTGCAAGTGTACCCAAACCCCATGCATGGCACTGTTGCAGTTGATTTTGGGCAAATATTGTCTCAGAACGCACAGGTGCGGATACTGGATGCACAAGGAAGGATATGCATTGAAAATCGACTGGTTGCAGGAGAAGGGCCAGTGCTGTACCTAAACTTGATTTTCCTTTCAGCAGGACCTTATTTTATGGAATTCACAATAGGCAACGAGGTTGTAAGGAAGTTTTTAGTCCTCCAATAAGCTTCGTTGTTGCACTTACCCATCCCACGAAGCAGCAGGTGGCATGTCTATCTGAGCGATTGTCTTTCAGCATTCGCTGTGTACCGATTTTTCCATCACGCATTTTGTGCTTAATTTACATGCTTGAAGGAGGAACCCATGCACCAAGGTAAAATCGATCCAGACATCTTCATCGCCAACTTTGAGGCACAGTTTCAAGAACTGCAGCCTGGTGAGGTGACGATGGATACTGAATTTCGCCAATTGGCGGAGTGGAGCTCGATGCAATCTTTGATCGTGATTGCCTCGTTTGACTGGGAATATGGCTTGACGCTCTCGGCCGAGGAGCTCATGGCGGCCCAGACGGTCGCTGATCTCTATGCCATCGTGGCTGCTAAAGTGGGCAATTGATATGGCCTGTTTCCAAATCGATCATGTGAAAATGCGCGGCCTCAGTGCTGCTGTGCCAAGGGAGACGGCTTCCAACCTCACGCTGGAATTGCTGCAAGAGCGTGATCGCGTTGCACTCGTGCGCACGACTGGCATCGAGATGCGGCGCATTGCTCCGGCCGAGATGTGTGCCTCCGACCTATGCTATGCAGCGGCCTCGGCGCTGCTCGCAGACCTCGCCTGGGATCCAGCCTCCATCGACGTCCTGCTGTTTGTGACCCAGACGCCCGATTTGCTCGTGCCTGGCACTGCCAGCCAATTGCAGCAGCGGTTGGGCCTCGGCAACCATGTGATGGCGATCGATGTGAACCAAGGTTGCGCAGGGTATGTCTATGGCCTCTCGATCGCCTCGGCGCTCCTGAGCGCAGGTCACCTTCGCCGCGCACTCCTGCTCGTGGGCGATACGATCACACATACGCTCTCGCCCGAGGACAAGAGCACTGTGCCGATCTTTTCGGATGCGGGGTCGGCGACGGCCTTGGAATATGGAGACGATGCCCCATCGATGTACTTCAATCTCCAGACCGATGGCCAGGGTTATCAGGCGATTTGCATTCCTGAGGGCGGCAGCCGGCAGCCCTATACAGCGACGGGAGCAGCGCTGCTGAGCCATGGCGAAGGCATTCGCCGAGGACCCCAACACCTCGCGATGCAGGGCCTCGACGTCTTCAACTTTGCCCTTGCCGAGGTCGCGCCCAATGTGCGCGCCTTGCTCGACTTTGCACAGCACGACATCGCGGTACCCGATGCCTTTGTCTTTCACCAAGCCAATATGCTCCTGAATGAGAGCATACGCCGCAAGCTCGGCGTCCCGCTCGAAAAAGTACCCTATTCACTCCGCGAATTTGGCAACACCAGCAGCGCCACGATTCCAGTGACGATGGTGCATGCCTTGGCAGCGCGGCTACGCAGCCAGTCCTCCAAGCTCGTATTGTCTGGATTTGGCGTAGGCCTCAGTTGGGGTAGCGCCTACCTTGAAACAGACCAACTCATTTGCCCCAACTTGATCGAATGCTGAGTGAGGTCGCCACATACCGTCCCGACCTGAGCGTGGTCGTGCCCGTCTTCAACAGCGTGGCTAGCTTGAAGCCGCTTTATGAGCGCCTCGCAGCCGTCTTTGAGGCCACACACAAGTCTTTTGAAGTGATCTTCGTTCACGACGGCGGCAGCAAAGAAAGCTGGGAGATGATCGCCGCGATCAAGGCGGCACATCCGCAGCAGGTGATCGGCATCAAGCTCGGCCGCAATTATGGGCAGCACAATGCGACGCTTTGTGGCATCGACCACAGTCAAGGCGAGCTGATCTTGACGATAGACGACGACTTGCAAAATCCGCCAGAGGAGATTCCCAAGCTGCTCGCCGCGCTGGAGGACCCCGACATAGACATGGCCTATGGCATCGCCATAGACAAGCGGCATGCCGCCTGGCGCAATTGGGGCAGCGCCGCCTTCAAAAAAGTATTTCGTTACCTCGCTAGAGGTCTCAAAGATGGCTCGTCTTATCGTCTCATGCGGCGATCCCTGGCCCAGAAAATCGGCCGCCACCGCGAGCAATTTGTATTTTTGGACCAGATGGTTGCTTGGTACACCGTGGCAGTCGCCTACGTGCCAGTCAAGCATGCGCCACGCGAAGATGGCTATTCTGGCTATTCCGGCCTGAAACTCTTCGAGATCGCCATCAAAACCATCATCCTTTACACCGACCTGCCCTTGCGGCTCATGATTTGGAGTGGCCTGATCTCCTCGATCCTGAGCCTGCTGATCGGTGCCGTCTATGTCATCCTGAAATTGGTCAATGGTGCCGCAGTCGGCTTCACAGCCTTGATCACAGCCGTCACATTCTCAGCCAGCGTGATTCTCCTGAGCCTCGGCATCTTGGGCGAATACATCGGCAGGATCTATGCCGCACGCACCGAGCGGCCGGTGTATGCGGTGAGAGAGCGGGTGTGAGGTGCAACACCGCACAAAAAATCGGTCGCCCAAGTTTCCCTGAGCGACCAACACGGCGAGTTTTGATTCAGAACTTATTTTTTCTTGAAGATGTAGCGGGTGATGAAGATGCCTTCACCGTCGTCTTTGCCAGCATTGCTTTCAACGCCACTGTTCACAAACATGAGTTCCCAGCCATCGGCGGCGAGGTCGTTGATTTTGGACGAAATGAGGGCGTCGTTGCTGGCAATGTTTTGGAAATTGATGCCAGCAGCGCTGTAAAAGTTGAGCAACTTGGTTTCCGCAAATGCATCGACTTTGAGGTCGCCACGATCCACGTCGCCTTGTTTGGAGTCATTGCCCTTGGTGCGCTCTGTTGTGAAGTTCTTGACGTCGAGGTCGGTCTTGTTTTCCACCATGCGCGAGCGGCCGAGACCCATGGGGATGATGGACTCTACGACGGTCACGACTTTGTATTGCTGGGCAAACATGGGCGCTGCAATTGTGATGAGCAGCAGACAGAGGAGAGATACTTTTTTCATCAGTGTTTTTGATTTTAGAAGAATAAATACGAGCGGTTTCTAATTCAGATTAATTTTCCAGACTTCGGTCTAGAAACAAACATTGTGCCAGAAACAGCGTATCTAGGCATTTTATTTCCTGAATCGATTCAGTGCCTCGCGACGAACAATAGTGCGTGACTGCCATGCCTCGGGCCTGCTGCAATGCCCTCAAACGGAGTCAACACAGGTCATCCGCAGCACCCCAAAGGCTACCGCGAATTCAGATCACACCCAAGTTCCCACGCTTGTTCGGCTAGATGGATGACCCCTGCCAACCCTAGGCCAGACTTAGGCTGAGTCTAGACCAGACTTAGGCCAATACTGCACTTTGACCGCATAAACACCGCACATACTCCGCACATACTCCGCATGCAACAACCAAATATTGCTCCGACCAGGCTCACCTTCTGACGACAGGGCCTTGGATGCTGCCAAGTGCCCCAAAAAAATAAATGGCTATCTCAGGACAAGTCAGTACCGCCATTTCAGGACCGTACCACACCAATCTTTCCGGGTGTAGGAGCCCGCTTTGCTGCGGGAGCAGCTGTTCGTTGGCCCACCCCACAACAAAGCTGGGGGCCGACGAACGAGCATTTTGATCATAGATTTGGCGTCGCAGAATCATCGCTTGGCGGCCAATATCGTTCGTCGGCCAACGAAAATGGTAATTCCTGAGCCTGCTCCCGCTCTTTGAGCGGGATCGTACACCAATATTTCCCCTCATGCACCACAATTCCCAAAAAGGCACTAATTTCCCCGTTGATGCAGATTGCCCAGTCCATCGATCGATATGGTATCCACTTGCGGCCAATGGGCGCGGCGGATGTCGAGCAGGTGCGCCGATGGCGCAATGCCGATCATGTGCGCAGCAAAATGGAGTTTCAGACCTTGATTACACCTGAGATGCAAGCGATTTGGTGGCAAGGGCTGAATCCCTTGACGCAGCATTATTACATCATCGAGCAGTCGGGTAGGGGCGTCGGCGTGATTCATGCCAAAAACATTGATTGGATTGATGGCTCGGCCGAGACGGGTATTTTCATCGGGGAGGTCGATTGTTTGGATTCATTTGTGCCCGTTTTGGCTGTCTTGAGTTTGATGGATGCATTGTTTGAACGTTACGGATTGCAGACCTTGAATGCCAAGGTGATCTCAGGTAACCCACGTATCCTCGATTTCAACCGCCGCTTGGGCTACCAAATTGCTGCCGACCTGGGCGGATTCTTGCATTTGCAGGTCGATCAAGCAAGATATTTGGAAGTTGCGGCACCTTTGCGGGCCATTGCGGGGCATCGTGGGTCTGGCGATCACAGTAGGGGATAGCGCTTTTTTTCGATTGTTTTTTCCATATTGTGCCAGTCATTCGCAAGGCTTTCCCGACAAAACTGAACACATACCCCCCAAGCGCAGCGGGAGAGTTGCATTGGATCGATATTCGTAAGATCATCGGAGCGACTTGGGGCGCCGCAACCACCTGCGCGGCTCCAAACGCAAGCAGAGTTTGATCGGAATACAAGGGTGCAAGCCCCATTTCAGCATCCTAGCTATGATCCAACGATCGCCATAAGGGAATTTGCGGCTGTTGAGCAGTGGCCATAGCAGCTTGATCGCCCGCCAAAACGCCACACGATTTTGCTGAAGCAAAAATGGATGACGCGGTTTGAAAACTTCCTCGCCGATATGCAAGGTCAAGTATTCGTCCTCGTAGAGCTTGAATTTATGAGCATGGCAAAAGAGATTTTGTCCCATCAAGATCTCAATGAAAGGGATGCCAATGCAGACTTGGTCGAGTTGGAATTTTGGAAATAGCGCACGGGCGAAGACAAAACAATCAAAGCCAGGATGGGGGAGCCCTCGCTCGGCATACATGTCGGGCAGTTCGGCGACAGCGCGGTAGTGCCCGCCGATGCGGCGACGGTTGATGATCATCGCATCATAGCCCTCGGCGATGAAGTCGGCGACCGCCACATAAAAATGCGGCTGCAACGCGATGTCGATGTTGGTATAGATCAGGTACTCGGCGTCGGCCTCTGCATACAAGCGCACCAAAAGGTCGGCTAGCAGGGGTAAGGGCGGGAGGGAGG
>JANORP010000135.1:0-34518 GCA_031415375.1 Bacteroidota bacterium | reverse complement strand
GCTGTCGTCTCCAAAATCAAATTCGTCAGAGAAAAAAGGCTTCTCGACCAAGGCTAGAAATTTATCCAAGAGGTTCAAGATGAATTCCTGGTCGGCTTGCGTGTCCTCTTCATTGAGGAGCCCCAATGTGTAGGTAACTTGGAGCAAGCGCGCGGGATCGTGCCGTACTTTTGGATGGATCACGGAGAAATAGGCCTTGTAAAAATCTTTGGGCACGACCTTTACGCAACCGAAGTCCAAGACGCCCAATTTGCCATCGGCCGTCATCAGGAAATTACCTGGATGCGGGTCTGCATGCACCTTGCCCAATACGTGCAGTTGATAAGTCGTAAAGTCCCACAACGCCTGACCTATCTGATTGACAATCTCCTTAGGGGGATTGGTATCCAAAAACTCACGCATGTGCATCCCCTCCAGCCATTCCATCGTGAGGATGCGGTCTGAACTGAGCTCGGGGTAATATTTGGGAAAGCGCAAATTAGGAATGTGGGCGCAGGCGAGGCCGATCTCAACAGCATTGCTCAGCTCCAACCGATAATTGGTCTCCTCCATCATCCGCTCCTCGACCTCGTTGAAAAACTTGGCCATGTCAGCATCACTGACCTTCATCACGCGGCTTGCAATGGGCCGCACCATGCGCAAGTCTGACTTGATCGAGTCTGCGATGCCAGGATATTGAATCTTGACCGCGAGCACCTGCCCATTGAGCTTGGCGCGGTGCACCTGCCCGATCGAGGCAGCATGGGTTGCTTGCATGTCAAATTCATCAAACATCTCCAAGGGCGCCTTGCCAAACTGCTGCTTAAACGTTCGCACCACCAAAGGACCCGAGAGTGGCGGCGCGCTATACTGTGCCAAGGCAAACTTGCTCGTAAATTCACGTGGGAGCATGCCTTTGTCCATGCTCAACATCTGGGCTACCTTGAGGGCCCCGCCTTTGAGTTGGCTCAGTTCGCCATAGATGTCAGATGCATTCTTGGAGTCGAGTTCGGACCGATCCAAGTCGCGGTCAAAAATTTTCTTGGTATAATGAACCGCGTAATTTCGCCCCACCTTAGCCCCTGTGCGCAGCATGCGCGTGGCACGCTCGACTTTGGAGGTGGGAATCTTATCTTGCTCTTTCATATTCTTCAATTTGGAATGGGTTCAGCCCCACTACCAATTTGATAAACGCACCAAGTAGGAATTAGTTCTTCGATTTCTTTTCGGATCCAGGCTTGATTTTCGATCGTAGTCCAGACGAAAGAAATGGCGTGCTGTAGCTTTAGAAGGAAATCGCTGGCGCAAAGCATGATAAAAAAAGGGGTGCTTCCCAGCACCCCTAAATTTTCTATCGCTGTCGTGAATGCAGGATCGCATTCACTTATTTCTTTTCATCTCATTGATGTAAGCCGCCTTCATGTCTTTGTAGGCCTCCTCAAATCGCCAAGTCGATTGACCTGGATCTAGTTTCTTGACTTCGACGATCGACTGCTGCAACTCATCGAGCGACTGGGCAACTGACCGCACCGTATGCTCACGTTCAGGGCCTTCCCAATTGGAATACCGAAATAAGTCTTCCAACGTCTCAATATCAAACTCAGCTTTTTCCAAGGGAATGCGTGCCGTGCTATGGCTATAGTCAGGCCTAGGACGTTTCTCGCCAATCCTTGGGGCCGTCTTGATCTCTACATACCTGGCAGGTGGCTCATTGGTGATTGATTCATAATTGGAAGAATCCGTGCTAGCAGTAGCATTCGAAACGTTATTGCTCTCAAGGGTGGTTTCGACGATTGGCATCGCATCAGGCTCTGTACCACCAGTGACTTCTGGCTTGGTGGCTTCAGATACCGGCAAGGGACCGCTAGCAGTCTTATTATCCCTGCTGCCAGGTGGCACAGGACGCGGCAGATCCATGGGATCTACCTTTTTGACAACTACGCCAGGCGTAGGCTCGACCTTCTTAACAGGAACATAATCAGCCGGGACTGCCGATTTGCGCTGCGCCTCCTCGGCGGCTTTGGCGTCGGCTGCAGCCTTGTTATCAGCGGCGGCTTTGGCGTCTGGTGCATCGGCCTTGGAAGCTGTAGAGTCAGTCCCTTTTTCATCCTTTTTACCATCTCCCCCACCAGTGAGGTCCTTGAGTTGGTCTCCTGTCTTCTCGTAGGCTTTCTCGGTGCGCTGTATTTCATTGCCAAGTTTGTCATATTCCTTGACGACTTTTTGTGGGGCACTCGTTGCAGTCTTGATGGCTTTATTGGCATCGGTTGCAGGTTTGGCCACCTCCTTGACCACCTTGCCCGCATCTTTGGCAGGTCCAGTCGCAGTTTTGACGAGGTCGTTGAGACCTTGAGCCTGCAATCCAAAACAGCCCAACCCTACTGCTAAGCAGCAAATAAAAAGCCCCCTAAAGTACATTTGAGTAGATTCTCGCATGATAAAGACAAAATTCCGTGATCTAAACAGGGAAAGTTAATCAATTCTCACCACAAAGAAAAGTACTACGCAGCAATCTCAAAAAAATAAGGTTCCGTAGCTCATCCTTTGGCAACCATGAATTTGGCAAAGTCAAAGGCTGAATCAAGGACGTTGCGACCCATGATGTCAAACCCGAGATTCACTGCCTTTTCGATGGCCTGATCGCTCACTGCATGCGCTTCGCTGCTATCTTCGATCCATTTGTTCAGCAAAAATAGCATTTGGGGCCAATGCCAGCCTCCATATTCGCCACCCAGCATGAGTCGCTCAGCGATCTCCTTGGTTTCCAATCCCTCTTTGATCAGCTCCTCTACGAATGCCAAGAACGCCAATTTGAATGAGATGAGAAATGTCGGATTGTAGTTCCAAACACCCATCTTGGACTCAAACAACTTCACGAAATCGCGCTCAGCGTCCAGCTGCTCAAAGAAAGTAAAGTAGTAGGCCAACATTTTTTCACGCACAGAGTACTGCACATACTCCGCTGATTGCTCCAGGGCTGCTAATGTGTTGCGTAGGTAATGCACCCACACGGCTTCCTGCAAAGCTTCCAAGCTAGGATAGGCAGCCACAAAATCCTCAATCGTAAGATCCGCAGCAAGTGCGATTTCTTTTTTGGAAACAGGCAAAATTCCTTTTTCCGATGCAAGCCGCTTGTAAGCGGCCATCAATGCAAGATTTGATTCCATTCGGCAAATTTAGGGGCTATCCATCAAAACCGATAGATGGAGCAATGATTTTTGACCACGTATTTTTGGAACGACTGCCGTGCAAGGTCGCAACCGCAAATTTACAGCGACCGCTACAGTCACAATTGGCCCCATCTGCCGGATGACAATCTCATTGGGGGCATCCCTCGCTTACCGATTTATCGTTGCGACCAAGACAGCAGTGCAATTGTGTCAATTTCTCTGTATCACCGTAAGTTGTGCCGCGAGATCATGAGCGATACGCATTGGCGCATCGATGGGCCGCTGCTGCGCGTTGTCATCGCGGATGTGTGACTCCTCCAGCGTCGGCACAATGGTACAGAAACTTCGGATTTGATATACTAGGCATCCAAATCCACAACATGTACCAGCGTCACCACATTTTTGGTACGCTTCAGGACCGTAAACCGATAGCCATCAAACTCGATGCTTTCGTTCACAGCTGGGATGGAACCAAATTTCAGGCTTAGCAATCCTGCAAGGGTCTCATAATGATCATCTTTTTTGATGGGGCGAGGCAGATGCTCGTTGATGTCATCGACAGCCGAGCCCGACTGGACGTGGTAACTGCCATCTTTTAATTGCTCTACAAATGGTACCTCGTCGTCAAACTCGTCTTGAATTTCGCCGACCAATTCCTCCAGGATATCCTCCATCGTGATGATTCCGCTCGTGCCGCCATACTCATTGATCACCACGGCGATCTGCTCATGCCTTTGCTGGAACTCCTTTAGGAGCGGTCCAATTTTTTTGGTCTCAGGGATCATTGAGACTGGGCGCATGATCTTGCGGATGTCTAGCGGCTCATTGCGGCGCATTTTCAGCAATACGTCCTTGAGGTACACGACACCGACGATATTGTCGAGGCTGCCTTCGTGGCAGGGAATACGTGAAAACCTAGCTTCTACGATCTCCTCAAGATTTTGCTCATCAAAATCCTCCAAATCGATGGCAAGCAGCTGTGTGCGTGGCACCATGACCTGCCGTGCCGTGCGCTCAGAAAAGTCAAATGCATTTTTGATGATGTCATAATCTGCAGCCTCGATCGCGCCAGTCTCCTTGCCTTGCTGCATCAAAAATTTGAGTTCATCGTTGCTGTGCACCTCCTCTTCATGAGAGGGCGTAATGCCCACCGTCTTGAGAATCACATTCGAGATTCCATTGAGCACCCAGATAAATGGCTTGAAGACGACATAAAAGACGCGCAGTGGGAAAGCGACATACAAGGTAACTTTTTCAGAACGCTGGATGGCCAGCGACTTTGGCGCAAGTTCACCAAACACGATATGCAGCATCGTGATCAGCGAAAACGAGATGGGCAAGGCTATGCTATGCCCCACTTTTTCGAAATCGTCGATACCGTAGCTGAGCAACACTTTATCTATGCCAAGCCATTGCATCAACTCTATGATCACCTCTGAAAACGCTGGCTCACCGACCCAACCCAATCCAAGACTCGCCAATGTGATGCCTAGCTGTGTGGCAGCCAAATAACCATCCAAGTGACTCACGATGTTGGAGGCTAGGTTGGCCGCGCGGTGCCCCGTCTGTGCGATAATCTCCAATTGTGAGGCACGCACCTTGACAATCGCAAATTCTGCTGCGACAAAAAACCCGTTGAGAAGCACAAGAAAAAAAGTGACAAAAATGGCAAGAAGCATCCTAGTATCTTAATTGGTTGCTAATTTAAGTATTTGGTATTTCAGATTCACAAAATCTATTGCTGCACAGGGTATGGTGAGCCATCGGCTGGAGCAATCCAATCGATCTCAAACCAAGACCGCGAGTACCCGCCGATTCTCAGAAGCAGACTTGCGATGCTGAACCGCCGAGAGCACAAGTTGAACGCTGTGCTTACGATCGAGGAGATTGGGCTCAACCTCGATGGTTTCCAAAAACTGAGGATCGGTCAGTGGATATTGAAACTCCATACCATTGTACCCAAAGCGCATCTCGATCAACGGTTTCTCTCCCTCCTCGCCCATCACTCTGTGGATCACTGTGCATCTGCAAGCTAGAATAAGGCTCAATTCATGATCCAATGCATCATGGTCTGCGACCTCGGTCAAAGTGGCTGCTCCTGCCATCCAACAGCAGGCTTCGACCTCATCCAAAGTCAGTTTCCCAATGATTTTCAAGCTATAAGGATCCATTTCGACCCAACCACCCAATTCATCGACACTAGCGCCTGGAAGCAACTCAAACTCGATGACATCTTGAGGGAGCAAGTCCACTACCATGGCCATAGGGATATAATGTCTGTCACGCCGCAAAAGGGGTCTTACCCAATGTGGGCGCCCGTTCCGCAACACCGGCCTGCCCTCTGCAAGCAAGATTCCCACCAAGGAACGGCCTCGTTGTTCGCGGGCATTTGCCAAAATCACCATTTGTACTTTCATCGTTCAGATTCGTTTCAGTTATTATTTAAGACAATATTTTGGGGAGTTGATCTTCCGCCCTACCTGCTACCCTACAAGCGCCAAACGCAATCCACAATCGCCCCTCATGCGCCCATTGCCACATTCTACATCAAATTGCTTCACGATCCACATGTGACTACCTTCCCAACCAAGACCGCGACTAAGCGACCACCGTCTCTCGCAGCGGCCAATCAGCTGATAAGATCGGCTGGACAAGGACATGGCAGGTCCCGCTTACAGAAAGCAAACTTCCAAATGCGTCCAATACAGGTTTAAAATGCGACCCAACGATGCCGAGGCCTTGACGACATCAGGTGCACGCTTTTCTAACCAAAAAATCTAGGGATGATCATCTCGCTTTCCCCACGTTCTCTTTTCCTCATTGATGACAACACAAATCTACGTACAAAAAACCCAGCTTCACAAACATTTACAACATTTTTTTTGCACAAATACGAATACTATTGGCCAAGCGCTGCGCGCTTGATCTTTACGCGCATGAGCATCGCGATCGAGTATGCACGTTGTTTAGCCAATTCTGCATTCAATCCCAAAAACATTTCATCGACTGTCGCCTGAAAATGCTGCACCCAAACCTCGAAATGGACTTCCTCCATGGATGAACGTTCATTGAGCTTGAGATGAATTCCCATCGTGTCACCTTGATAGCTGCCTGTCTGAAATAGGGTCGATTCCCAAAATGCCGCGATTCGTGGGATGTGGTGCGATAGATCCAACTGTACGACTTCGGTAAAAAAATGCCCGATCATAGGGTCCACCATGAGCTTTTGATAAAAGCGTGTAATGAGTCGCTCCAAGTCTGCACGGTCGCCGATGTCGCGGGTCGGTTGCTGAATATCCATTTTCAAATTTAGCACTGTTACCCCGACTTCATCGACAACATTTTTGGCGATTGGGATGCCAATGCAGCTGATTTTGATCAGCAGATGAGATCAATTTCCTATCTTTGCAACGCAACAAAAATATATGCTCGCTACAATTGACCGCTATCTACAATTGCGCCGCTGGAGCTGGAGCCGCATCGTGCGGATGCTCTTGGGCATCTTTTTTGTGGTGGCAGGCATCGACAGTGGCGAGGTATTTGTTGCTGTCGCTGGTGGTGGTCTTGCAATCTCTGCCCTCTTGCGCATCGGTTGCAACGATGGTTGCGACACCCATACTCCTCCTCATCGCTAAACTTCCCCCGCATGGCCATAGATTATATCATCAATTACAACTGCGCTGCCAAAAAGGAACTTGGCAACGATGCCATCATCTATCTGATGAAATCTAAAACCCGTGCCGAGGCGTTGCTGCAACGCTTCATGGACCAGGGCATGCGTCGCGAAGAGGCCCTCAATACACAATTTGGGATACAGACTGTGCAGCCCTCGGGGGGCTCAGCGATGGAAATGGTAACGGTAGGCTCCTTGTTCAAGCAAGCCGAGTTGCTCGAAGATCACCGTGATACGTGTACTGATTGCCCAGCAAGCGCCGGCACGCCCTTCAGTTGCTATCAGGTGATCAATTATCCGATTTCGGAGGTTGCGGAGGAATGGCTGGCAAAATTGGCGGCCAAGGCCATCGCTAGTGGCATGCCCAACAGTATCTTGATCCAATTCATCTTGGATCAAAAGATCTCAGGGGAATCCTTTAGCAAGATGCGGGGCAATGAGGGCCATCTGTACCTAGAGGCCGAACTTCCCATTGAGATCGAGGTCGATCACCAGGGCGACGAGCCCATCATCGTCGATACCAATCAACTCTTGGAGATGTTTTTTGCCATCGGCGAAATGGGCGATGTGCACCAACAATTTTTGCTCTTTTTCAGCGGTGGAGTCACGATTCAAGACCAAACCCCCGACTTCAGCAAGATTGGTATCGAGTACCAAGTCGCAGCCCTGAAAACGCTCAATGGACCGCCCAGGTATTGGGTCTATCGCATGCCCGACCACCTGAGTGATGACCGATCTATCAGGCAGATCAAGGCTTACTTGCGGGCTGTGTTTGTAGCCCAAGGGAATCAAGCGACGCTGACGGTTGACTTCTAGCTTGGCCACCTTCGATTTTTTCACAACAAGACATCTTAACCTTGCCAGGGCTGCTGCCTTGCTCCAGGCGAGGGCTCAAATAAGGAATGCCCAATGCCATGCCCCGCAGCAAAAACATGATGCCCAAAAAGGCCATCATTGTGGGCATGATCACCCGTGACCGTTGTCGCAGCCAGCCTCCAAGCCATTTCCCTGACCAGCTCAGACTCAACATCAGCGGTACCGTGCCCAGCCCAAAAAGTGCCATCTTCCCCATCCCCTCCCAAGCCGTCGTGGAATTGGCTGCAAGAAACAAACCTGCATAGACCAGCCCGCAAGGCAGGATGCCATTCATCAAGCCCAATGCAAGCATCCCGCCCGATCCCTTGATCTGCATGACTCGGCCCATGCCACGTCGCCAGCTACGGGTAAAAAAATTGTCGCTACGAGCCATTTTTTTGCCCCAAACACCATAGTGGTGCAAGGCCAAAACGATCATCACCACGCCCAGCCCCAACGAAAACCAGCGTTGCACTTCAAACATCGACGCAGCCACGCCCATGAGTGCCACGATGCCACCCAAGATGCTGTAAGTAGCTATCCGCCCAAAGTTATAGAGCAAGCGCCCCATCATATAGCGCCACCCTTGGCTCTCAGTGCCAGGCAGCGACAGCGCAATGGGACCACACATGCCGAGACAATGCAAACTACCGACCAGACCTGTGAGAAATGCAGCCAGCATGGTCAGTGGATGATTTGTTGCTCGTGGTAATAAGAAAGACTGTCCTCAGACCACTCCAATTGCACCAGCCATAGCCCAGTGGATCGACCACTGAGGCTAATCGCTTGCAGCCCAGCAGCATCAGGGTCCAGAGCGACCTTGAAGTCCTGCTTGGGATCTGAGGGCCTGAAAAATGTCGCCTTGCCTGTAAAAGTGGATGCCCGTCTGCGACCAGGAAAGCTGAGTTCGACAGCATCGAGCTCAGCCACTCGCCGTAAAATCGGCTTGCGATCATCGGATAGCGCCCGTGAGGACTTGTCGATTTCCTCTTGGTAAGCGATCTCTTTGGCATAATAATCCTCTGAAGTCAGTGAGACCTCATTGCCGACCATGATGCTCACCGCAAACAATACACTGCCCATAAAGGTGAGCATCGCTGCAATGATGCCGATCGGCCACCACTCTATTTTCTTTTTTTCGCGCATGATCTTAAAACATTGGACCGTTGAACCTTGTGGTAATGGTGCGCAACACAGCGCCATTCTCGATGACATCGATCTTGATGTCAAATGTCATTCCTTTGATCTCATCGGGTGGTAGCTCCACGAGCACCGCACCAACCGCAGATTTGCCTGCAGGCAATCGCATATCGTCAGCACCAAGCACTGTCACCGTGCCCTTGCTGCCTTGCAGCTTGAAGTCGAGATGGCGGTCTTTTTCGCTTTTGTTCACAACAGAGAGGTCATAGAGATTCGTGACCGTGCCTGTAGGCGTCATATTGTACGTCTGCCCTGGGGCGCGCAACAAAGTCATTTTCAAGTCGCCCGAGCTCAATAGCAAAGCGACAAAGATGCCGACAAAGGCCACCAAAACGCCGATGTACAAATAAGCGCGGCTCGTCAACTTGAACTTGCCTCCCGTCTCGATTTGATGCTGCGAGGCATAACGCACGAGGCCACGAGGCTTATTGATTTTGTCCATCACCTCATCGCAGGCATCGATGCAAGCCGTGCAGTTGACACACTCCAGCTGTGTCCCGTTTCGAATGTCGATCCCGGTAGGGCACACAGCCACACAGAGTTTGCAATCGATGCAGTCACCCTGACCACTCGTATCGAGATTTTTTTTGAGTTTGCCCCTTGGCTCGCCACGTTTGTAGTCATAGCTGATCACCAACGAGTTTTGGTCGATCATCACGCCTTGCAAGCGCCCATAGGGACACATATAGATGCAGGCTTGCTCGCGAAAGTGTGCAAAGACGAAATAGAATACTCCCGTATTAAACAGGGTGAATGCAAAAAGGATCGGATGTGCTGCGGGTGAATCCCTGAAGTAACCAAGCACTGTCGGCATGCCCACAAAAAACGAGATGACAGTATGGCTTACCCACCAAGCGATCACCAAAAATATTCCATGCTTGAGCGTACGTTTCCACAGTTTTTCCCAGTTCCACTCCGCAGCATGGAGCTTTTTTTGCTTCGAGCTATCCCCTTCGATCCAAAACTCGATCCGTCGATAGACCATCTCCAGAAAAATCGTTTGCGGGCAAGCCCAGCCACACCAAATGCGCCCTAGCACAGCAGTGAAGAGAATGATGAAGATGAAAAAACTCACCGTGAAAACCGCAAACAAGATAAAATCTTGCGGCCAAAACTTGAACCCAAACAGCGTGAATTTACGCCCAACGACGTCGAGCAAAAAGAATGGCTCCCCTCCCAATTGTACAAACGGAAGACCAAAGAATATGATGAGCAAAACGATGCTCACAATGGCCCGCGCATTGAAAAAACGGCCCTGTGGACGCTTGGGAAAGAATCCCACCCGCCGACCAGAAGTATCTACATTGTACAAGGCATCACGAAAGGCATCCGATTCCATAAAAATATTGCTTCATCAAAACGCTTCGGTCGAATCCCCGTGATCCAGAAGCACCGACCATATTGTGATGGCCCGATGCTTCCAAATCTCGTGGGAAAAAAAATATTATTGTGTAACCGCAGTATCACTTGCAGCGGAATCTTGCACTGCCGAGGCTGAATCAGCAGTGCCTGGAACAACACCCTCAGGTGTGCGTGGATTGGCGGGGTTGCTGCCCTGCTTGGAGAGGATAAAACTTGCGAGCGCAAGGCGTTCCTGAGAAGGAATGCGCTCCTTCCAAGAGATCATCGTCTTGCCGGGTACACCAATGGTGATCGTATTGTAGAGATCCTTGACCTGATTGCCATGCAACCAATAGTTATCGGTCAGGTTTGGGCCCGACTCGCCACCCAAATCCTTGCGGTGGCAGGTCGCACAATTCTCCATAAACAAGGCTTGTGCCTTGGCCAAACGGCCTGCGTCAGAAATCAAAATCAATTGATCCTCTGGCAATTCCACACTCTTGTAGGTCTCAGCAGCCGTGGCCATCTCGATATCATATTCCTCCTTGCTCAGGGCACCCGTCTTGAGGACTTGGTAGTGGATAAGATAGACAATGGCGAAGCCTATTGTCCCCACAAAAAGGAGCCGCAACCATGCCGGCATAGGGTTGTCGAGCTCGCGGATGCCATCATAATCATGGTGCGTTTCAGGGTCTGCGGCATTGCGGCCCACGACACCATCCCAGATATATTTCAAGGACAATTGCTTGACGTCCTTGACACTCAACACGATCGCAATATAAATGATGATCACGGCGATGAAAATCAGGATGTAAATCAAGATTTTGATGTCGCGCATGAAGCTCTCACCGAGATTGACAGGCAGCTCATTTGCTGCGTGGAGGCCGTAACCCATGAGCATCAGCAAGGCTCCACTCAAAAACGCCTTGACATGCTGTGATTGAAATTGATGTTTCTTTTTCATATTGGATATCAAGATTGGGGGGCTTGTGGGGCATGTTGCTCTTCTTCATGGCGATCAAGATCCAGCGGGCTAGCAGCCATGTATTGCACATGCGCTTTGCGCATTTTCAATACATAGAATCCCAATGCGAGAAAGAAGAAGAAAAAGATGAGCAGGGAGATCATGGGATAGATTTCGATCCCTGCAATATTTTCAAAAAAATGCTTGACGTAACGCATGATGACCTCCTTGGATTACTGATTGACCTGTGGAATGCTCGGTGTCGCACTAGGTGCCGCTGGCGTAGGTGTTGAAGGCAATATTGCGGGCGCCACCAAGTCGGGCAATGTAACGACAGGTGCCGGCTGCGCCTTGATGTCGGTACCGAGCCTCTGAAGATAGGCGATCAAGGCAATAATCTCCTTGGTCTCCGAGGTCCTGATATGGGCCACTTCCAATCGCGCTTGTATTTCCTTGGCTTGTGCATTCAAGACCGCTGCGGCATTGGCAATGAGGCTGTCTGTATAAGGCACGCCCATGGCCTGCATGGCCTGCAGTTTTTTGGTGGTGAGGCTCAGATCCAGTTCATGCTCAGCCAAGTGTGCGTAGGCGGGCATGATAGATCCTGGCGAAACCGCCTGAGGCTCAATCAAGTGGCGATAGTGCCAGTCGTCGCCCCATCGGCCACCCACACGGTGCAAGTCGGGACCAGTGCGCTTGGAGCCCCACATGAATGGGTGGTCATATACAAATTCGCCCGCCTTGGAGTATTCGCCGCCATAGCGCAGCTCCTCACTTCTAAAGGGGCGCACCATCTGTGTATGGCAGACGTTGCAGCCTTCGCGTTGGTACAAGTCGCGGCCCTGCAATTCCAGCGGTGTATAGGGTTTCACTGAGCTGATGGTTGGCACATTTTCCTTGATCAAAAATGTCGGCACCAACTCAATAAACGTTCCTACCAAGAGCAGCACCAAGGAAAGGATGAGCATTTGGATCGGCTTGCGTTCGATCCAGCGGTGCCAATAGGCGCCTTTTTCCGCTTCGCCATCGTCCAGTGCAGGTGCCTCGGCCTTTTCTTCTTTCAAGAATGTGCCTTGCTTGATGGTCATCACCAGGTTCCAGACCATGACAAGGGCACCGATCAGGTAAAAGAGACCACCCAATGCACGCAACATATACATGGGCACAATCTGGGTCACCGTCTCCAAGAAGTTGGGGTGCTCCAAAAAACCGCTGCTGTCAAATTGTTTCCACATCAACCCTTGCACAATGCCCGCGATATACAACGGCACGGCATAGATCACGATGCCCATAGTGCCAATCCAGAAGTGAGCATTGGCGAGCTTGGTGCTATAGAGTTTGGTCTGCCACAGGCGAGGCACCAACCAATACAAAATACCAAAGGCCATGAAACCATTCCAGCCGAGGCCACCCACGTGCACGTGAGCCACAATCCAGTCGGTAAAGTGCGCAATGGCGTTCACACTCTTGAGCGACAGCATCGGCCCTTCAAAGGTGGCCATGCCGTAGGCCGTGATGGCCACCACAAAAAACTTGAGCACAGGTTCTTCCCGCACCCGGTCCCAGGCACCGCGCAGCGTCAAGAGACCATTGATCATGCCGCCCCAACTCGGCGCAATGAGCATGATGGAAAACGCTACGCCCAAAGATTGCGCCCAGTCGGGCAATGATGTGTAAAGCAAGTGGTGCGGGCCTGCCCAGATGTAGAGAAATACCAGCGACCAAAAGTGCACGATCGAGAGCCGATAAGAATACACGGGACGATTGGCAGCCTTGGGCAAGAAATAATACATCAAACCCAAGATCGGGGTCGTCAAGAAAAATGCCACGGCATTGTGACCATACCACCACTGCACCAGTGCATCTTGCACGCCAGCATACATAGAGTAGCTCTTGGTCATCGACACAGGGTACTCCATCGAGTTCACGATATGCAGCAGGGCGATCGCGATCCAAGTCGCGATGTAAAACCAAATGGCCACATATAGATGCCGCTCGCGCCGCTTGAGAATGGTGCCAAACATGTTGATCCCAAACACGACCCAGATGAGGGTGATCGCAATGTCGATCGGCCATTCCAACTCGGCATATTCCTTGCCAGTCGTCATGCCTAGTGGTAGCGTGATGGCCGCCGCCAAGATGATCAATTGCCAACCCCAAAAATGGATATTGCCCAAGAGATCGCTAAACATGCGTGCCTTGAGCAACCTTTGGAGTGAATAATACACACCCATGAAGATCGAATTTCCCACGAAGGCAAAGATGATCGCATTTGTATGCAGGGGCCTCAATCGGCCAAAGGAAGTGTACTCAATGCCGAAATTCAATGCTGGAAACGCCAATTGAAGCGCGATCAGCAACCCGACAAGCATACCCACGATACCAAATATCACCGTGGCCATGCCGAACTTTCGGACAATCTTGTTGTCGTAATAAAATGTCTCTACCGCCATATTTTTTGCGTTGAATTCTGGGTAAAATTCTAATCCACGTCAGTCCGAAAGGATGACGATAGTCAAGGTTTTGTCTGAGAAGAATCAGTCGAAGGGCTTTGCTTTGGATCGTCAGGAGTGATAGGGTCTGGCTCAAACAACATGCGCACTGCCGGTGTATAGGTATCGTCATATTGCCCAGATCGGATCGACCAGAGGAATCCAACCAAAAAAAGAAGGGCAATCGTGATGCTACAGCCGATGAGAAGATAGATGATGCTCATATTCTGATTGAAATTTCATGCATAAGAAATGTGTTGTGATGAACGTCCTACATGATGCTTGTGGGCCAAAACATTCCTATGCCTCGGGCACAGCGCTCTGCTTGGCAAAGTGCTTGCGTGCTAGCAACGAGACACCAGCTGTCGTAAACAGCACCACCGACACAGAGCTCAGCGGCATGAGGATCGCTGCCACCAAGGGCGACAGGTGCCCCGAGACCGCAAAAGCAATGCCCACGGCATTGTAGGAAAAGGAGACCAAGAAGCTATACCGAACGATTTTGATGGCACCCTGGGCGACTTCTAGAAAGTCGGGCAGCCAATGCAAGGACTTTGCAGCCAAGATGGCGTCGCTAGCTGGCGTGAACGCTGCCAAGTCGTCGGTGATCGCAATCCCAATATCGGCCTGCCGCAAGGCACCCGCATCATTGAGCCCATCGCCCACCATCGCCACCTGTTGCCCATCAACTTGCATGCTTTTGATGAATTCCAGCTTGGCAGCCGGGTCGTGGCGAAACATCAGCTGTGCGCCATCAGGCATGATCGCGCCCATCTGCGCCGACGCGCCCGCATGGTCGCCCGAGAGCAAGCCCAACTTCAGGTGCTTCCCTAGCCGCTTCAACACATCTGCAATGCCAGGCCGCAAATCATTCGACAACTCAAAGCGCCCTTTCACGACACCGTCGATCGCAACATAGACCCCGCCTGTATAGGTCTCCAAGCCTACAAATGAGCCTGAGCCAATCTTGATTTCCTGTGCATTCACCAAGCCCGAGATCCCTTTTCCTTTCTCCTCGGCAAATGCATCCACTTGTGGCAACGTGGTCGCATCGGCCCCAGCTTGTTGGAAATAGGAAAACAGGCGTCTGCTGAGCGGGTGAATGCTCCCGCCTAGCACGGCCATGAGCAGCTGCCGTTCGGTGGGCTGAAATGCCATTCCGTCCCAGCGCACACTTGCCTCCACCACAGAGGTGAGCGTGCCTGTCTTGTCAAAAATCATCGCTTGGGTCTCAGCCAATGATTCCACGACCGCCGGCCCCTTGAGGTAAAAACCCCTGCGCCCAAATACCCGCAGCACATGCCCCAATGTAAAGGGCGTGCTCAGCGCCAAGGCACATGGACAAGCAACAATAAGCACTGAGCTCACCACATTCCAGATCATCGAGGCATCGACGATCGCCCAATAAATCGAGGCCGCAAGGGCGATCAGCAGCACTACCGGGGTGAAACGCTGCCCTACCCGATCGCTACGTTTTGTGATTTCGGCCGTTTTTTTCTTGCGGAATGCCTCATGGTTCCACAGTTTGGTAAGGTAGCCCTGCGAAACCTCGCGCTCCAGCACGATGTGGATCGGCGCGCCCGCCTGCCGCCCGCCCGCATAGATGCGCTCACCCGTGCGCACAGGCACAGGTTCGCTCTCGCCCGTCACAAAACTGTAGTCGATCTCCCCTTGCCCTTGCAGCAAGATGCCGTCTGCTGGGATCAATTCGCCATTGCGAATGATGAGCGCGTCGCCTTGCTGGAGCTGCGACACAGACACCGCCCCTTCCTTGCCATCGACAATGCGGCTCACCGAGATGGGAAAATAGCTGCGGTAGTCTCTCTCAAAGCTCAGCATGTGGTAGGTCTTGCGCTGATAGGCCTTGCCGATGAGCAGGAAAAACAACAAGCCTGCCAAGGAATCAAAATAGCCAGATCCGGTGCCCATCACGACATCGAGCGATGACCGCACAAACAGCATGATGATGCCGATCGCAATCGGCAAATCCATGTTGATCATGCGGTGTTGCAGGCCAGCCCATGCCGAACGAAAATAGCTCCGCGCGCTGAAACCCACCACGGGCAGCGACAGCACCAGATTCAGCCACCGAAACAACACTGCCAATGTGGGATCCTCCAAATGCAGATATTCGGGAAAACTGAGCAACATGATATTGCCGAAGCAGAAACCTGCGACGCCCAATTCATACCACAAGATGCGGCCGCTGTGGTCCTTTTGTTTGCCCTCATCGGTATCGGCCAGCGACAATGCTGGCGGGTAACCCAAGGCATCCAAAAGATTGGCGACCTTTTCCAGGGTGATGACATTGGGATCATAACTGAGCGCGACTTCCCTTCTCGGAAAATCGACTTCTGAGCGCATGATGCCAGGTTGGATTTTGTACAATTGCTCCAGCAGCCATATACAGGCTGCGCAATGCATCGTAGGGAGCTTGAGGGTGATCTTAGCGACCTTGCTGTCTTGGTAGTCGAGTAGCTTGGCGGCTTGGCTTGGCTCGGCAAGCCAAGCATATTTGCCCTCAGACACTTCAGGTCGCTGGCCAGGATGGTTTTGCAACTGGTAATACCCACCTAGTTGGTGAGTGCTGAGCAAGCCATAGACCGTGTAGCAACCGGTGCAACAAAAGGCCTTTTCTTGGTCTAGGATCGGTTGGCGCCCCACATCTGCACCGCAGTGGAAACAATGGGACGGTTGCGCCATCGGCGCAGGTGGAGCTGCAATGGGTGCTGCAATATTCATCATTTGACCACCCTGGGTCGTTGAAAGCTTGAATCGAAATGCGCAAGAAATCATCGGAGGACATGGCTGTCCAGTAACCCCCCTTGCTGCTATGTCCCGCTTGCTCAAATTGCAGGCAATTGGCACAGCAACAGGCTTAGAACTAATTTTTCAATAAGTTCCAACGCTTGTGCGCAGGATTTTTGGTTCCCAGTTTTGCAACGCGGCGAGGAGCCAAAAAGACAAGCATGATGTTGGAACTTATTGAAATTTCATTCCCTAGGGCTACCCAGCTGCCACAAACGTAGCCCAGAGAGATCAGAAGGGCGCGTTGGCGTGGTAGTAAAACCTCACCGTTGATTCACGGTCGGGATGCAGGCTCAGCACTGGTACCGGGCTGTATTGCAACACCTCTTCGGTAATGCTGCCCAAGATCCAACCAGAAATCCCCTTGCGACCGTGGGTTTCCATCCAAATCATGTCGTGGCGACCCTCTTTCACGTAGGCAAGGATGGCGTCGCTGATGATGCCACCTACACGCACTGTCGTGATCACATCTTTGATGCCCTGCTCATGCAGTGCGGCGCTTTGTTTCTTGAGGTAAAGCGACAACTCGGCGACCTCACTTTCCGTCGCGGCGACGCTCAGCAGCTCGATCACAGGGTTGTAGGCATTGTGATAGACGGCCAGCAGGTGGCGCAACTCACGAATGCCAAACGATGGATCGACGGCGATGAGTACCTTGCTAAAGCTATCATTTTCAGGCTGGCGGGTGACGGTGACCACAGGAATTTTAGCCCCGCGCACGACCTTGTTCACATTGGAACCAATCATGCCAGTCTCGATCGCATGGCTACCCCAGGTGCCCATGACGATCATCTCCGCTCCAATCTCCTCTGCCGCTTTCAAGATGGAAGTATAGGGCTTGCCTTCGAGGATCATCCTTGTGACAGGCTTGCTTTCGGCATGATGTTGCTCGACCAATTTGTCGAGCATTTTCAGGCTATAGGCCCGCTTTTTCTCCATGAGATCACCGTCGGCAAAAAACTCAGCCATTGGCGCCACCGACTCAATCACATGCAACAGCACCAATTCGGCGCCATGCATTGCGGCAAACTTGGTTCCCACTGCAATCGCAGCGTCGCTGCTCGGTGTAAAATCGACCGATACAAGTACTTTTTTCTGTCTCTTTTCCATGATGCTTTGATGTTTTTAATCGATACTACAAAATTCGTGATCGATGCGAACCCCCTGCATGATGTGGGTCGCAGGAAAAGATGATTTTGATCAGGTTTTTACGAATGGTAGCGTAGGCAGATGTTTTGTCTGGCTGGATGGATTGGCGAGGATGGAAGCGCATTTGGGTCGCATTGAAATATCCACCCACGCGAAGGGGCTAGAACCGAATCGGCCACCGTTGGTCGGGCCTCCCCAGCGGTTGCGGGAAGGCCCGACGAACGGAGCAAGGACGCTGATCCACAACGCTTCACGGCTTACACCAAGCCGCGCTTCTGTGCCTTTTGGACGGCCTCCACTTTGTTGGTCACTTGCAGTTTGCGGTAAATGTTTTCGATGTGTTTGCGCACGGTGCCGTTGCTGATAAAGAGATTGCCGGCGATTTGGTCATAGCTGAGCCCTTTGGAAAGGTGCTCTAGAATCTCGGTTTCTCTGGCGGTAAGGGCTGCTTCGTCACCCGCCTGCACCCGTGGGCGACCGCTGCGCACGAGGGCGAGTGCCTTGCGCGCCATCGCGGGCGACATCGGAGCGCCGCCGTCCATCGCTTCGTGGATGGCTGCTTGGATATGGGCCGCACTTTCGTCCTTCATCAAGTAGCCTGTCGCCCCTGCAAGGATTGCTGCAAAGAGATTTTCCTCGTCGTCGAATACCGTGAACATGATCACCTTGATCTGTGGCCACCTTGCATTCACCTCCTGCGTCGCTGCGATGCCGTCCATGACAGGCATGTGGATGTCCATGATCACCACATCCACATGTGGGTTGCGGTGCAATTGCTGGATGAGCGCACTGCCATTGGAGGCGACGATCGTGACCTTGATTTCGTCAAATGCAGCAAGCCGCGCTTGCAGCAACTCAGCGAGTCTAGCATTGTCTTCAGCGATGGCGACATTCACTTTCATACTTACAAAGATAGCCGCGACATCCACCCTCACAAGCCCCAAGCCCCTGTCCTATCGAGAAATACGCAACACTGCGTAGGGGCCCGTCGGGTAGATCGGCTATCCGCCGCATCGCCTTTCTCGTGCCCAAAGCACCGATCTCAGCAAGGCAACGACACCGTGACCAGAGTCCCCGCGCCATGCGCGGTCTCCACTGCGACTTGTCCACCGCCCTCAGCTGCGCGTGCCTGCATATTGGCGATGCCATCGCCGCGTCTTACCTGCGCCAAGTCAAACCCGGCACCGTGGTCGGCAATCGACACAGTCACACTGCCCACACCCACCGCGATCACGATTTCGAGCGTCTTGCTCCCCGAGTATTTCACGGCATTGTGGATGGCCTCTTGAGATAGTCGATAGAGCACCAAGGTCGCCGCTGCCGACAGGACCTTGGCGCCATCACCCGTCACTACCACCTGTGCAGCCATCTGTACCGGCTGGCACAAGCGCGCGGCATAGTCCCCTAGGCGCTGCGCAAATGCATCTACCAAAATCGTCTCACTCCTGATCGCCCACACTGTCTCCCGCAGCTGCGCCATCGCGTTGCGTGAATAACCGCTAATATTTTGCAATACATCGGCCCCGGCAGTCGCAGATTCCTCTGCCGAAACCGTGATCAGTGTGAGCTCGGCACCGATATGGTCATGCAAGTCGCGGGCAATGCGCAGACGCTCCTCTTGCAAGGCCATCACCGATTGTTGTGCCAATCCTTGCCGTTTGAGCCTTTGGTTGCGACCATTGAGCAACACCAGCACAACCGCAAAGACCAGCAAGGCGGCTAGCCCTATGATGATCAAAATTTGGTTGCGGTTGCGCAACTGCGCCGTCACAAGCGCTTGCTCCTTCTTCTCCGTTTCATACTTGGTCTCCATTTCTGCAATCTGTAAACTTGCTTGGAGGTTGTAGATTTTTTTGCGGTAGCGGCTTGCTTGCGCATAGTATTGCATCGCCTCATCCACCTGTCCCTGAGCGCTTTTGAGGCGATAATAACCATCGTACAAAAGAAACCACTGCTGATCGGAATTGACCTGCTGACACAATTTTTGGGCGCGGTCCAGACAGGTCGTTGCTGCGCCATAGTCCAGCTGCCCAATGTGGCACAGGGCAAGATTGACCTGCGTCATCGCCTGCCCTTTGGCATCGTCTTTTTGCGCAAAAATACTGTCTGCTTGCCGCAAGTTTTGTATGCCGTGGGCATAGTCGCCCTTGCGCAACAAGCATGCACCGAGATTCATACGCACAGTCCCTTCATGGACTGTAATCCCAACGTCGGCCATGAGCGAGAGTAACTCCTCATAGCCCTGCTGCGCAGCGGCATAGTCGCCATCTTCAAAATGGATACTCGCAATATTGGTCTTGGACGAGATCAAACAATTGGCATCGCCGACTTCCTCGGCCATCGCACTTGCCTTGTAGAGAAATTCAAGCGCCTTGTCATTGTTGCCCTGTCGCAAGTGTACCGAGCCAATATTGTTATAGACATTGGCGAGCAGTGGCAGCTTCTTTTCATGCTCATAGATGCGTGCAGCCCGCAAAAATGCAGACAAGGCCTGCTCATGCACTCCCATATCGAGCAAGGCAAATCCCAACTTGTTGCAGGAATTTGCCACGAGCAAGCTATCACCCATACGTGCGCGCACCCGCAAGGCACCAGAGGAATATTGTACCGATTCCTCAAATTCGCCTCGGCTTGCATGCACCGCTCCCAAGTCATTCCAAGCTTGGGCAATCTCCATCGAATCGCCCTTTTTCAAGGCCAATTGCAATTCCAACTGCCCATATTCCAGCGCCTTGGTCGTATTCACGTAACAAAATTGGTAAGCGAGCTCACCAGCGAGGCTCATTTTGGCATCTCCCGACAGCGTCGGCAACAATTGCTCCATGCTGTCCAGCGGGGATTGGGCATGTACGCCAGTGCTTGCCAGCACCAAGAGCAACAGCAAGCGGCCCCACATTTTCCCTATCGCACCCAAGCTTAGCATCATCATTCTCACTGTAGAAAATTCTCGATCAAGCTACAATTTAGGCAAATATTGGCTTGCAAACGCAGTTTCTCGCCCGATTTTCCTAGATTCTCCCAAAGGATCCAGGAAGCATAAGGAATGAACCCGCGTGCGCTGATGCACAAAACGAGTACGCAAATGACGATTACTTTTCCCCCAACCAACAAAGGGCACAGCACCCTTCACAGCGCCGCGCCCTCCTGGAAAATGTTGATCGAAAACTGTGACAGTTACCTCAGCACCAGCTTGCGACTGCTGCTCCCGAGACGCAAGATGTACACGCCAGCGGGTGTGCTGCGCAGATCTATCTGCTGGGTGCTGCGGCCATTGACCTCTTGCTCAAAGACCTTGATGCCTTGGAGATTAAACACTTGCAACTTGTCTTTGCCAATGCTGCGCACTGAGACCTCAAAAAGTCCTTGCGACGGATTGGGAGCGACTTGCAGTTGTGCAGCGACGGTCCCTGGTTCCTCGGCTCCTAGCACGATGCCACAACTGGGACTGCCGCCACTCACCAAGGCATCTGCCAGGCAATTGAGGTAACATTCCAAGTTGGTATAGCCGCTCACGCCGGTGATGGAAACCGAGAGGTTGGTGCCATTGTGGTCGGCCACCGATGGATTGAGGCCGTGGGTCGATTCCCAGTAGTCGGGCATGCCATCGTCGTCGCCGTCGGGCAAGACACCTGCCGTGCTATTGGGGATCTGAAATGGATCGTCTGCACCAGGTACGCCACGGTCGCCCGGCAAAAAGGTATTGTTGGCGACATAACCCATGATGCGCTGGTCTTGGGCATCGCGGGGAAACGCGCCGACATTGTCGAGCATGTATTGCTGAATCTGATTGGTGGGCGTGTAGGTGAGGCTGGGGTAATTGTGGCGGCTACCGAGGTGGGCTGCGACACCGGGGTCGGTATTGGGACCCGTCGTGCAAAAGTCATTGCAGCAACTGAACAATTCATAGTCATGCCAGGTAGGATATACATTCATGCCATTGCCATCGACATAAAAATCATTGTTGGCGATGCTCAAGAAATCCAATGCAAACATTCCGTTGCAAAAGGCCGGATTGGCGAGGCCGTAGTTGTTCACGAAATTGAGGTCGGCATAAGCCGTAAATGGGCCAGTCCCGCTTGGGGAAATGCTTGAGTTGTAAAACACTTCTATCCCCTGATCATGGTACAGATTGCAGGAGATCTCAGCATGCAAGGTATGGCCATCACACTCTGGACCTTCGCAGGAAACCTCAGGCAATCGGCCGCCGATGCGGCTCCAGGTGTTGTGGTGGATGCTCAAGCTGTCGAGCAGATTGTCGGGCGCGGTATAGTTGATGAGCAAGCCACCCAAGTAATTGTGGCTGCCGATGGTCTCGGTGAGCAAACAATTCTGCACAGACAGCGCCGAGGAGCGCGATATGTCAAAGGCCTCATCGACGTTGTGCCCAAAGGAGCAATGATCGATCACGGCCTTGTGCACGCCACCGAGGGTAATGCCATCACCAGAGACCCAGTTGGTAGTGGGGTGCAGTTGCTCGTCGCTGCACCGCGACCGCAGGTGGCGCACGATCAGATTGTCGGTGGAGTGCCCTGCATCATTGTAAGATGACAAGCCGCGCACCACGATCCCATTGGGGGATGTCTGGCCTGCAATGGTGATGTCGTGACTGCCGATCGGCAGCTCGGCAGTGCCGTCGATCACGCCACTGCAACGGAAGAGGATGTATTTGGGGCCAGGGGTGTCGAGGGCTTCTTGCAAGGAACCTGGGCCACTCACTGCCGTGTTGGTGACGAAGATCACTTGGCCACCACGACCGCCAGAGGCTGTGGCACCAAAACCTTCGGCCCCAGGGAATGCAGGTGCTTGGGCGAGGCAGTGTGAGAAGAACAGTGGGAGCGCAAGCAGGTAGGCTAAGCGCCGCAAAGTATGGGTAAATTTCATTGTATCCATGACGTTTTGAAACAAGTACTGATGAGGTGACCAGGTCTCCGACAAAGAGAAATCGTATGGCGGGGACATGGACAAAGCTAGGCTGCAAGGTCACTTCAAGCCATTCACTTTTGCGACAAGTGCGGGTACTATCGCGACAAAATTGCCCTCATCAGGCTACCAGCAATGATTTTGGGGATACGCCGTGGTATTTTTTGAATACGCGGCTGAAATAGGAACTGTCTTGGAAGCCGAGCTGCCAAGCGGCTTCGCTCACATTGCATTGGCCGCTGCGCAGCAAGTCTGCTGCACGCTCCATTTTGATGATCACGACAAAGTTGCCGGGACTCATGTCCATTTCGTCCTTGAAGATGCGTTGCAGCGTGCGCAGGCTCAGCGCACATGCTGATGCGAGATCCTCCATTTTGAGCTCGGCATCGAGATGTTGCAAGACATATTGGCGGCAGCGATCGATTTGGGGGTGCAGGGGCGCGACAGGGTCGTGTAGGATGGGCTTGTCTTGGCCGATCGCTTCCTGTGGTGGGCTTGCTGCGACCGTCGGCTCAGCTGCAAGCGGTGCCGACAAGGGTGGTGCGATCTGCTCGGCGACAGGCATCTCTGCGGATGGCTGCGCGGGCAAGCCTGCGAGGGCACGCATGAGTGCCGGCCGCACGGCCTTGCGCGGCAAGACATCTTTGAGTAGCGCGATGCGGTAGGCCTGCCACCCGATCACAAGCCCGGCCACGACGACAATCGCGAGCACAATCCAGATCCAATATGGCAGCAGATCGCGCGAAAGCCGACTCGTCATCGACGGTTCGCCCACCAATGTAAACGTGCGCCAATGGTCTGGAAAGCTGAAATCACCA
This sequence comes from Bacteroidota bacterium, assembly GCA_031415375.1. GTDB lineage: Bacteria > Bacteroidota > Bacteroidia > J057 > JADKCL01 > JADKCL01. Next base: position 11,149 of record JANORP010000135.1, on the reverse strand, counting down.
TACCCTTCCCAATTGCTCGCAAAAAAACCTGGCAGGTGCCCGCCCTCGCTGATGGCCGCCAGATCGACGACGGAATCGAGGTCATCGACGCAAAAGTCGATCTTGAGCTGCATGCCTAGCCGAGGCGTCGCGCCCATGCCCGCAAATGGCAGGGCCATTTCCACGGCATAGCCTTGTTCATGGCCATCCACGCGCGGCAAGCGCGTGACCGCATGGCGGTAAGTCACCGTCGCGATGCCCAGCTCCTTGGGCGCCGCATTGGAGGAGTCGGTGATGAGGCTTTTGTCGCCCTTGAGCACGGCCACTGCCCCCGTGTGATCGACGATGAATTGGTAATCGTTGATGTCCATGCGGTTGCCGCTGTCGTCGAGCGGGTCGATGTACAATTCGATGGCATCGTTGAGATAGATCTGCGCTGGATCCTTGGTGAGTTGCACGATCTGCCGATCGCTGACCTCGGCGTAGAGGTAGAGATATTGCTCATCCCACGCTAGTTGCACGGCCACCGCGTTAGCGTTGGCAGCGATTGGGTTTTGTTGTACAAAGATGATGGCACTGTCGCGCGGCCAATCATCGCCCTGCCCGTCGATGAGCGGCGCAGGATCGGCAAAATGAATGTATCCAAGCGAGGACTGTGCCGAAAGTGAAAGCCCAATGCACAACCACACTGCACACATCCACATGCGCAGCAGGCTAGCTCGCAACCCTATGGCTGCTTTCGGCTTCATGTTCAGCAATCGATCTTTCATTCTCCTAGTTCCATCACAAAAATAGCTGCTCTGATCGTAAGCCCCAATTTTCATCTTGGATATGAAAAATACGTGGTTGATTTTAGGTGTCCATGGGCATATTCACCCAAAGATACTTCTCAGATGGTGTGGGAAAATCAGCTGGCCCAAACTGCTGTTACGCTCAACTGCAGGGGCTGCCGAGTGCGCAATTCCATGGAGGTGGAGGACCGAGAATTATTTGGCAAATGCGGGATCGTTCACAAAACCGAGATCGGTCAAGGCATGGAGAAAAGCCACCAAATCGGCTTTTTCTGATTCAGAAATGGTAAATCCTTGCACCCACACACTTTGATTGGGCTCATGCACACCGCCGCTGGCAAAGTGATCGATGACAGCAGGCAAGGTCGCAATGCTGCCGTCGTGCATATAAGGCGCAGTGAGGGCGACATTGCGCAAGCTGGGCGTTTTGTATTTGCCACGGTCAGATTCCGCGAGCGTGATACGCATGCGCCCAGAGTCTGCGGTCGTGACTGGCAAGCCGATGTTTTGAAAGGTGTAGTCTGTGAAGTCAAACCCTGTGTGGCAGCTGGAACAATGGAGGCTGTCGCTTTGAAAAAGCGCCCACCCGCGCAGTTGGGCGGCACTCATCGCTGCGGGTAGCCGTTGCGTGATGTGGCGGTCCCAAGGCGCATCGCCCGTCACGAGGGTGCGCTCAAAGGCCGCGATCGCCCGCGTGAGCGCATAGGGATCGGGCTTGCGGGCATAGGTCTGCTCAAACAGGATCGGGTATTGACGATGTCGCTGCAAGCGACCGATCACCGCGAGCAAATCATTGTCCATTTCAAAATGGGCTTCGATGGGGGCAAGCACCTGTAGTTCCAAGGTCGGCACGCCACCGTCGTAAAAAAAGTAGGGATGCCATGCCAGGTTGGTGAGCGCCGGCGCATTCCTAAAACCAAGGCGACCGTCGATGCCCTCTGCAAATTGCCGGCCGTCGGTAAATGCCAACGACTGCAAGTGGCAGCTCCCACAGGAGATGCTGCTGTCGCGGGACAAGATAGGATCATAAAACAGTTTTTTGCCCAGTTGCACCCGCGCATAAGACAGTGCATTGTCGGCAGGGATGGGCATCGCGGGAAAGCCTTCGGGCGTAGCAACTTTGAATTGCAGGGCCTCCACGGGCAGCTCATCGCGCTCCAATTGGCAGGCGCTCAGGCCAGCAACCGCAAGCAATGCCAAAATACATCTGCGCCAGCCGGGCTTCATCGCTATTGGATCGCCCCGACGATGAGCCGCGTCACACGGGAGGCAAGGCTAGGGTTATCGAGTGTGTGGGTATTGGGATCAAGGGTGATATTGATGGTGTCATTGGCACCCCAAAATACCTTTTGTAGATCGAATGTAAGCGTATGTTTCTTGGTTTCCTTGTCTCCCAAGACGATGTTCAGGTTGCGAAACTCCATGGGACGCACCAATGAATCGGCTCCTGAGTGGTACAGGAAGATCTCCTCTGGATGCCCGCCTGTGGTGTCTGCGCGGCCTTCGATCATCGTGAAAACATAGCGGCTCGCCCAGGTCCAGTACATCCCCGTGGTCGTGCTCAAGGGGTGATCGGTGGCGTAACTCGTCTGATTGCTGTGGTTGAGGTCATAATCTAGGCCAATGTTGAACCGCAGGCCTGTGTAAGTGCCTTTGGGCACGGCACCTGAAACGATGTTGGAATTGGCGCGGTAGAGATCCACAAGTGCGACATCATCGACATTCACGACCGAGTCGGTCGGTGTGAGCAGGGCTAGCCGGCTCACAAAAAATTTCAGCACATCGATCTGGTAATTACGACCATCGGGTGCCATGTATTTTTGGCTCAAAGCAAGGTTATTGGCTCCCCATTTCACAGCAAACTCCAATTGAAAGGTTGCGGATGGCGCGACGGGTGGGTCTGGCTCAGGTTTGCATGCCGCAAATGCAAGCACAGTCACCAAAATAGCTGCCCAAAAAGGGAAAGTGTATCTTTTCATAGTTGATGGCCTTCTGGCATTGGAATGCATCATTGAATCGTAATCCCTGTGACAAAATTGTTCATGGCCCGCGCCGCAATCGTGAACCCGTCATTGGTATGGGTCGAGCGCCTGAAATCATAGCCGCTGAGTGCCCGCAACCAATCGATCTTGATGTCGAGGACGTGGGGCTGACCCGCCGCGACGGTAAATGCCTGCGCAAGGTTCACTGTGCGCAGCAGCGGATCGGTTGCGATGTGCATGTCAAATGCACGTGTGAGATTGCCTGTCATCGCTGCGCTTGTATCCGCCAATCCTTCTATTTTCAGAAATACATAGCCTACATTCCAGGTCCAATGGTCATTGGTTGGGCTGGTCGCGGCGAGGGCGTGACCCTCAGGAAACAGCAGCGGGTCGCTATGATTGGTCACCGAATCCACGCCGACATCGAATCTGAAACCTGTGTAGTCGCCCGCAGGCACCTCGCCGAGCGGGTAGCTTTGGTCAGTGCCAGCGACCACATGCAAGTATTGCGCAATCGGGGTAGCGCCAGCGGTTGCCACAAGTGCTGGGTTGGAAATGTAAAAACGCGCTGTCGTGAGCTGGAATCGGCGGCCACTGCTGTCGCTGTAGGTCGCGCCAAGCGTAAAAGGTACGCCACCCACGACATGCGTGAAATGCAGGGACAAGGAGGGCGCTGGCAAAATGCAGGAACCATTGTCGATCTTGGCCTTGGGGTCATAGTTGGTGCTGAGCGGGTCGGTACAACCCTCTCGCTTGCAACCGCTTGAGATCAACAACAGCATTGCCACCATGGAAATGCAAAACCCGAACCGTTGGGAAAAATGAACCATGACTCAAAGATAACAACGGAGGAAACAATCTACCAGTCCTCTTGCGGTCATTTCGCACGATCATGGGTAAAAGTCAGGAATCGGCGGGGGCATAGATTGTACCTGCCCCCGCCCCTTCCATTATTCAGCTGTGATACCCGTGAGCAAATTGCCCATGACTTGCATCGCCAGGGGCATATTGTCCATGGTATGGGTACTGGCATTGCGCAAATCTACACCGTCGAGCGCCTTGCCCCAGTCGATGTTGATTGCAAATTCAAACTCGCCTGTGACGGGTACTTCAAAGCCCTTGGGCAATACGAGCGACCTCAAGAAGCTGTCGCCTCCGACGTGCATCTCAAAGGGGCCATCTACCGTTCCCGTCATCGTGGCGGTCGTGTCGGCCATCCCTTCAATTTTTACGAAGACATACCCACTGTTCCAGCTCCAGTGATCGAACGTGGGGCTGCTCGCAGACAATGCATGCGTGGCAGCATAGCTGGTCGGGTCGCTGTGATTGGCCAATGAGTCTATGCCGATGTTGAAGTTCACGCCCGTGTAGGAGCCTGAGGCGATTTCGCCGAGTTCATAATCGCTATTGGGGGCCACGATCTGCAGGTACTTGTCGAAATGCGCATGCCCGCCGACCTTGGTCGCCTCAGCTCCCGAGAGATAGAAATGGGCCTTGGTGAATTTGTAGCGACGTCCCGAAGTATGGGTGTAAGTCGTGCCAGTGGAGAATGCTTGGTTGCCGACCAGGCTGTGCACGTGCAGCACAAGCGTGGGCGCGGCATAGAGACAGCTGCCATCGTCTTTTTTGGCATCGGGATCGTAGTTGGTGCTCAAGGGATCTGTGCAACCTTCGTTTTTGCAGCCTGTGGCACCGAGGGTCATCAAAAACGCAACCAGTACCATCCCTAGGGAAGGCAATATTTGAAATTTGGATTTCATCTTTTGGATCAAATAATTGTACAAAACAAAAAGTGAGATCGTCTGTGTGGTCAGCTCTGGCGATCCTTGATCCAGGGTGGCGGCACCGGCAAGTCAGACTGGTATTGGTCAACCGTTTGCTCGTTTTGCACCGAAGTCACGGCCGCTGGATCCGATGGCACGGGGGCTGCAGTCATGTCGATGATTGGCTGCCACTGTGCCAACTCGAGCTCCTCAAAAGCCAATCCGGGAAAATCTTGGAGCTGAGATTGCTGCGCTTGGAGCTTCTTCATAAAGCAGGCTCCCTTGCAGGAATTGCGCTTTATGTCCTTTTGGATGCAGAGTTCGGTTTGGATATAGCGCTCATTCAGCGAAAACAACATGCTGGGCAACCATGGTCGTAGCAATACGACCAAGTAGATGATTCCCAACAAAAGTATCGCTATCCTCCGCATCCAACAATTCGAAATTTCCGCAACCAAATTTCCGCCAATTTTTGAAAACGAAACTGTCCCAAATCAGCAAAAAAGCAGATTAGCAACCTAGGCTACACAAAACAGCACCTCTTCGCCATCGAGGAGGTGCTGTTTTTCAGTTCAGGCAGACATGCATTTACTGCCAGAGGATGATGCGGCCACGCACCTTGCCACCAGTAAGGGCCTTGCTTTGGCCTGCAGCATTGTAAACGGTGCAGCTGAAGCCTGCTGCGATGATCTTTTGCGTGGCGGGGATGCGGGTATTATCGACGTAGGTATTGTATTCGGTCACGACCAAGGAACCTGTGCCAAGTGGGCCATTGTTGGTGTTCCATTCCACGCCATCCTTGTCAAAAATGCTGATGAAAGCGCCAGCAACAGCGGTTTGGCTAGTGTCACGCGGCAGTTTGCCGATCTGGAATGTGCCCGTCGAGATCAAACCCGCATACAATGGGAGTGTATTGGCTGCAGTGGTGCTCACTGCGACGAGGCCGACAGCGCCGCTCTTGGCCAATGTCACGGAATTGGGATTGGTTGCAGCGGCATTGTTGGCGAGGCAGGTAAATGGTGTGTAGGAATATCCATTGGCCACTCGTCCACTGTAAAAATCGCCGATGATATTGGTGTACTCGTTCACGCCCTCTTGGTAGGTGACGGTGTCACCGTCCAAAACAGCCTGCAAGTAGTATTCTTTGGTGATAATATTGGGATTGACTGGGTCATCGTCTCTGCAAGACATGGCGAGCAATGTGCAGCAAAAGCAAATGGCAAGGAAAATATGGGTTTTACGCATTGTGTTTTTCTTTTTTCGGGATTCTGATTCTACGAATGCCAAACAAAGATCGTGCTAAGTCTTGAAAAAGTATATCATGCAGAAAATTTTACCTCTGGGGGAGTTCCGATCCTCATTGCACGAGGGCCGCGAGGGTCGCTACGATCATGCCCGCCAAGATAAACATCCCGATAAACACGACGGCCTTCATCGGATTCAATTCGCCTTTGCTCCCGACGACGATGTAGTAGATCATGCCACCCATCATCAGGCAGATCGCAACGAAGTACAGGAACAGTGAAAGATTACTCATATCTGGGCAATTGTATCCCAAGATAGAATGTTTGCTCCATCTATCAATGCCAAATGTTTTGATGTACCCATAGCATGACTACGTTTCCATTCTGTTAAATTTGGCTTATGCTAAGAAGAAATCGACGCTTGTGGTTATTGCGGCACCGCTTGGCGATGGCCTTGGGGATGCTGATCTTGCTTGCGAGTTGCGCACCTACACACTATGTGCGACCGCTGCAAAAAGGCGAATTGGCAATCACTGGCACGCTTGGCGGCTCGATCCTGACCAATTTTGGCGCGCCAGTACCTGTGCCCAATACCTCGATCGGTGCCGGCTATGGCATCACCGAAAAGCTCACTGGCTATGCTGCTCTCTATCCGACAGCGATGGCATTTGGTGTGATGCAGTTTGACTTGGGAGCGGTCTATGGCATCTTGCAGCCCAAAGGGTGGCGGCCAGGCGTGAGTGTGGCACCGGGCTTGAACCTTGCTGGCGACGTCTGGGAAAGCAAATTCAAGCTCTGGCCACAACTCGACGCCAATGCGTACTGGAATTATGGCAAGCACCACAACTATATCTATGCGGGCATCAGCTCTTGGTACGAGTTGGCCGGCAAGCGCGCCCATGGCCAAGACCAACCGCAATTCATTCTCCCAGGCTTCCAAGTCGGGCATACCCTCAGCAGCAAGCGCATGGACTTTACCGTCGAGCTCAAAGCCAACAATGTTGTGAAAAGCAATGAAGCGCTCACAATTTCTTGGCTCGGACTGGGCAGCCAAGGCGCACTCGGCGTCTATTTCGGACTCACAAAACGGTTTGGCAAATGAAACAGCTAAGATTCCTCCCCATCATCGCCTGTATGGCCATTGTGAGTTTGCTCAGCGGCTGCTTTCGCCTCGACGCCAATCTATACAACGCCGACAATACGATCACCGAATACCAATATGACAATTACATCTATCCCGAGGACTGGGACATCTTGCTAGGCCCCGCCTACACGGTACAAGACAGCAACATCCACCAATTCACCCTGAATTCGCAGGCGGATGGAGAGACGGATCCCACCAAAATCTCGGCCATCTATCTCGGCGAGACCAGCAGGATCATGACCGACACCGTGATCTTGTATTGCCATGGCAATTACGGGCACATGGATGTCTATTGGCAGCGGGCGAAGGCGCTCGCGAACCTGGGCGGCAAGCACCGCTACGGCTTTTTGATGTTTGACTACCGTGGATTTGGACTCAGCGAAGGCACACCCTCAGAAACGGGCATGTATGCCGACGCCAGCGCCTGCATCGATTGGCTCAAGGCCATGGGCCTTACCAACGATCGTTTTGCGATGTATGGCTTCAGCCTTGGTTCGGCTGCTGCCACCGAGCTCACTGCCCACCCACAGGCGCTCACGCCGAGTTGGCTCATGCTTGAGGCCCCCTTCGCCAGCGCCGAAATGATGGCGCAGGAAGGCAGCGGCCTCGCCGTGCCCGGCAGCTTCTTTACCAATCTCAAGATCGACAACGCCGAGGAAATCAAGCTTGTGCAGCAGCCATTTTACTGGATCCATGGCATCGACGACCTGTTTCTCAGTTATGAAAACCATGGTCTCTCGGTCTGGAACAATTACCATGGCACCCGAGGGGTCCAAGAAAGTGTGCCCGGCGCAGGTCATGGCACGATTGTCGGCACGATGGGCATAGATGCCTACTCAGCAAGTGTTTTGCGTTTTTTGCGTGGTTCATAGCGGGAGCAGAATTGAGCAGAATTGAGCAGAATTCTCAGAATTGGTAGGATTGGCAGAATTAGCAGAATTAGCAGAATTAGCAGAATTGGCAGGATTCTCAAAATTCTGCAAATTCTGCTCAAGAAACAGCCCGCTCACACCATAGGCATGAACGGGCTAACCGCTAACAAAAGAACGATCAGAAAAGCATCCTGATTAAAACTTTCGACTCAAAGACCAGCGAGGCCGTCGATGAGTTGCGTGAGTTCTTGAAGATCTTTGACGGGTGCTGCGGAAACTTGCATTTGCAGCACATGCACATCTTGGCTGTCATCCAGCGCACCGACATTGCTGATGGTGGCGAGACGGCCATCGGGCAAGAAGCCTACATAACTATTGGGCAGATTGGGTGCCACTTGGAGGTCAAAGGCGAAGTCTGCCGACTTGGGCCAGAGAAACGCGACAGTATTGCGACGCTTGGTGATGCCGTAGAGGGTGAGCAGGCGCAATGGCTGCCCGGCAGGGTCGGTAAAGCGTGCCTTGTAGGTGACACTCCCGATCGGCTGACCCTGCAGCTCGCCGAGGCAGACGATGCCGAGCTGTGCCATTTCAAATTGCAGGACTTGGATGGGCTGCTCATCCTTGGGCGTATTGGCCTTAGGCTTGGGGATCACGTGGCCTTTGGCATCGTATTCTACCACGCCAAAACCATCGTTGGGGTCGAGCGAAACGCGGTTGGATCTTTTGGGTTGGGGCTGAATGGGCGCTGTGGCTGCGCTATTCCAAACATGCGTTTTGGGATCGAGCGTGAAGAGCTGCCTTGCCTGCAAGGCATTGTCGGCGACAGGAACCTCGATGGTGATTTTGGTGCCTGGAGCGAGTGTGACCTCCTTGCGACTGCCGATTGCATGAGGAACGAAAGCCTTGATCTCAAGGATTTTGGCAGGATCGATCAGCTTGCCATCGGTCTGCATGGGCAGGCCCATGGCAATGACCTCTGCGATCGAATGCGCCTGGGTGGCTTGAAGGTAAACATTCTCAGGCTGCATATCGCTCGGCAACTCGAAAGCATTGGCGGGGATGGTGAGCACGCTACCATCGTTCAAGGTGATCTTTTGGGCCTTGTTGCCCACGATGTCAAATCCCACTCTCTGCAACGCAATCCCTTGGGCAGGCGCCTTCAAAAAGCTATTCTCCTGCGCCATCTTCACATCCATCGGCAATTCCATCAGCTCCTTTTCCTTGGCCTTCTCTTTTTCCTCATCCTCCACTGCCCAAAACACCAAGCCTGCAATCGTGAGAATCAGCACCAATCCAATAAAGGCTTTGGGATTTTTATAGAGCGGCTTCCGATAGATCGGTTGCGTGAGGTTGTGGTAAGCAGCAAGTGTGCGCCCAAAGTCCTTGTGGCGATCGATTTGCGCATCGCTCGGGACCGGTGGGTCGATATTGATTTTGTATTTATGCTTCATAGTTGCCTCCCAGTTTTGCTTTCAATCGTTTTCTGAGGCGTTCGACGATTCGATAGACCTTTACTTTGGCATTGTTTTCCGTGATGCCCACGATGAAGCCTACCTCACTGAATGGGCGGTCTTCAAAAAAGCGTAGTTCGATGAGCTCGATGTCCTCGGGTTCCATCTCGTGGAGCGTTTCGAGCATCACTTCCAGGTAGAGTTCGGAGAGATCACTGGCCTTGTCTTCATCGACCATCCCCATCACCTTATCGACTTGCGTCTTTTCGATGCTGATGGTGCGGTCGCCCTTGGCGTTGCGAAAGTGCTGATTGACCTCGTTGGAGGCAATGCGGTACAACCACGCCGAAAACGGCACCCCTCGGTAGGAATATTTTGGCAAACTGACCATGGCTTTCAAAAAAACCTGTGCCGTGATGTCTCCAGCCAGATCTTGCTCCCCTGCACGTTTGTACACGAAGAGGTAAATCTGCTTGTAGTACTTTTCATAAAGCACTCCAAACCTGCGGGGGTCCTTTTGGGCATCCTCGACAAGTCGCAGTTCCTGCTGCAGTTGCGTATCATTGAGTCTTTGGCGTTCCAAAGTCTTCATGCGTTTTTCATTCAGAGTGCTTTTCATCCAGATAATGAGAAGCGGGCGGAAAGATACACATGGATTGGAAGATTTTTTTGAATGCCGTTCGTCGGCCCTGCTCATCACTGCTAGGGCGCCCCGATGACTGGCTGCTGAACTTGTTGATTGGCCCCATCAACCATAATGGCCTTGCCACAAGAAACGTTCAGCGGGCTTATGGAATTTTTGGGTGATGACACTCATTCCCGAAACGTCAGATTCCTTATTCTGCTCACTCAACACAATCGTCGTATGAAAAATCACAATGCTTTCATGATCACCGCGCTTGTTGGCCTACTTTGGTGGGCATCTTGCAGCCCCGTGTATTACATCCCCAACACGCAAAATGTGCCGATGCTACACAGCGCAGGAGAGCTCAATCTCACCGTGGCTGGCAATGCCTCCCAAGGCGAACTCCAAGGTGCATTTGCACCGATGGAACATCTCGGCATCCTACTCAATGCCGCGGCCTACCTCCCCAAGGACGCCGACAATGGCAATGGTGGCTCTGGCATATTGGGCGAACTCGGGCTGGGATATTATGGACCCATTGGTACACATTTCATTTTCGAGTCTTATGGATTGATTGGCGCTGGCAGAGTGGAAAATCACCTGCCGTCCACGCTAGTCGATTTCCCGAATACAAGCGGTGCCATGCGCGCGACAGCACTACGCTTTGGCGTGCAGCCCAGCATTGCACTTCGCACAAAATATTTCCAAGCAGGAATCTCTTCCAGGATCATCTCGCTCAATTACACTGGTTTGCAAGGAAATCTCAATTATTTGGGTGAGGATCAATTTGCTTATCTGCGCGCCAATCGTGCCGCTATGCTATTGGAACCCGCCATCACGCTACGTGGCGGCCTAGAGTATTTGAAACTACAACTCCAATATCAGCTGAGTTTCAACTTCTCGAATGCAGATTTTCATCAGCAAAAGTCATTGCTGTCGCTTGGTCTCAATTTGGATATTGAGTAAAAGCATTGAACGGCCAATCTTCCTACCGGGCGTCATTGGTTTGCCTCGGCGAGCAAATGATGCCCTGTTTGTGATTCAAGACTGCGTCTGCCAAACTGACTCCTCTGTTCATGCTGGATGGAAGCCCCTATAGCGTTGATTGCCGCCCGAACTGCAACTTCGAGGGATTCGATCGCACCGATAAGGAATATGTTTTTTTATATGAGTATCCGTTTCATTAACAGTAGATCCAAAAAAGCTTGTCATTTCGACCGAAGTGGTCGAGGGATCCGCCGCGGCGGAGACGAGACCACGCAGCGGAGAAATCTAGCGCTTCCAGTAACACCTCCTAC
>JANORP010000134.1:0-3750 GCA_031415375.1 Bacteroidota bacterium | reverse complement strand
GCTTTCACTGCCACGAGTGGCGATTGCGATCCGGACAGGATCACTTCACCGGCCTTCAGGCCAATGCCCAGGCGACCGAGCGTGTTGGCCAGCCAGGCGACCGCGTTGGCCGGTGAGCCTTGCACGGCGGCACCGGTCGAGGTGCTGATGACCTCACCGTTTTTCTCCAGCACCATGCCGGCCAGTGCCAGGTCAAGCTGGCGCGGACTCTTGCGCACACCACCCAGGACGAGCACGCCGCAGGAGGCGTTGTCGGCGACGGTGTCCTGGATCTTGATCTTCCAGTCGCGGATGCGCGAATCGACGATCTCAAAACACGGCACGACAAAGTCGGTGGCGCGCAGCACATCGGCGGCGGTGACGCCCGGGCCCATCAAGTCGCTCTTCAGCACGAAGGCAACTTCAGCCTCGGCCTTGGGCGCGATCATCGAATCAGCGCGGATGGCCTCGCCTTCGCTGAACACCATGCCCGAAGTCATCTGGCCGAAGTCCGGCTGCTTGACTTTCAGCATGTCCATCACGACCTTGCTGGTGACGCCGATCTTCTTGCCAACGATGGTCTCGCCAGCGTCGAGCCGGCGCTGGATCATGCGCAGCTGTATCTGGTAGGCATCTTCGATGGTGATCGAGGGCTCGCGGTCGGTCAGCGGATCGACTGCTTTGCGGTCGAGAAGCGCTTGATAGAGCTCGTCGCCGTAGTGTTGAATCTTGGCTTTGTCCATGGTGTCGTGCCTGGTGGGTTTAGGAATCGAATTCAAAAGTCGTCGGCCTCGGCGAGAAAATCGCCGACCAGCCGGTTGAAACGGGCGTTGTGTTCGATCTGGGTCCAATGGCCGCAGTGGCCGAAGATGTGCAGTTGCGCGTTCGGGATCCACTGCGCCAGCGTCAGCGAGTTCGACAGCGGGATCACCCGATCCTCGCGGCCGTGGATGACGAGCGTGTCGTGCGGCAGCGCGCGAATGTCGGCCTCGGCGCTGGCCATGGCATCCACTGAAGCCTGGCGCGGCGCCGGGAACATCTCGGCATACGACTCGTGAAAACCGGGCTGCACGCTGGCCTCGTACCGCATGCGGGCCAGTTCGTCGTTCACCAGTGACCGGTCGTAGGCGAAGATGTCGAGCAGTGCGCGCATGTTGGCAAGCGACGGCTGGTAGCCCCACACGGCATCCAGCCCCGGCGTGATCGCAAACGGCACGCCAACCGAACCCATCAGCACCAGGCGCCGCACCCGCTGCGGGGCGCGGATCGCCAAGGCCAGCGCCAGCGCGCCGCCGAACGAATTGCCGACGATGTCGGCGCGGTCCAACCCGAATGCGTCGAGCACGTACAGTGCCTGCCGTACCCAGGCGTCCATGCCGTAGCGCATGCCGGCTGGCCGGTCGGTGTAGCCGAAGCCCACCATATCGGGAGCGATCACGCGCCGATGTTCGGCCAGCGCCGGCAGCACCAGGCGCCAGTTGGCCCAGGCGCTGACACCTGGGCCAGAGCCGTGGATTAGCAGCACCGGCGCGCCTTGGCCCGCATCGTGCACGTTCGTCTCGAACGCGCCGGTGCGAACGCGTTCGCCGATTTCCGGGTTGGCAGTCATGGTCCGGTGGGCTCAGGCTGGGCTCAGTACTTGACCATCACGTTGCGCAGTTCCGTATAGAACTCCAGCGAGTGCAGGCCGCCTTCACGGCCAATGCCCGACTGCTTGGAGCCCCCAAACGGCGTGCGCAGATCACGCAAGAACCAGCTGTTGATCCAGCACAGGCCGACCTCGATGCTTGATGCCAGGCGCATCGCGCGGCCGATGTCTTGCGTGTGGATCGACGTGGCGAGGCCGTAGCGGTTGGCATTGACCTTTTCCAGCACCTCTTCTTCGTTGTCGAAGGGGCTGATGTGGCAGCACGGCCCGAAGATTTCTTCGGTGACGACAGTGGCCGTCTCGGGCAGGCCGGTCCAGATCGTCGGCTGGATCCAGCAACCGTCCTTCAGCTCGGCCGGCATGTTGGGGATGCCGCCACCGGTGACGATGTTTGCGCCTTCGTCCTTGGCCTTCTGGTACATGCCCAGGACCTTCTTCTGGTGGATCTTGCTGACCAGCGGGCCGATCTTGGTGTCCTTGTCGAACGGGCGGCCGGGCTTCATCGTCTCGGCCTGCACTTTCAGCGCGGCGACGAACTTGTCGAAGATCGGGCGCTCGACGTACACGCGCTCGGTGCCCAGGCACACCTGGCCGGCGTTCTCGAAGCACGAACGCGTCACGGTCGCCACGGCGTTGTCGAAGTCGCAGTCGGCAAACACCACGGCGGCGTTCTTGCCGCCGAGCTCCAAAGACACCGGGCGGATGCCGTCAGCACCCGCCTTCATGATCGCGGTGCCGGTCTTCGTCTCACCGGTGAAGGTGATGCCGTTGACGTCCTTGTGAGAGGTCAGGAACGAACCGGCGGAATCGACCCCGAAGCCGTTGACGACGTTGTAGACGCCCTTCGGAATGCCGACCTTGTTCATCACTTCGCCGAGCATCGTCGCCGTGCTCGGCGTGGCTTCGGAGGGCTTGACGACGACCGTGTTGCCGCAGGCCATGGCCGGGCCGCACTTCCACGTCATTAGCAGCAGTGGCAGGTTCCAAGGGCAAATGATGGCTATCACGCCGCGCGGCACGCGCACGCCGTAGCTGCGAGCGGTTTTGCCGTCGGGGGTGCGCATCTCGAACGACTCGGTCGAGGCGTTCTTGATGGTGTCTGTGAAGACCTTGAAGTTGGCTGCACCGCGCGGAATGTCCACGTGCGAGGCCAGGTGCGCGGGCTTGCCGGTGTCGGCAATCTCGGCCTGCAAGAAGTCGTCGAAGCGGTGGTTGATTTCGTCGACCAGGCCGTCGAGCATCTTGCAGCGGTCTACCACCGACAGCTTGCCCCACGGCCCGTGCAGCGCGGCCTTCGCTGCCGCCACGGCGGCGTCCACCTCCGGCTTGCCGGCCTCGTGCACCATGCCGATCAAAGAGTTGTCGACCGGATTGCGCTTCTCGTAGATCTTGCCGCTGGCGTTCTTGACGTATTCGCCGTTGATGAAATTCAGGATGTCTTTGCTCATGGTGGTCCTTTCAGATGTCCAGGCTAGTTAAAACCAATCGCGCTCAGGCCCGCCCGGGCGCAGGTTTCGTCTTCAAGCTCGGAGCCGCCGGACACGCCGATGCCACCGATCACGCGGCCTTCATGTTTCAGCGGCAGGCCGCCGCCGAAACACACCATGCGCGGGCGCATGGGAATGCCGCTGCGTACGGCAGGCGAGTGCGTGGCAAGCGCCTCGGTCCACGCTGAGGTGGGGAAACCGAAGCCGGCCGCCGTGTAGGCCTTGTCGATCGCGATGTCGATGGAATGCAGGAAGGCGCCCGGCATGCGCAGGAAGGCCGCCAGGTTGCCGCCCGAATCGACGACGGCGATGTTGACCTTGATGCCGGCTTCGTCGGCCCAATGCGCCGCCGCCGCGACTGCCGCAGCGGCCGCCTCCCAATGCACCACGTCCTGCGCAGCGGCGATCTTCATCAGGTGAACACCGACAGGAAGGCTTCGTTGATGGCCCGGTCGTGATAGAAGATCGCCGGGCCGAGCGTCTCGTCATACCAGGTGATGGCGGGCCGATCGGGGTAGTGGTTGTAGCCGCCCGCGTAGACCTCGTTGGTGTTGCCGGAAGGGTAGTATAAGTAGATTGTTTCGCCGCGCGTGATGCCGTGGAGTGTCGGCACGATGTCGTTCGTGACCTTGTTGC
>JANORP010000133.1:0-26018 GCA_031415375.1 Bacteroidota bacterium | reverse complement strand
CAAAGCCAAGACGCCCTTGCAATCAGAGACCCAGCTCACAGCCCTTTTCAGCAATGCACAGATACCTGATGCCCACCACTATCTGATCTTGCACGGCCGCTATACCTGCATGGCACGCAAACCCGCCTGCACGCTGTGCGTGTTGCAAGATATCTGTGCCTTTTACCGCAAGCAGCAGCGGTCCACTCCCGCCTAGGAAACTTATTCACCCTCCGTGCTAGCCCTCAGCCAACAGGCATTGGGCTAGGATTGCCAACTAAAGTGTGGCGATATGCTAATTATATTCAGAATGATAATATTTTTCTCATTTATGGTTAGCATTTACCAAAATATAATGCTAATTTTGAATCCATCTTGCAATCAGTATTAGAAACATCATTTTGTCCTGAGTTTTTGACACGAGATGTCAAAAGCACCCCCGAACCTTGTATCGAGATGCAGACGGGGCTTGAACGTGAAGCGCGAGATCTTGCAGCTCGCTTGTGAACAACTTTTTAAAAGGAATAAAACCCAAAAAATACATTTGCTATGAAATCTCTAAACGGAAGCACGATGGCAGTGAAAGACGAAAAGTCAGAAAAAATGAAAGCCCTTCAGGCTACGATGGACAAGCTTGAGAAAAGCTTTGGAAAAGGCATCGTTATGAAATTGAGCGATACAGCAATCGTCGATCTCCCCGTGATCTCCACGGGTTCATTGGGATTGGACATCGCATTGGGTGTAGGTGGCTTGCCCCGTGGCCGTATCATTGAAATCTACGGTCCAGAATCTTCTGGTAAAACGACACTTGCCTTGCATGTGATTGCTGAGGCGCAAAAACTCGGTGGCATGGCGGCCTTCGTGGATGCAGAGCATGCATTTGACCGCTTCTATGCTGAGAAGCTCGGCTGTGATACAGAAAATCTCCTCGTTTCCCAGCCCGACAACGGTGAGCAAGCCTTGGAAATTGCCGAGAATCTCATCCGCTCGGGAGCCATCGACGTGATTGTGATCGACTCAGTGGCTGCATTGGTGCCACGTGCCGAGATCGAAGGCGAGATGGGTGACTCCAAGATGGGTCTCCAAGCAAGACTCATGTCTCAAGCGATGCGTAAGCTCACCGCTGCCATCTCCAAGACCAACTGCGTCTGCATCTTCATCAATCAACTCCGCGAAAAGATCGGTGTGATGTTTGGCAATCCTGAGACCACCACGGGTGGCAACGCACTCAAGTTCTATGCCTCCATCCGTATCGACATACGCCGCATCGGCCAACTTAAGGATGGCAATGACATCACCGGTAACCGCGTGAAAGTCAAAGTCGCAAAAAACAAAGTCGCCCCTCCCTTCAAGGTCGCCGAATTTGACATCACCTACGGTGAAGGCATCTCCAAGGCTGGCGAGATTCTGGACCTCGGTGCTGAGCTCGGCATCATCCAAAAATCAGGTTCCTGGTTCAGCTACGATGGTGACAAGCTCGGCCAAGGCCGCGATGCGGTCAAGGCCCTGATCGGCGACAACCCAGAATTGATGGCCAAGTTGGAGGTCAAAATCCTCGAAAAAATGAGCATTAAGCCCACCAAGGGCAAGCCTGTCGCAGGCGCTGAGTGAGTGCCCACGGCAAAACCTTGATTTCCGCCGTAGGATTGGCGGGAGAATTGCTCCAAAATTTACGGGACCATTTAGGTCCCGTTTTTTTTTCACCTTCATCACATTTCCCAAGAAGCTCCACTATCTGATGCTGCACAACATCGAATTTGAGGAAGCAGCAGCCGAATGCTTTCATAGGTTGGGAATACTTCATAGTTTTGCCAAATCAATCATCAATGAGGTAAAATGCAAGGGAATTTCAACACTCTAAAGTTTACGCAGCTCATCATGGGCCTGCTCATCGTCGTCGCAAGTGCATGCAATAAAACCGATGGTGGCCAGACAGTCGTTGCCACCGACAGCCTGTCCACACCCGTCGTCGATTCCAATGCTGTGGTCTTCAAGGCAGAAGTCGCAGACGGTATGGTGCGCTTTCGCACGCAAGCAGGAAAGTTTGGCTACCAAACTGAAAAAGGCGAAGTGATGATCCCAGCGACCTATAAAATGGCTTTTGACTTCAAAAATGGCCTCGCCAAAGTAAAAAAGGCTGAACTGTTTGGTATGATTGATACTGCTGGCAAGGAGATCATCCCTTTCCAATACGAAAAACTTCAAAGCATTTCCGAAGGAAAGATCGCCTATATGGCAGCGGAAAAATGGGGCTATTTGAATCTCCAGAACGAAATCGTCATCCCGCCGACCTTTGACAGCGCACGGGTATTTGCTGCCGACCTCGCCGCAGTGCGTGTCGATGGCAGCTGGGGATATATCGATGTGAAGGGCAAATTTGTGGTCAAGCCAAAGTTCCAAGATGCTTGGCCATTCAGCGAAGGCTTTGCACATTGCCTCCTTGACGGCATGTGGGGCTACATCAATCCGCAGGGGAAAACGATGATCCCTTTCAAATTTTACAATGCAGGCCCATTTGAAGACGGGAAAGCATACGCGCTCACCGAGTCCCATTGGCTCGTGATCGACAAGACGGGAAAATGCGTCGAGAGTTGTGAGCCTCCAAAGGAAGGCGAGCAGCATTCAGAAGGTGATGGCCACGATCATGGCGGTGGCGAGGATGGCCACAAACATTGAGCTCCAGTCTGAGTGAGCCTATTTGCTGAGCAGGAAACCGGTCCTACAAGTGCGCTGTCAAATCCTCAATGCGCATTGGCTTTTCAGAAACAAATCCTTCGCCATAGCGCACCCCGATGAGATGCCCCATTTCTTTGGAGCGAGACCTTACTTGCTCCAAGAAATTTTGGGACGAGATATACGTCTCGGGTTCGTCGCTGTTGGGGTTGAAAAATTGTGAGGAGAATACCTGGATCGAGGCCAACTTCATTTCCATAAATGGGGTAATATCCACTACGAAATCTGGCATGATCAACTGATCTTGAATGTATTTCCAGACTTTTGCAGGTCGCCATGGAGTTTGTGCATGCCCTTCAAATGTCGTCTCGATGCGGCGCAAACCTGCATAAAAAGCGGCGTCACGCGCGAGTTCAGATCCACGTCCATGATCTGGATGCCGGTCATAGGGTGCGTTGATCAAGACGATATCGGGTCTGAAACGGCGCAGCATCTGAATGATGCCCCGCTGATGCAACTCATCGTTCTGAAAAAAGCCATCCTTGAACGCCAGATTTTCACGCACCGTGAGTCCCAGTATCTTGGCCGAATCAGCAGCCTCCTGGTCACGAATCTCCGGCGTACCACGCGTGCCGAGTTCCCCACGTGTAAGATCCAAAATTCCGATCTTTTTGCCCTGAGCAGCCATCTTAAGCAGCGTCCCACTGCAAGAAAGTTCAGCATCGTCGGGATGTGCGGCAATCGCCAAGATGTCCAACTTTGGGTCAATAGTCATAGGGTCAGTGGCTCTGTATCAAGATTTTTTTTGTGCTGTGCAAGACATGGCCTTGCAAGTCTGTGGCGTGTAAGCGTAGCATATAATAGGCCGGTACCGCTGGCTGGCTGAGATTCAATTCAATTTTCGACATCGGTCGGCTCATCTCCCAAGTTTGCAGTTGCCGCCCTTGAAGGTCATATAGCTCGCAAGTGATGTGCCTCAGCAGTGCAGCATCCTCCATCTGAATGCCGATCTGGGCACCTTGCACCGGATGTGGCGCGATTTGAAAAGCAATTGTTTGCGGCACAGTGACTTCTTTCACTGCCACGATTGTATTCCGAGGGACTTTGAATTCTGGACGAATCATCAAGGTGCCACGATTGGTTGAGAGCTGAAACGTATGTGAAGCATTTTCAAAATAGATCCTGCGTTCGCTTTGATTGCGGTCATAGCCTATACCAATCGCCATACCATCCACCTGCCGCAGCCCTATCCAAAAAGTAGTCGGTACGACCGTGTCATGGATCAATTGATAACGGATAAACTCGTTGAGCGAAGTCCCATAATCAACGTTCATGCCACCACTGGTCTCTATCAGCGAGGAATCTACCCCGAGCGTATCCCAAACCACGAGCCGGAAACCTTTGTTTTCCAGATCAGTACTCACATTCGTGGCTTGATTGAAGTGTATTGTGGGTGCAAAATGTATCCAAACCGCAACCAAGGTATCGGGCTGATCGATGTGAAATTCTTGGCAAAAAGCACGCGCAGTCGTGAGTCCATATCCAAAGTCGGAAACGCCATCGTCGAGCGCCAGCAATGAATCCACTGGGTATGTCTTGCGCAAGGTATCATTTTCGGGATGTTGGTCTGCGGTCGCGGTTTTGAGTGCCTCAACTTGGACGCCGCCATATTGTACCATATTGGAGGCCTGGCTACTAAAAGCAAGACCGTTGACGGTATCGTGACCGAAACCCGGTAGCACCGCGAGTGTGGCAGAAACCAAGGTGGTTCCAGAAAAGGCATTGCCCCCGATCGGGTCATCGATCGACAAGCTCAAAGTCGCCATCCCACTAGCATCGCCAGCGTTGCTCACCAAGGTGCGGGTGCCTGTGACGGCAGCTCCACCGCGCAGAAATTGCTTGCGTGGGATCGCGGTATTGGGATAAAACGGAGATTGCGTAAATCTGATTGGAGAGACATCGATCGGTTGAGGATCTGTGACGAGGCGAGATGTATTCAGATAGACATAATCCACGTGAAATTGGTCTAATTCTCCATTGAGGGAGCCATAAGACACGAATTTGAACCTAAAAAGTCCGTGAAAAAAAATGGATGAATCGACTGGTATGAAATACGATTGAAACGTACTCATCGCAGAGCCAGTACCGTGCAAAGTCCACACCTCCATGTAGTCAAAGTTCCCGGTGGTATCAAATAGTACCACCAGAGAGTCGTCGGGATCGGGGGCCTCTCCTGCCCCGCCGAGCTGCACCTGAAAACTGAGTGCCACACCACTCAGTGCATTGTATGCACTGAGGTCGATGGGCTGACTCGTGAGGGTATCGCGGGGCCCTGAGGCAAATGTGGCGTCGTATTTTTGGCCCTTAAAATTGGCCCCGTCAAATGTAAGCACGCCTTTTGAAGGCACGTTGTGCCCCTTTTCCACACTAATCGCAGGGCGCAAAACGTCCTGCGGATGCATGGACCAACGATTGGTATCGGGCGAGAGATCCCCCGAAGAAAAGTCATCAAAAAATGGAAGGGTCAAAGCCGTGATGCGGGCTCCTTGCAATGCAGGGACAGATTTGTAGTGACTGGGGAGGCTGCGCGACGGCAACCCAGCATCTGTGCTCAGCACTTCTTGCGCCATCGCACCAGACATCACATGCATACACAGCAATAGCAAAAACCCAATTCGTCTCATTTGCGAATGCATCGGCTCTATAGGTTGATTTCAAAATCCAAAAATACAAGTATTGCGAAAAGGATGGTATGCACAAAAAAGCACCTTTTCTATCGCATCCCTAGCGATTGCCAGCTGTAATTGTATCCCCAGCACCTTCGATTTGCTCAGAGGGTTCCTTGCCAGCGACCCAAAGATCCATGACAGCCCCCAAATGAATAGAATCACCTTCTGCAAAGTTGGGATGCTGCTGCACAATCGTACCAACAGGCTTGGTAGAAGCCTCATCAAAGCTGATATGCCCCATGTTCAAGCCCAGGCGCTGTAGCGTGGACACAGCTGTCTCATAGGGTTTGCCTATCAATGCGGGGACCTCTACCTTTTGGCTTCCTTGCCCCTCGCCTACTACGAGGTCGATCTTGCTGCCTTTGCGCAGTTCATCGCCCTCTGAAAGTTTCTTCCCTTTGAAAGACGCACCCAAGACCAAATTGCGGTATTCGTGGGGCACATACGTGAGTTGCCCACTCAATAGGCCCGCGCCTTCGATGCGCAGCTTGGCCTGATATTGGGACACACCTGTGATATCAGGAAACTTGACCATTGGTGCGACGACCTTGTTCACGGTGAGATAAACCCGTCGGCCTGGCTTGACTTTGCTCTTACCGAGCGGATCTTGCGAGATGATCGTGAGCGGATCCAAGGTCACCAGATATAGGGAATCGGCCACCTCGTACTCCAAACCAGCCTCTTCCAAGGCAGCGATGGCATCGTCGAGCTTCATTTTCCCTACATCAGGCACCTCGGCTTCCTCGCCATGGTTAGTGTAGTAGGGCAAAAAAAGGTAAAACAGCACGATATAGGCCGCGATCCCGACACCTGCAATGGCACCAAGGGTGATGAGAAACTCTCTAGATTTGAAGTACCTGAACATACCCGGCAAAAGTAGTGAAAAATGGATGATAAGTAGGGTTTGGGAAATGGGTAAGTGGGTGAATATTCCACAGCTCATTCCAAAACAGATTGCTAGCGCACAAAATGTAGCGGGATCGAAGCCGCTAGTGATTGCGTCTGCGGGTCCCCAATGGCCTCAGCAGTCTTTAGTGTGAGCCGCAACACACCTTGTCGCCATGCAGAACCTTGCAGATCGGTCGGCGTCAAAATGGGATTCTGCCACAACAAAGCGATCTGGTCTTGGATCTGCGTCATCATTTGAAGACGTTTTTGGGCCAGCTCAGATTTTTGATGCAACACCCCACCCAGCCCCAACAGGCTTTTGAGCATCTGCAATTCAGAGGTACTCGGCAGATAATCAGACATCTCAACCTGTTGCCAGCCCTCAACTTCCGCGATCACTGCCGATTGGTGAAAAGTCTTGAGCAGCCGATACCGCCACAAAATGGGAATGTCACCGAGGTCATTGGGAATTTCCGCAGCTGCAAGAAACGACGCGGGTTCGTGGCACCATTGCATCCACGAAGCCACCCAAAGCGCTCGTGAAAACCGCAGATTGAGGAAACCATGCTCAAAAAAAATCGCTTCGACACCTGGCATTTGGGCCTGCATGGCCTCAATGAGAAGGGTTTCCTGGGTGCTCGAAAGCCGCAAGACTTGCATGGGAACAGCATAATCCACACTTGGCTGATCTACCTTCCATTTCCAGGTGAGCTGCGCGGTTTCAAACCCGGCATTGGTCAACCAATCGGTGACAAACGCATTTATTGTTGCGGGGACTTCCATTTACCAGTGAAGATGTTTCTGAAGAAATGCAAACCCGACCTCTATGCCAAGGTAAAGTCGCAATCCTGATCGGCCTTCCAGCAAAAAGGGGAATTCATACCAATTGGCAGTCACGTCGGTGCGGTCAAAATTGCCGGAGGAGCTGTGATAGGCTAAAGGCACATACTTTTCAAACCCACCCATGAAGCCATAACAAAAATCTTTGCGGGGGCCTGTGATCCATTGGTAGCCTACCGTGCCACCAACCATGCCTTGCGCAAACCGTGAATGATCGACCACTTGCAAGTCGGTTGCATAGTTTTGTATCCACAGCTGCCTAAAACCGACGTGGATTTGCACAAAAAAACCTTGGGGCGACGATTTTTTCGGGATGAAATATCGCCTAGCCCCAACTCGCACGCCTACACCGTAGTATTTTTGAGGAAATGCGGGACGGTCAAAGAGTTCCGTCTTGCGGCTACGCCAAAATTGATGGTAACCAAAGGGCGCTACATAGCCAAAATAGTCCCCAAACACCCGATGCTCTACGGCAACCCTCAATTCCTTGAAGGCAAACGACAAGGGATCGACCTTGAAGAGCCGCTGCTTGGCTAGTTGCGCGTAAGCCGCTGAGCCAGCTAGCAGAAGCACTATGATGCATACAAGCTTTTTCATTCTCCCAAAACTAAACAATTATCTCTGCGACGCCTCTAAAAACTCATCAGGTATAGCGTCCTTCTTGACGCATCGGAAAGAAGGCGCTTTGTTTTTTGCAGCGGATGTTTCCTGTAGCAAATGACCAGATAAGAAACGATGCTACAAAGTACCATGGATTTTTGGACGTGCCCTCTACTCCTGCTGATGGAGCTGTCCACCGATCATTGCTCACTAGCTATTGCCAACAGCCAAAATGAAGGCTACCAGCCCAAAGCCCATCTACCTGCGCACCCTAAATGTGCGCTTGGTCTCCTTGCGCTTCAAGAGCTTGCCCAGGGGAGTGAAAATCCAAATGAGAAAGCGACCAACTGGCGGTATGCGGTAGAGCCAATAGAGCGGATTGGTAATGATAATGATGCGCAGCGTATTGCGGCTGAAGCGCCAAATATTGTCGGTGGTGAAGATTCTCACTGCAGCCGTAGATTCCAAACTGAGCAGGAAAGCCAGGGGCATCATCACAAATACAGGCAACCAAGCACCAACAAATGGTGTGATGACACCTTCGCCTGCCATTTTCTTCCCTTGGATCATCAATACATAGAAAGCCAAATACAAGAACACCGACACCACGATTGGAACTCCAACCCCACCCTTGCGGATGATCGCTCCTAGTGGTGCGCCAATGAACAAAAAAATCAAACAGGCCAAGGGCAATGACATCTTGCCATGAAACTCGATCGCCCGCTCGCGGATCTGCTTCTCCTCCTCCTCCAAGATAGGGGCTGCACTTTGCACGATGGCAGAGCCCGACATCATGCGTGAAATCGCGCTGGTCACAATCGTACTGCGCTTGCTCTTGGTAAATTGCAGCAAAATATTTTCAGGAGGAATCACGTCGATCGTGCTATCGACCACGAGAAAATTGCTGTCGATCTTGACCTGAAAGGCAAGTGAGGACTCCAATTGCAGGGCCAGACTTTGCTTATAGGTCCTTATGCTATCGATCGCACCACCCAGTTCGCTTAGGTTCAGCATATATTGGTGGCTACTGAAATCTTTTTCGTCGGATTGCTTGGCGGCAAACCCTGCCATATCAAAGCTATAGAATAGAGAGTCGAATGCCACACTTACAAATCGCTCGGCTTTGCGCTTGAACTTGTTGTACTCCGACTTGCTTTCATAAGTGGTACCATAGTAGAGCATCATATTAAGGTAGCGGCCGTAGGGGTCGATGCGCATCGTGCCAGAGTCGGCATAGACAAACCGATTGTTGCGGCTAGAAGAGTCATTGATCATGACAAACTGTTCGGCCGTGCCACGATTGTAGATCTGAACCGCCATCGTGTCGCCTGGAGCGTGGGTATGGTCGTAGATACTCACCCCATACAGCATTTCACGGCTCACATCCTTGTCGGTGATACGAATCACGTAGTTTCCGACCCCCGCATTGAAGTGACCTGCCTCCAACCGAAATACAGGTTTGAGCTGCTGAACATCGTATAGGATGCGGTACAGCTTCAAATTGGCCCAGGGCACTACATAAGAGGACATCCCAAAGGAAACCAAGCTGATCACGATCGTCGCGAAAAACATTGGTCGCAGAATGCGAGGTACTGACATACCAGCCGAACGCATCGCCGCCAACTCATAATTTTCCCCAAAATTCCCCATCGTAAACAATGAAGACAACAAAACGGCCACAGGAAGTGCCAAAACCATGAGCGAGACACTCGCATACGTGAAGATTTCCAAGACAGTGCCGCCGCTGAGCCCTTTGCCAAACAGATCCGATTTGTAGCGAGAAAGGAATTGCAGGACCAATATGACAAGGCAAACCACCAAACTGGCCAAAAAAGGCCTGAGATAAGACATCAATATGAACCTGTTGAGTAACTTCACCAGCTCGTTAATCCCGTCTTAAAGATGCCATCTCCCATATTGAATCCCATAGAATTGCGTGCCTTGCACGAAAATGAGTTTTTTTACACCAAAGCCGCTATCGACGCAAAAATTAGTGATCTTTTTGGGGCTTTGAAAAAGGAAATCGAATCCACGCTCCAAAATACTGTTTTTGGTCTCCCACCAGCGCTTTCCGCCACACCTGGTCGCCTCTATCGCGGAGAAAATCTTGATCACCTGCCTTGGCGCGCATTGGATTGTCCAAGATTGTTTTCCAAAGAAGACATGTTCTGTTTCAGAACTTTACTCATTTGGGGCACCTCCTTCAGTTTTCATCTCCTTTTGAGTGGTCATTGGCTTGACAAGTATGCTGCCAAACTCGTCGAAGGCCATGCTAGCCTTGCAGCAAGCAATTGGAATATGAGCCTCCAAGAGAGTCCTTGGGACTGGAAAATGGATCCCGCGCGATACTTACCGATCAACTGCATATCCCAAAAAGACTTTGAAGAGAAACTGCACAACCGCATCTGGCTTAAAATATCCATTGCATACCCCTTGGACGAATTTGAACGCATTCCAGATCACGGCGCACGCCTTTTTGCCACCTTGGCGCAGACGCTACGATGACCCATCATCCGTAGAGTTCAAACTTGTCGGCATCCCGCCAAGCTGGAAATCGCGTGCGGTATTCCTCCAAGGCATCCCAATCCAGCGTCGCGGTAAGTAAGCCTTCCACCTTTTCAGTATGAACAACGACACTGCCCAAGGCGTCGCAAATCATGCTGTCTCCACTGTACACCACCTCGTTGCCATCCACACCTACGCGATTCACGCCAGCAACCCAAGCCTGATTCTCAATCGCACGTGCCTGCAACAGCGCCTTCCAATGGCCGATGCGTCGCTCCGGCCAATTGGCGACATAGACTAATAGATCATACCAAAGCCGGCCATCGGGATTGAGACCGTTGCGGCTCCATACAGGAAATCGCAAATCGTAGCAGATCATTGGACATATCCGCCAACCTTTGAGGGATAGCACCTGCATCTCATCGCCCCCAGTATAGACCTCATGCTCTCCCGACATCCTAAAGAGGTGGCGCTTGTCATACTTAAGGGCCAGGCCATCTTGCCCGACCACCAATAACCGATTGTAAAACCTGCCTTCATCCTCCACGATGATGCTGCCCATCATCACGACACCCAGCTTGGCTGCCATAAACTGCATCCAAGCCTCCGTTTGGCTTTCTTGTGCAAGTTCTGCATTGCCTTCAGCGGCCATCGAAAACCCCGTCGTGAACATTTCGGGCAAAATTACCAAGTCGTGCAAGCCTTCCTGACCTTGCAATAGACGGCCGACGTGGCTCCAGTTTTGGTTGGGATTTTCCCAAGCGATATCTAGCTGCACGAGGCAGATCCGCAATGGGCTTGGCTTTTCTGATCCATCCATATTCCTATTCTTGTTGATTGTGATCCTCAATTTTTTGCCGGGCATCGTCCTTGTATTTCTGGCGCAGCCGCACCAATTCCTCTACCGACATGGTGTCACGTCTCGGTTCACCTTTTTTGCGCCAAGGAAACCATCCAAAGAGCACTTTGCTTACCTTGTACCAACTGCTACCGTAAAGAAAAGCAGATTCGGTCGCACTTTGGTAGGTCAAAAATATCGCCATCGGCAACATCAGTAGAATCGGCAACCAAACGCCGACCCAGATAGGCAAGATTTCATCGCGTGCAAATTTCTTGCCTTGGATCATCAAGATGTAAAACAAGATGAAAAATCCAATGGATACCAGTACAGGAATACCGATTCCACCCTTGCGAATGATTGCGCCCAGCGATGCTCCCAATAAGAGGAAGACGATGCAACTCGCAGGTAGCATGAGGCGGGTGTGCTTCTCAATGATAAATTTCCTGATTTTTTCGTCCTCACGCTTTAGGCGATCTTGCATCACCTTGGTGTAATTGTCAAGTGCCTGCACCTGGTTCACAGTCTTCGAGAGCAGATCCTTGCTATCAATACCTGGAAACCACTTGCTTGGAGACAGCGCCAGATTGGGATTGATCGTGCCACTTGGAGGATATGACACGGTATCACTCGCGATCGCTTCGGCGAAACTCTTGTTCATCGTCGTGTCCACATGGACATACTTGCGATTGAAGTCGCTAAAATCGTCGAAATAGCCATTCAATTTACGTCCCATGCTGTCGAGCGCATTACCCAGCTCAAAATAATCGAGCATATATTGGTGCGTAAGGAATGGGTCTTCTTCACTTTCCTCGAGGTTGAACCCTTCGAGTGGCACAAGATAATGGAGCGTGTCAAAATAGAACCTTTGGCATTGCTCAGCGTTCACGCCAGCGACCTCTGGCCCCTTAAAATCAAAAACGACCCCGTGGAGCAGCGTCATCTCCAGATATCCCGTTGCCTTGGATGGCGTCATCTTACCCTGTGCGGCCACCGTGATGCTATTGTTGCCAACGCTTTTGGAATGGTCGTAGATCCGAATCCGCGATAAAGTATCGGTCTCGCGATTGATGTCGCCTACATGCACCACCATACCATCGATCCCATTGTAAAAGTGATTGGCTTTCAGCGCAAAGGTCGGCTTCACCCGGCTCAAATCATACAACAAGGTGTACAACTTGAGATTGGCCATCGGCATCGCAAAAAACGAAAAGAAAAGGCTTGCAATCGTCACGACCAGCGATGCATGAATGAGGGGGCGTATCGTCTTGAACAATCCAACACCTCCAGATTTTAATGCTGCTAGCTCATACCGTTCTCCCATATTGCCCATCGTCAGCAGCGAGGAGAGCAAGATGCCCAACGGGAGCGCCATCGTGACGAGCGTAAGGCATGCCAATCCAAACACCTTCAGGAGCACATCTCCACCGAGCCCCTTACCGACAATATCTTCCATGTACTTGGCAAGAAATTGAAGCACGAGGATGAAGAGGATCACTGCAAAGGCCACCACAAATGGCCCAACAAAAGACCTGAGAATGAGCAAGTGTATCTTTTTGCGATTGATTAAGAGACTCAGTAGCGACCCTATAAAAACGGCACCCATGGCGCTTGCACCACGAGTGATGCCGAGTGTCTGCTCACAATACCCTGGAAACGCCAGCAATAGTATAAGACAGCAGGTGGATACCACTGCTACGACCGGTACAAATAACCCCGTGAGGTCGATCTTGATCTTAAAAATTTTCAAATGCATTCAAAAGCTTGAATCCGCCTTGGCAAAGTTAGAATGTCGATTTTCAATTCCCAACCCAATCTCGTTGCAAATTCCATACCATTGTAGTTTTCCTATCCAAGAATTCACCTCAAGGCAAAAAATTGAAGCAGCCCAATCCAACAAGACTGGGCTGCTTCCCTGCACAATCTGAACCTTACGATTTCCTCATCACCAAACAGACTACTCCGTTGTGATGAGAAAGAGATCCTCATTGTCGCGCTTCATCATGTATTTCTCACGGGCAAACCGTTCGATTTCACCCATATCACTTTCCATCATATCGCGGGTCTCCTCGATATTGTCGCGCTCTGCGCGAAAAAATTCAAGGTCTGCACCCAATTCCTTAATTCGCAATTGCGTCTTCAATCGATCCATGAAATTGTATCGGTCAAAAAAAAGGATCCAGACAGCCGCCACAATGCCTACGACAACATAGAAATTGCGGAAATAAGGTAATATTTTAGCAAGACGTTTCATTAGCGAAGGTACCTGAACATTGCCCCACCATACTCAGCGACTGGCCCAAGATGCTCTTCGATGCGCAACAGTTGATTGTATTTGGCAATCCTGTCGCTGCGTGATGCAGAACCTGTCTTGATCTGACCCGTGTTAAGTCCCACTGCCAAGTCGGCAATGAAAGTATCCTCTGTCTCACCGCTGCGGTGGCTGATCACGGTTGTGAAACCATTGCGATTGGCCATGTTCACCGCGTTGATGGTTTCGGTAAGCGAGCCGATTTGATTCACTTTCACAAGAATGGAGTTGGCAATCCCTTCATTGATGCCACGGCTGAGTCGCTCGACGTTGGTGACAAAAAGATCGTCACCCACGATTTGGACCTTGCTGCCAACGGCATCAGTCAAAGCTTTCCAGCCCGCCCAATCGTCTTCGGCCAAGCCATCTTCTATGCTCACGATCGGGTATTTGGACACCCAATCTTTCCAAAAGCTCACCATCTCAGAGCTGCTACGGCTCTCACCAGTAGATTTCTTGAACACATAGTGCCCTGTCTTTGCATCGTAAAACTCGGTGCTCGCGGCATCAAGGGCGATCCACATGTCTTCTCCTGGGCGATACCCAGCCAATTCGATGGCTTGAATCACGGTCTGAATGGCAGCTTCATTGCTCGGCAGATTGGGCGCAAAGCCACCCTCATCACCAACATTGGTACTCATCCCTTTGTCCTTGAGCACTTTGCGCAATGTATGAAAGACTTCAGCTCCCATGCGTAACGCTTCGGCAAAGCTCTCGGCCTTGCATGGCATCACCATGAATTCCTGAATATCAACGCTGTTATCGGCATGTGAACCGCCATTGAGGATATTCATCATCGGCACAGGTAGCGTGCGGGCATTGACTCCACCTAGATAGCGAAACAGAGGCACACCGAGTTCCATCGCTGCTGCACGTGCTGTGGCAAGCGAGACGCCCAAAATGGCGTTGGCTCCCAAATTGGACTTATTTTCTGTACCGTCGAGGTCCAGCATAATCCGATCGACCATCGCTTGATCCTCCACATCGAGGCCTTCGATTTCAGGAGCGATAAGGTCATTGACATTCGATACCGCCTTCAAGACACCTTTCCCGAGGTATCGCTTGGGGTCGCCATCACGCAATTCCATGGCCTCATGGGCGCCCGTGGAGGCCCCTGAGGGCACCGCAGCACGACCAACCGCACCACTTTCGGTGATTACTTCTACTTCAATCGTAGGATTTCCGCGAGAGTCAAGGATCTCACGTGCATTGATACGGACTATTTCACTCATCTCAGGATGCCAGTTTCTAAATACTTTTATTAAGCCCAAACTTAAGGAATATGGAAAAACTTTTGTGGCCAGTTATGCACAAGAAGGAATGCTCTTTGCGCGTCGATTGTTCAAGAAACACTACCTTTGATTGGCTATGAATATTGAAATCAACATCCGACTTGCGCAAAGTCAAGATCTACAAGCACTCATCGACAACAATCAAGCGATGGCTTGGGAAACCGAGAGTCGCCACCTAGACAGCGAGATTTTGAGCAAAGGTGTAGCTGCCCTGCTTCAAGACCCCACCAAAGGATTTTACGTCATTGCGCAAATCGGTGACACTGTCGTCGGTAGTCTCATGGTTACATCTGAGTGGAGTGACTGGCGCAATGGCGAAATGTGGTGGTTCCAAAGCGTCTATGTCCTTCCACAGTTTAGAGCCCTGGGCGTTTTCAAAGCGCTATACAACTATGTTGCAACGCTTGGCAAGGAAAAATCCGTGCGGGAACTCCGTCTTTACGTCGAGCGTGCCAATGAACGTGCTCAAAAAGTTTATGAGGCACTGGGCATGTCTCATAGCCACTATGATATGTGGGAAGTCGTGCTCTGAGGTTTTCTAAACCCCTGCATTCGATTCTATTACGAGATTCCAAACGCAAAGGAAATGCCATAAGGACATCTCTAAAAATTCACCAAACAAGGCGCTTCGTTTTTTTGAGCCGATGTTTGCTATTGCAAATGAGGCGGTTAAAAAAACTTAGCAACGCAGCATGATGGTTTTTGGAGGTGCCAATAAGATCATGTACGCTTGACCAATCCCGTTCGATGGTGATGGCGGATGCAATTACTGTGAAGCGAAGCTTCAAGTTACTCAAGAGGGGTAGCAAAAGTTCACTTCGGGCTTCCTCCCAAGTGTACCAAGCCCTTGCATCAACCCGATACCAAAGCGAGGTCTTTGATCATCAACCAGACGCCCAAATTAGAGATCAACTTTTCCAGCCTCAAAGACTACATCAAAATCTCCTCAAAGAACTCAACAGACGCTACGCATTTCCGGCTAATAGAGGGAAGGCGCTTCATGCATTGAGCCGACAACTTTTTCTGCGATCAAACGAAAAAAAAATGGGTAACGCAGCCATGGTTATTGGGAATTCAACTCAAGCAGCTTCCATTTCATGTATGACTTGCCGCACAAACAACTCGGGGACTTTCAAAATCCCAGCAATTTCCCTGATCGACAGCTTACCAATCCCAACCAATCTACGAATGATCATCAAGTGATTTTCCATTACGGCCTTATCGACAAGCCCACGCGAGTCTTCCTCTGCAATATAGTGGTCGTCATAAGCCAGAAATTCATCCTTGGTCCACCCATGTCGATCTGCCTCATGGTAGGCCATTTTGAGGCCTAGGTCGATTACATTTTCGGGCATTGCCTCAAGATGCTCACTATTTTTGATAAAATAGATCCATTGATCGATCTCCGAAGCGAGCTCGTTTGCCTTTTTGTGAAACTTATCCAACTCAATGAATACAAACTGTACATCGGTAAGGAGGTGCTCATTGGTCTCCTTGTCGAGCACCAAATGGTGACTCAGAAAGTGGGTTCCCTTGGTGAAGTTGAAGTCGAGAATACCGATAAAATGGGTGGGTTTCAAAAGGTTGTACTCATCCCCGCGATTGATCTGCATAGAGTAGTCACGATAGGCATAGTATTGAATGCGCTTCGCGAAACCATTCACATCGGGTACTTGCATCTCGACGACAAACTTCCGTCCTCCTTCGTCGGTTGCTTTTACGTCAACGATGGAGGCCTTTTCCCCTGCGATCCTAGGAAAGTGGTAGGGATTGGCTATGGTGACGGATACAATGCGATGATCGCCTTTCAAGCACAGCACCGCATTCAAAAAGGACATTAAGCAAAGCGTTTTTTGTTCGTTGCCGAAGATTTTTCTAAACGCTATATCATTTGTGACATCTACAAACCGCATCTTTTTCCTTCGCCCTCAATTATTATCCCACAAAGATACGCATTCCTCTCGGGATTCCCACACAAATCCCCACTTTTTTTGGCTTATTTTATCATCGACACAAATTGGTCGAAGAGGTAGCGACTGTCGTGGGGGCCTGGCGAGGACTCTGGATGGTATTGCACTGAAAATGCAGGCTTGCCGACAACTTGGATGCCTTCAACGGTGCCATCGTTGAGGTTTATATGTGTCACTTCCACCAACGAGGATGCTTGTGCGCCGGCAAGCTCGACTGCGAAGCCATGGTTTTGGGAAGTGATTTCACTCCTCCCGGTGAGTAGATTTTTGACGGGATGGTTGATCCCACGATGACCATGATGCATCTTGAAGGTACTCAATCCCATGGCCCGACACAGTATTTGATGCCCTAGGCAGATTCCAAAGATTGGCTTGCCTGTTTCCAATAGCTCCCTTACGGTTGCGACGGCCCAATCCATTGCAGCAGGATCGCCAGGCCCATTGGAAAGGAAAAAACCGTTTGGTGCAAAGGATTGCATTTCCGCAAAACTGCTCCTCGCTGGAAAAACCTTGACAAAACAGCCGCGGGCAGCAAGACTTCTAAGGATATTGGTCTTAATCCCAAAA
Source organism: Bacteroidota bacterium (assembly GCA_031415375.1). GTDB lineage: Bacteria > Bacteroidota > Bacteroidia > J057 > JADKCL01 > JADKCL01. The sequence continues at coordinate 8,826 of JANORP010000133.1, read as the reverse complement.
TCCAATGCAGCAATTTTCAAAGGCGCATCAGAGGATCCAAATGTATATGCGACATCTGTAGAAACTTGTGTAGCCAGCTCCAAGCCCTCCATATCTGGACAAGCTGCCAGCATAGAGCGTAGGATGTCTTGGTCAAAGATCTCAGAGGAAATAATGCCATTCATGGCACCCATGCTACGGATCTGCCGCACAAGTGCGCGCGTATCGATGTCGCAGATGCCGACTAAAGACTGGCTTTCCAAAAATCCTTGCAACTCGCCAGACCCATCGGAACGAGATGCGATTGTGGAAAAATTCTTGACCACGAGCCCGGCAATCTTTACACCGGCACTCTCTTGATCGTCGGTATGCACGCCATAGTTGCCGATGTGCGTATGGGTTGCGATCAAGATTTGACCCGTGTAACTCGGGTCGGTAAAGATCTCTTGATACCCGGTCATACCCGTATTGAAACACATCTCGCCAGTGGTTGTACCCACCTTGCCGATGCTGTGGCCTTCAAAAAAAGAGCCGTCCGACAACATCAGAACGGCTTTCTTGCGATCGCTATATTTCATTCTCCTTGATTCAGAGCTTCGATTGGTCGATCAATGGGATACTCACAAAAGACGGTTCACGCCCAGCACGCATACTGTCGATCAGATCCTTCATTTTATCTTGGGTGAGGTTGTGGGTGTAGTGACGATTGGTGACCTGTGCGACAGGACCAGTATCACAAGCACCAAGGCACTCTGCATGCCTGAAGTAAAAAAGGCCGTCTTCGCTGAAGCCATGCTCATCGCAACCCGTATAGGACTTTGCATATTTCAGGACCTCATCCCCGCCCATTTCGCCGCAGGCAAAGCAGGTACAGACATCCAGCACATACTTTGGCACTCGTTGTTTGAAATACATCGTGTAAAACGACGCCACCCCATAGACATGTGCAAATGACAAATCCAAAGTGTCTGCGACCAACTGTATGGCCTCTTTGGAGAGCCAACCATACTTATTTTGAGCCATCCACAAGACAGGCATCACCGCTGAGCGGATACTCGGATACTTGCCTTGGTGGCCGCGAATTTCTATCAGTTCCTCTTCAGTGAACTTGAATACATGTGTTTCGAAGACGGATTCTGCCAAGTGACCTCCATTATGAATTTGCCCAAAAATAGGAGAAAGGCCACGAAAACAAAAATTGTATTTGTCAACGGCCGTCTAAATAATCTCCTTGCATCCGATTTACTTTTGCCGCGCGCCAAAATTCACAATCTTTGAGCATGCACCTCGATATCATCGGCAATAGAAACTTTGCATTGCTAGCCATAGGCTTGGTCATCGTCCCATTGGTCATCTGGGATGGCACCTCAGACAGCGCGCTTTTGCCCCAGTATTTGGCTTGGTGCGCCACTTTATTCCTCGCGATAGTTTTTGTGGGGCGGGAACTGTACAAACCGCAGGCCACAGCCATCAGGATCAGGCTTCCGAAATTCTTGATCCCCCTGTTACTCTTTTTGGGAATCGCAGCCCTATCCTGCCTTTGGGCACGCAACTCCTGGGAGGGCGCATTTGTGTGGACAAAATTTGCCCTTTGTGCCATCTGGGTGGCTTTTTTGTTGCAAATACAACCTAGTGGCATCCAATTTACCCGCGTCTTTGCACGCCTCCTTATCATCATGTGTGCCATCGCACTCATCTATGGGGCCTATCAATTGGTCGTCGCAGGCATCTCAGCAGGAGGCTTGAGTCACCAGGTCACCTACCAAGTCCAATCATTTTTTGCGCATCGCAACCTCTTCGCCGAGGCCATACTTTTGGTATTCCCATTCGTTTTCTGGTTGGCCATCGAGAACAAGGGTTGGTGGCGCATCTTGGCAAGAGTCATGGTCTTCGTATCGGTCTTGCTACTGCTCTTGCTACAAGTGAGATCGACCTGGCTTGGCCTGGGCTTGGAAGGACTTTTGGGCTTGCCTGTGCTAGCGCTTACAATGTGGAAAACTTCTGACCGTGCAGCCTTTTTGGCAAAGGTTGCCACACCCGTCCTCGCATTTTTGCTCGCGCTAGCCATAGGTCTAGGAATCTATGGCATGACGCGACAGTCTAGCAGCTTGTTGGATGTAGGTACAAGCATTTCCAAGAGCAACTATGGATCTGCGCAGGAGCGGCTAGTGCTTTGGGAAAAAACTTGGGCACTCATCCAGGAGCGCCCGCTCACTGGATTTGGACTCGGTAGCTGGCGCGTGGAAGCAGCCGCGCATGGATATGCTGGCATGCGCATGGACATGCAGCTGGGGAAAGGAATGTTTGTGCGCGCGCACAATGATTTCTTGCAACTTTTTGCAGAAACAGGCCTTTTTGGAAGCCTAGCATGGGTGACTGGATTGTTATTAGCGATCCTAGCTGCGGTGAGGGTCGTTCGCAGGCATCCCGAAGCACAGCATCGGCAATTTGCCATCGTCCTCATCATGAGCTTAGTCGGCTACATCGTCATTTCCTGTTTCAGTTTCCCGATGGAGCGCATCTCACATCTGCTAGTGCTCGGAACCGACTTGGCCTTGATCGGCATCCTTTCTGCCGACATCGGCGGCCCAAAATGGGAGATACAAATGACGCGCGGCCTACAACGCGGGCTCATACTTACTGCGGGGTTGTTTGTAGCTGCCTGCGGATACCTTGGTTGGGCCCAGGTAAAGGCCGATCGCCATTTGCTCGCTGCACTGCAACAACGCAGCCATGCCAATTGGGCAGGGATGCTGACTGAGTTGGAGGCTGGAGCTTCGCCTTTTTGCAAACTCGATCCTACCGCGGCACCCTACGAGTGGTATGCAGCCTCCGCAAAATTTCAGCTTGGGGATGCCACGGGTGCGCTGCAAGGATTCCAAGCAGCCTACAAAGCCAATCCATACCACCTTCATGTCCTCAACAATTTGGGGGCGGCATGGGCACGGGTCGGACAACTGGATTCTGGGATTGTCTATTGTCAAAAAGCCATTGCGCTATCCCCTTTATTTTCAGAGGCTAGCCTCAATCTGGCCATCATCTACCTCAACCAAAACAAGGTCGCACGAGCCCAGCAAGTGGTTTTGCAATTGCCTGACTCCATTGCAACCCCAATGATCGCGCAACTTGTACCCGCAATTGTGATCGTGACGGTCGGCGCGCTGCTGCCCAAAATCGATGAATCCCTCCTCGGCAATCAGCTTCGCGCCATCGCCAACGTACCGGCATGGGCAAAATTGGTCTATTACAATGCAAAAAAGAAGAAACGTAGCCTTCAAGACCAATTGATCTTGGAGGCCATCTACGCGTTGGAAAACCAAGAAAAAGTGCTTACTTTTCTAAAGGCCGACTCATTACGGACCAAATATTTGCCGAATTGAATCTACATCCATCTATTTCCTACATGAAACAATTTTCCATCACCTTATTGCTCAGCTTCCTACCGCTTGCCTTCATTTTTTCTCAAGCGATTACCACTGTCACGCCCAGCAGCGCAGTACAAGGCCAGACCATTCAAGTCTCGATTTCGGGTCAAAACACGTACTTCATCCAGGGAACCACAACCTCGTGGCTCACCCGTGGCAACGATGCTATGCTGCCGACCATCAACACTGTCCAGAGCTATACCGACATGAATTCTATCTATCAAATCCCAGCCAATGCGCCGCTTGGCTATTGGGACCTGCATGTCATGGACGGTTTCTTGGGTGAGTTGCTCAAGCTCGACGCGATATTCATAGATGAATTTGTAGGTGTCGATCCTCGCGGTAGCTCGGTTAAGGAGTCCATTCAACTAGGCCCCAATCCTGCGACAGACAATTTTACGCTGAAATACAATCTGCCTACCAAAGCATTGGTACAAATACAGATTCGTGACTTGAAAGGAGCCGTGATCCATCCCATTTTTGTAGGAAGCCAAACGCTTGGCAGCCATGAGTTCACCGTGCAACTCGCAGACCTTTCCTTGCCGAGTGGTGTTTTTCTCGTGAGCCTACAAGTCGATGAGATGATCTTCGCAATCAAGACCACGGTTCTGAAATAATTGATGCCCACCTGATTTACTGAAGCCCCATTTGCTTGGGTATTGGAAAGCTATGGGACAGAGAAGCAATCGCTCTTTTGGGATCAAAAAGCAAAGTATGGCGAGATTTCCTGTGCATCTCATCCAGGATAAGCGCGGCATGAATTGTAATGATAAGGATGCAATTCCCATTGATCGGCTGGCCGACCAGATTCGTGGGGAAAACCTTAGGTTTTGCATTCTATCGCAGAGGCAAACCGTTTCAAAAATTTGTTTAGCTTTGGCCTTTTGATTCTTGGAGACATGAAGTTTAAGGTTGGAGAAATCGCAGGGATGATCGGTGCTCAAATCGAAGGCGATTCGGAGCAAATGATCAATAGCCTGTCTAAAATCGAGGAAGGCAGCCCCGGTAGCCTGACCTTTCTTGCCAATCCCAAGTACGAATCCTTTGTATATGAGACCAAAGCCTCTGCCGTGATTGTCGGCAGCGATTTTGAGCCCAAACAAGCCATCACAGCCACATTGCTGCGTTGCAAGGATCCCTACATGGCATTTGCAGCCCTGCTACAGCGCTTTATGGCCTTTGTCCAAAACAAGTCGGGCATCGAGCAGCCTAGTTACATCTCAGAGTCGGCCGAGATTGGGCAAAATGTATATATAGGTGCATTCGCCTATATAGGAAACGGGGTGAAAATCGCCGATGGCGCAAAAATATATCCACACACCTATATAGGTGACTTTGCCTCTATCGGCGAAGGCAGCACGATCTACGCCAATGTCTCAGTCTATTATGGCTGCAAGATCGGCAAGCACTGCATTGTCCATTCTGGTGCCGTGATCGGAAGCGATGGATTTGGGTTTGCTCCAAAGGCCGATGGTCAATTCCAGAAAATTCCGCAAACGGGTATCGTGCGCCTAGAGGACCATGTGGAAATCGGGGCCGGCTGCACCATCGATCGTGCGACCCTTGGCGAGACCATCATACGTAGAGGTGCCAAGCTCGACAACCTCATTCAAGTGGCACACAATGTGGAAATCGGCGAGAACACCGTGATCGCAGCCCAGGCAGGCATCTCAGGCAGTACCAAGATCGGCAACAATTGCATGATCGGCGGTCAAGTCGGCATCGTGGGCCACATCAAGCTCGCCGATGGCACCAAGATTGGTGCTCAATCGGGTGTTTCCAAGACCGTCGAGGAAAAAGGTAAAGCATTGCGCGGCAGTCCAGCGCAAGATTATAAGCTGCAGCTGCGCTCTGAAGCTGTCTTTCGCAACCTAGATGCCCTCGACAAGCGCCTGCACCTCCTCGAAAAAGAAATCGCTAAGCGTCATCCCTAAGTATATGTACGAAAAGCAACATACGATTCAGCAACCGGTATCGCTTACTGGTGTGGGCCTGCACACAGGCAAGCCCGCCACGCTCACCTTCAACCCGGCGCCAGAGCACCACGGCTACATTTTCAGGCGCGTCGATTTGCCAGGCTCCCCCTTGGTCCCTGCCGACGTCGATCTCGTCGTCGATACCCAGCGTGGTACAACCATCGAGTCCAATGGCGTGCGCGTCAATACCGTCGAGCACACACTGGCAGCCCTCGCAGGCCTGCAGATCGACAATTGCCTCATCGACCTCGACGGGCCTGAGCCTCCCATCATGGATGGCTCAAGCGCATTGTTCATAGAGGCCCTGCTCCGTGCAGGTCTCATCGAGCAAGCCGCATTCCGCGAGTTTTTTGTCGTCGATCAGCCGATCCACTACTATGAAAGCGATCGGCAAGTCGATCTTGCCGCCTTGCCGATGGACGATTTTCGCGTCACGGTCATGATCGACTACAACTCCCCAGTTTTGGGTAGCCAGCATGCTACGATGCTCAACATCGAGCACTTCGCAGACGAATTTGCCAATAGCCGCACATTTTGTTTCCTCCATGAGTTGGAGGCACTCGCAGCAGCCGGCCTCATCAAGGGCGGCGACATCAACAATGCCATCGTCGTTGTGGACCGTGAGGTCACTGCCGAGGAATTGGAGCGCCTAGCGGCACTCTTTGAGAAGCCAAGCATCGAAGTTGCTGAGGAAGGCATCCTCAACAACATCGAGTTGCGCCACCGCAACGAGCCCGCGCGCCATAAATTGCTCGACTTGATCGGCGACTTGGCGCTCATCGGCGCACCGATCAAGGCCCAGATCCTTGCAGCTCGCCCCGGCCACAAAGCCAACGTCGAGTTTGCCAAAAAGATCAAGTCGCTCATCCGCCAAAAGAAGATTCAGAAGAAATACCAACAGAAAGAGACCGATGGTGCAATTTTTGACATCAACGCCATCCAGAAGATTCTCCCACACAGGTACCCTTTCCTGCTTGTAGATAAGATCACCGAGTTCTCGGAAAATGAGATCACAGGTGTGAAAAATGTGACCATGAATGAACCCTACTTTCAAGGTCACTTCCCTGGCAATCCTGTGATGCCAGGCGTGTTGCAATTGGAGGCGATGGCGCAGGTCGGCGGCATCTTGCTGCTCAACAAGGTCGAAAACCCAGACAATGTATGGGTCTATTTCTTGGCGATCAACAATGCCCGCTTCAAGAAGATGGTCATCCCCGGCGATGTCCTGATTTTCAAATTGCAGCTCGATAGCCTGAAACGCAACATTTGCAAGATGGTCGGAAAAGCCTACGTGGACGGTAAACTCGTCTGTGAGGCAGAGCTCGTCGCAGCATTGGTGGATAAAAACAAGGCCTAATAACCCGAGGCCCTGCTACCGTGTTGCAATGATTGTTCAAGACTTTTTATCCTTAGTGCCCGCTTATTAATACCGAAACCTTTGAAGTATCCCCTAACCCATATCCATCCTGATGCCCGGATAGCCGAGGATGTCGTGATCGAACCATTCGCCACGATACAAGGCGACGTGGTCATCGAGGAAGGCTGCTGGATCGGGCCCAATGTCGTCATTCAAGATGGGGCCCGCATTGGCAAGAACACCCGCATATTTGCCGGTGCGGTGATTTCTAGCATCCCACAAGACCTGAAATTTGGAGGGGAGAAATCCACCTGCATCATCGGGGAGAATTGCACCATCCGAGAATATGCCACCGTCAATCGCGGCACCGCCCAAAGCGGCACCACGATTCTCAAAAACAACATCCTCGTGATGGCTTATGCCCACGTGGCACACGATTGCGTGATTGGCAACCATGCAATTCTTGCCAATGCAGTGAACCTCGCAGGGCATGTCTTGATCGACGACTATGCCATCATTGGCGGCATGAGCGCCATCCATCAATTTGTGAGGATCGGCCGACAGTCCATTTTGCAGGGCGGCTCGCTCGTCGGCAAAGACGTGCCCCCATTTTGCAAAGGCGCACATTTCCCCTTGCGGTACTCAGGCGTGAATGCATTGGGACTTAGACGCCGCAATTTTGAGACGGCAGCGATCACTGAAGTCCAAGACATTTACCGCATCCTCTTTGCATCCGGCAAGAATGTGAGCAATGCCCTCTTGCAGATTGAAAACGAAATCAACCCCTCTCCCATACGAGAAGAAATCCTCGAATTTGTGCGTAGCTCTGAACGTGGCATCATGAAAGGCTATCGCGCAGGACTCGATGACTAAGCTAGAAGTCACCGGACTAGGCAGGCGGTTCAACCGACATTGGATATTTCGCAAGCTTGATCTTGAGTTACATGAAGGACAGCGCCTGTTGCTTTGCGGGGACAACGGCTCCGGCAAATCGACCCTTATGCGCATGTTGGCGGGGCAATTGACCCCGAGCGAAGGCTCCATCAAGCTATGGATCGACGGCAAGGAAATCGATTCTGAAAATTATTATCAGCACCTCTCTTGGTCGGGTCCCTATATGGAACTCTACACCGACCTTACTCTCAGCGAAGCCATTCAGCTCCACGCCAGTTTTCGGCCCATGCTAGCCTCAGCACGTGAAGTCTTGGAATTGCTGCAACTCACAGACCATGCCAGCAAGCTCCTCAAGCACTTCAGCTCCGGCATGCTGCACCGCGTCAAAGTCGGCCTCGCCATCCTCACCCGCTCACGCCTGCTGCTCCTAGACGAAGCCACCACAAACATGGACGAAGCAAATTCGCGCCTAGCAACCGACCTCATGATGAACTATTTGGATGGAAGAATGCTCCTCTACGCCAGCAACCGCCCTGAAGAATTCAATCTGTTTGAGCAGCGAATCGAATTGAACGATTTTGTAAACAAAGCAAAGTCCTAAAGGAGCCGAAGCATGTGCCAAAAGCTGAAGCGTGAGCCAAAAGCTGAAGCGTGAGCCAAAAGCTGAAGCGTGAGCCAAAAGCTGAAGCGTGAGCCAAAAGCTGAAGCGTGAGCCAAAAGCTGAAGCGTGAGCCTCCGGCTCAAACGCTGACACAATCGCAAGCCTCAGGCTTGCGTCCCAAAAGCAAATGCAAAAGCAAATTCAGAAGCGTGAGCCACCGGCTCAAACGCTGACACAATCGCAAGCCTCAGGCTTGCATCCCTCCCAAAAAAACAATATCAAAACAAGGGTGCAAACGGGGAATCGAACCCAGATCTCCAGACTCACATTCTGGCGTGTTGACCTTTACACTACAAGCACCATAATATCCAATCAAGAAAGAGGGGAATGCAGGAATCGAACCTGCCCAATCTTGTTTTGCAGACAAGCGCCTTTACCAATCAGCCAAATCCCCGAAAAAAATCCACGATTCACAATTGCGGTGGGTAGGAGACTCGAACTCCTGATTCCGCAAGCGCAGAACACTTGCCTTCCAAGCAAGCCCTTCGTCCAGCCAGTCACCCACCAAGTTGGCAGTGCCGTGAGGCATGTGAG
>JANORP010000132.1:0-7222 GCA_031415375.1 Bacteroidota bacterium | reverse complement strand
TCTGGATGCCGGCTGTGCCTGGATCCAAATCGACCGTGAATTGCCCGACGCCGTTCACTGGCGCAGTTGGGTTGCCGTCTGGGTCGGTGTCATTGGTGATCACGTTCACGGTGCCGTTCGGGCCATTTTCCACGAGACCGGAACCGTTGTCGTCATTCGCCACAGGCGGATCATTGACAGGCGTGACCACAAACGTGATGTTCGCAGGGTCGCATGCACCCGTTGGGTCACACAATGTATAAGGTATGACGGCGGTGCCATTAAAATTGTTGGTGGGGTCGAAGGTCACCACGCCTGTCGCCGTGTTCAAGGTCCAGACGCCTTGGGCATCTGTGAACGTGGTCTGGATACCTGCGGTTCCTGGATCCAAGTCAACGGTGAATTGGCCGACGCCGTTCACTGGCGCAGTGGGGTTGCCGTCTGGGTCGGTGTCGTTGGTGATGATGTTGACCGTGCCGTTCGGGCCATCCTCGGTGAGGGCTGGGCCGTTGTCGTCATTGGCGACCGGTGGATCGTTGACTGGCGTCACCACGAAGGTGATGTTCGCCGGGTCACATGCTCCCGTTGGGTCACACAAGGTGTAAGGGATGACGGCAGTGCCGTTGTAGTTGTTGGCAGGATCGAAGGTCACCACGCCTGTCGCCGTGTTCAATGTCCAGATGCCTTGGGCATCTGTGAAGGTGGTCTGGATACCGGCTGTGCCTGGATCCAAATCGACCGTGAACTGGCCAACGCCATTGACCGGGGCAGTCGGGTTGCCGTCTGGGTCGGTGTCGTTGGTGAGCACGTTTACTGTGCCGTTCGGGCCATCTTCAGCGATCGATGCGCCAGTATCATCATTGGCGACCGGAGGATTGTTGACGACGCAAATCGGCAATGTGCGGTTGGCAATCACAGAAGGGTAGTCAGCAGCCCAAAACCAAGTATTGATGGTCCTAGAGTTCCCAAAGTCATCACATGGAAGCGCCGATGCGGAACCCAAACCTCCATTCGGAGCAGGTGGGGTGAGCGTGGGGTTGGATCCATCCCAAGGGTGGGAAAAACCCAATTGGCCCTGTGTCAGAGAATTCGTTTGCGACAGACCGCCATTGGTAATGTTGTTGGTACCTTGCCCAGCAATTGGAGTACCCAAGGTACACGCACCTACAATCGCAAGCGTGGCATCATCCCAAAAGAGTTTGCGGTTGGTAGATGCCGGAGAAACTGCATCGACCGAAAAACCATTGGTGTTGATCTCAGCATCGTAAATCGGCAAATTGGTGCGCCCACGGTACAAGACCGCCGACATATTGATCGCAGTGCCGCCAGTCACGGGAGCCCCCAATCCATCCAAACCATTCCAGTTAAGTGTATGTGCTCCAGCAGCTAGACCAAAACGGTCAAAAAAGACGTCTTCTGTCGCCGCTTGATAGCCAGGGGTAGCGTTCAAATCGATCAGAATGGTCACATCGCCTGGCTTGTCGATGGTGAACGGAATCGTGTATGCCCCAGGGCATCCGGCTACGACTGCCCCAAAAACGGGACCTGTGGCAGCAGTGGAGCGGATGTAAATCGTCGGGTCTGGCGCTTGAAGGAAGATGGGATATCCCGCCAAAAAAGCTGGCGCGGATACGTTGTAGGTCGAAATTCTATCGGTTGCAAAGTTGCCGGTGTTGGTGACACCATAGTTGGTCATTGCCAAAATGTATCCCAATGGCTTAAAACCAGTGGTAAAGTCCACTTTGATGACCGAGCTATCAGAGGTGTATCCATAGTAATCGCCTTCCATGGAGAAATTCAGTCCTGGAGGAAAGTTGACAGTGACGGGATCATAGGCGATCAGCGACCACTTTTGGGCATGCAGACGACCGGGCTTAGTGGTGAAGTTGGATTCCGAAACAGTGAAGTCGAAGTAAACACTGAACCATTCGCCGTTGTTGCCAGCCACTTGCGTGGCACCCGCAGTTGCGCTCCGGTAGATTTCAATGTAATAATCTCCATTCATGGAGGGATTGAACAACAAGGGCGTATATCCTGTTGGGTTGAGACCGGCCACGTTTGCGCCAGCAACCGCTTGGGCATAGTTGGGGATGAAGCCCGCGCCCGTGGTAGGCACTGCCGTAGGCCCTGACACCAATGTCCCCGTGGGATCGAAAATTTTATAAAACCCATTGAGGATCGGGCCGATCGGTGCGATGCGGGTGTACAAGTTCAATCCAAAATAGAGGTCCTCGATTGTATGGTCCTTGATGTTGAAATACAGCCTGTTCTCAACGGCGGCACCAAAAATGGGGCCTGAGTTTGCCGCAGGCTGCCCAAAAAGCGCGGTACCATTTGTTGCGTTCGGCATCGCTTGTGCAGTCCCTTCAGCATCTAGGCTTGGGCGACTCCATAGGAGCAAAAACACGGGCAAAACGAATAGCAATAGGCTCCTTAGCTTAGAGCCACACAAGAACTTAGGGTTTCTTGGCATCATAATCATTCAATTTATCGAAGCAGAACTCCCTTCCGCTGGGATTCCACTAAAGCTTTACAAGTAAATCGACACAAAACAAACATCTATTGCCCCTCACTGCGGAGAAATCTGACCAACATGGACATTTCCTCGATCAATGAAGCGAAGGACTCGAATTCACAAATTCGACACGTACCCTACAAAATTGATCGAATTAATTTTTGAATCAAAATTTAATAATACAAATCATACTTTATGACCGCAGTTTACGCTGTTCTAGACGCCAACAGGCTAACCCAAGACCTTCCGGTTCTGATATTCCATCCGGATGTCGATCACAAGTCTTGTTGCAATTGAAGGCAATACTATATTGCCGTATATTCTACAATTCAAAGACCAAAAGTATTCCAAATTGACCGCCTTTCAGGGGAGAGGTGGAATTTCCTATTTGTCTTTGCCTGCGATTGATTCACATAAATGCCTGATAATCTAGGACTAAACAAAATACCCATGTTTGTAGTCATGGAGGTCTTATGTGTGGTTTTGATTTCCTCGTCAATCGCGATGAATACTTCCAATTGTAGCAAAATCCATTTGTAATTTTGCTAGCTTGTAGAACTTTACAACCTTTGCAACAATGCGCCTAGCCCTTTCATATCCTCATGGTCAAATCGGCCTATCACCGCTCACCGACACCGATGCGCTGCCCTTGATGGAATTGGTGGCCCACTCAAGCGCGTTCCATCATCCATGGATCCAGCCTCCCAGTACTCCTGCGGCGTTTGACGCTCTCCTCGCCCGCTCCCAAAATGATGCATTCCAATCGCTTACCGTTTGGGCCAACCGGCCTTCCCAGATCGTCGGCATGATCAACCTAAGTCAGATCTTTAGAGGCGCATTTGAGAATGGCTATCTCAGCTACTGGGTGGCTCAGGCTTTTCAACATCGAGGGTGGATGACAGAAGCAATGCGGCTCACATTGCACTATGCATTCAGCGAATTGGGATTGCATCGTCTGGAAGCAAACATCCAACCTGCTAATGCCCTGTCGATCAGACTTATTGCTCGCATAGGTTTCGTAAAAGAAGGCTACTCTGCGAACTATTTGAAGATTTTGGGCGAATGGAGGGACCACGAGCGCTGGGCGATCCACCATGAGATCTGGAATGAACGCGGGTTGCCAGCTGCGGTATGCCCGCAGTGGAAACCGCTGGAAGGTTGGGCTTGATTGCTCACGGTGGTGTCGCATCAAAAATATGCAGACTCAGATACTGCAATTTTGAGAAGCCCATTCATTGGCAAATTTGTAGGATCGAATGCCAGAATCAGCTGTCCAGACATATTTTTTGCCTGCCAATGAGTGTTTTATTTGGAAATACGCCAATTGTTTGCAATTTGTGAGTTCATATTACGACGCCTTTACGAGAATTCTAAACCTTTGACCTTGAACGCAAATAGGAGAAAATTTCTTCAACAATTGGCCGCAGGCGCTGCTTGGGGCGCAATAGCATTGGGAGGCAAGGCTTGGACGAACAATGACCACATCGAGCCAGTGTTTGCGCCCGATCCCAATGGAACAGACGACGATTTTTGGAAACAGGTTCGTGAACAATTTGACTTGCCAACTCAAATCTATCTCAATACAGGGACATTGGGCTTAATGGCACGGCCAATTCTTGCTGAAATCCAGATGCGGATGCAGAATCTGAGCCAAGGCAAATATGCGATCGACAACAGCCCCCGCCAAGCCGCAGCGCGGCTACTCAACGCCCCTGAAGCGTCGATCGCAATGACCCATAACACCACCGAGGGCATCAATATCGTTGCGCAAGGACTTAAGTTGAAGCGCGGCGACGAGGTCATTTTGACTGACCAAGAGCACGTTGGCAATGCCTTGCCTTGGCTAAATCGCATGCGACTCACAGGTATCCGCTTACGTGTGATGAGTCCTGCTGCCACGGCTGCCGAAACCCTCGATCGCGTGAACGCGCTGATCACGCGGCGCACGCGGGTGATCGCGATGCCGCATATCACCTGCACGGCAGGCCACGTGCTGCCCGCTAAGGCGCTTGCACAACTGGCAAGGGACAAAGGATTGATCTCCTTTTTTGATGGCGCTCATGGACCGGGAATGCTTTTTCCCGACATGGCCGACTTGGACTGCGATCTCTATGCAAGCTGTGGCCACAAGTGGCTCGGCGGCCCTGCCGGCACCGGAATGCTGTATGTGAGGTCTGGCATGCTCTCAGAGGTGCAACCACTCATGGTGGGTTCCTATTCCGACCTCGGATGGGAAATCAGCCTCCAAAAGCAATCATTGACGGGATTGGTGGAGACTGCCCATCGCTACGATTATGGGACTCAAAATGTCGCACTTCAGATGGGTTTGAAGGCCGCCATCGAATGGATGGACCAAATTGGTTATCAAAAGATAAATGACCGTGTGACTGCGCTCGGCGCCTATTTGCAATCATTGCTCCTCAATCGCTCCTATATTGAGATGCTCACACCAATAGAGCCTGCCTCACGTAGTGCTATCATCGGTTTCAAGATCAAGGGAAAAACACAGAAAGATCTCGAAGCCTCGGGAATTTCCAAGGCCTTCAGGGTGCGCTTTGTGCCAGAATCTGGATTGGACGCAGTGCGTGTCTCACCACATATATATACTAGCCACAGCGATTTGGATCAATTTGTCGAGGGATTGGACCGGATGATGCAAATCTAACCTCCGCAACCTAAGCCCAAATACGATCGCCACTCCCCTCCTATCAAACAAAAAGGGGCGCAATGCCCCTCTGAGTGGTATGAAAAACAAACGTATCGTCGCTTAAATTTTGAGGAGCTGTCGGTTCACTACTGCGTTGCCTGCCTGCAACCGCAAGAGGTAAATGCCCGCTGGCAGCCCTTGCATGTCGATGACCTTCTGGGCATCCATGAACCGCAGCCATACGCCTTCATAAACCGTTTTCCCGTCGATGTTCAGCAAGGTGACTTCCAGATTTTCAGTCCCCGCCTTTTCCACCCTCAGATTTACTTTGTCGGTAGTGGGATTGGGAAATACTTTGACCGAGAAGCCCGAAAAAACGATGGATTCATCTATCGGCAGTGATTTTTCCACAGATGCCAACGGATCCTTGACAATTGGAATTTCAGTGGGGGCCAGAATTTCTAGGATCTCTTGCGGTTCGATCGGCACGATTGGTTCGATTAGCACTTCCGGTTCATACCGCATCTCGCCCATGATCCGCATTTCTTGCAATTGCAAATCTTCCCTTTGCAATTTACTTCCCGCAACATGTATGTAGTGGGATCCTGCTCCATCTTCTAGAGAGCTTGCATATAGCTCATATTCCCCGTCATGAATTCGAGGAAGGCGATACATGCCCTTGGCATCGGTGAGGGTGGTTGCCATGACGATCCCGTCTTGCTGCAACGTGACCTCAGCCCCTTTTGCGGGATCTCCCTCTTCCGTGATGACGCGACCAAAAATCTCTGAAGTCCTGTTGTTTTCAGGGACAAAGGCCACTTTGCCCATGATCTCCTTTTGTGCCTGAACCTCGGTATGAAGCAAACCAGTGAATGCCAGCATCAATGCCAATGCAAACACCTGAATGCCCTTGAGCGCACCGATCCGCATTTTGGAAAGCGTCGATCGCACAGCAGGACGTACCTGCTGGACCTGGCTTACCTTGACCCTGCCGCAAACGTCGCCCTTGGCTTGGTCGTAGAGTGTTTTGATTTCGACGGCGGTCTTTTGGGTAAAGTCGATCACGCAGCGTTGGCAAGCTGCACAAAAGCGACCTTGGGTTTCGGCCGACATTTGGTTCCAATCTGCTTGGCAGGGTTCCGCAATCTTAAAGGTGCCTTGATCTTCCATATTCTCTTTTCGTGGTGTTTGCAATACAGGTGTCGCTTGCAGGCGAATTCCATACGGATGACGAAAAAAAAATTGGTGAAGGATGGTGAGAAGTTGCTCTTGACGAGCAAGGCGATTGATTGAGGATTCCCACTCGGATTTCGCCTCTCATTTGGGATTCGTGCATGCAGCCTCATAGGGCAGTAGATTGCATGCTCCAAGATGAAAATTACAACATGAGCTGCGATATTTTTAAGATTGCGGCCGACCGTGGCGATCGCGCAAGGCGATCCACAGCTGTCGCAAGGGAAAAATAGGCGGCAGGAATTCCCACCAATGGAGACGCAGCCTCTTCCCTGGCATAGGAAGTGGGTTGTAGTCGATAGGCCAAGTCGTAAAACTTGTTTGTCGTGAAAAATAGATGTAGGCCCGCGCATTGGCGTCTCGCTCGACTGGATGGTGGCCATGGATGCCACGCCCGCGGGCACTCAAGACGCTCGGAATCCCATATTTGAACAAATAAATCGGTCCGGAGGCCCTGCTTTGCAAGACGTGCCCAAACTCATGCATGTACAGGCGATTGTTCAGCGTTGGGGCAATGCGCTCATCCCCGATGATCACCGAACCAAAACAGATGCCACCCCAACCACGTTGCTTGCGCCAGCCCTTGATCACCACGACGGCATCACGGTGACCTACCGCATCGACATTGAACACCAACAAAGCCACGGTGCCTGCTCCCAAACCCAACAGGGTTTGTGGCAACTCCCATGTAAAGCGGCTCGCAACGATGCGCCAACCTCCCCTCCCATGTCCAGCCAAGAAACGACCAAGATGTTGAGCAAAAGCCATGTGCAAAATTAGAATGAATGCCCGAAACTGTGTGCCTTTTGGTAAGGGATACAAATGGGCTGCGATCTGAGTAAACATGC
>JANORP010000131.1:0-43905 GCA_031415375.1 Bacteroidota bacterium | reverse complement strand
CCCTGATCTTCAAGGAATTTTTAGGTCGCCTATTCATTGGCTCGGCTCAGAGGTGTGTTCTCAGTGACTTGAACACCATTTCGCAGGCACCTAGCACCTGACGAATCAGTACTTTAGATAGTTACCCACCTCAAATTGTTTTACCCAAGATTGTTTTATAAGTGGCCAAATCTCAATACTTTGATTAGATTTGGCCACTTATAATGCAATATCATGGGTAAATTGGTAGGGAGGTTCTCAGAAAAAAAGATGCTTCAATCCGCTTTGGAAACAGATCGGTCTGAGCTGATCGCCGTCTATGGCAGACGGAGAGTAGGGAAAACCTTCTTGATTCGTCAGGTCTATGAGGGGCGTATCCTATTTGAACTCTCTGGCTTGCACAACGGATCATTGCGCGACCAATTGACCAATTTTCAACAGCGACTTGCCAGCAAAGGTTCCGAATTGAAAAGACCTGCGACTTGGCTAGAAGCATTTAGTCAATTGGAGCACTACCTATCAGGGCTCAAAACCAAAAAAAAGAAAGTCATTTTCATCGACGAGTTTCCGTGGTTGGCGAGCAGGCGATCCAAATTCATGATGGCCTTTGAAAATTTCTGGAATAGCTATGCAACGCGCAGGTCTGACCTCGTGGTCGTGATTTGCGGGTCTGCGGCCGCCTACATGGTCCAAAACATCATCCGAAACAGGGGGGGCTTGCACAATAGAGTGACCCGGCGACTCCGGCTGCTCCCATTTGACCTCCATGAAACGCAGCTTTTCCTGAGGAGCAAAAGCATTCGTTACTCTGCCTACGACATTCTCCAGCTCTACATGGCCATCGGGGGCATCCCTCAATACCTTGAAAACCTCGTCGTCGGAGAAAGTGTCGCGCAAGCAATCGATCGCTTGTGTTTTATCAAAGACGCCCCGCTTAGAACGGAGTTCCGTGATGTCTTTGCGTCACTCTATGAGCAACCCGAGCGCCACAGCGCCATCGTAAGAACCTTGGGAAAGTCTCGTAGGGGTCTCACAAGAAACGAAGTCTCTGCCAAAACCAAGATCCCAACGGGTGGCATGCTCACGAGGACCCTTGAAGAATTGGAGGAATCGGGCTTCATAGAGAGGTATTCCGCCTTTAGAAATGTCAAAAAAGATGCCCTTTACAGGCTGAGCGATGAGTACTCCCTGTTTTACCTCAAATTCATTGAAAATAGCCCTTCCAAGGAAAGTGGCACTTGGTTGAAGCAATATACCAGTCACGCATATAGATCCTGGGTTGGCTTTAGCTTTGAAACCGTTTGCTTGAAACACGTGCGACAAATCAAGGCCGAACTGGGGATTGCAGAGGTCGCCTCCGATAACTATAGCTGGGTTCAAAAGGGAGGAGATGAAGGTGCCCAGATCGATCTCGTGATCGATCGAGCAGACAATGTTATCAACCTCTGCGAAATGAAATTTTACAACGCCCCTTTTGCCATTGACAAAAGTTACGCGGCTGAGATCATGCACAAGAGAGATGCTTTCCAAGAGAGTACCAATACGTCCAAAAACTTGTTTGTAACTTTGGTGACGACATTTGGACTCAAACGAAACGCATATAGCCTTCAACTCGTTCAAAATCAATTAGAAATCGCTTGTCTGTTTAAGGCATAATTTTTTATAAGTGGCCAAATCTATACTTTTGAGTAAGATTTGGCCACTTATAAAAAATGTATTGGCTGCTAAACCCAAGGTTTTCGCTCACTTCAAAGGTGCAAGTCTCCTCTGGCATAGCGTGAAGCCGAGTATCTTCCCCTGATCTTCAAGGAATTTTTAGGTCGCCTATTCATTGGCTCGGCTCAGAGGTGTGTTCTCTGGGACTTGAACACCATTTCGCAGGTACGTAACCTGCCGAATCAACACTTTTGATAGCTCCACACCTCATACTTCTTGATCCGAGATTGGTTTATAAGTGGCCAAATCTGTCTTTTTGATTGAGATTTGGCCACTTATATGAAGTTTTTTTTTGTCTGCGACCACTAGATTTCTCTTCTGCCAAGGGGCATCGATTTTCATCACGCCCCCCGCCCATCCTTCAACAATTCCTTCCTGATCCCTTCCACGAGGTCCTCCAACAGCACCTCTGTGCCGCCACGCTTGGCCGTCATGATCGCGCAGTATTTCAATACATTCACGATTGCGCCACCCGTGATCTCATGCGCTTTTGCGATCTCTTTGAAGTTGATGTCGGCTGCCAAGGGTAGGCCACCAGCGAAGGTCTTTTCCCAGAGGAGCTGGCGATCAGGCGGGGTCGGCATCGGGAAGTAGATGATCGACTGGAAGCGGCGCACAAAGGCTTCATCAATATTTGCTTTGAGGTTGGTGGCCAGAATGACGGTGCCAGGATAGTTTTCCGTGCGCTGCAGCAGGTAGGAGACCTGCTGGTTGGCATATTGCTCTTGGCTGCCACCACCCGATGAGCGCTTGCCAAACAGCGCATCGGCCTCGTCAAAGAAGAGAATCCAATCCTTGTGCTCGGCCATATCAAAGACCCTGGCCAGGTTTTTCTCCGTTTCACCGACCCACTTGGAGACCACCATCGAGGCGTCTATCAGATAGACATCTTTGCCCGACGACTTGCCGATGAGGCTGGCCGTGAGGGTCTTGCCAGTGCCAGGTGGGCCATAGACGAGGGCACGATAGCCAGGTTTGAGTTTGCGCCCAGTTTCCCAAGCACTCATGATGAGGCGATTTTTCTCCACCCATGTGCGCACCACTTGCACCTGCTCGCTCACGGCGGCTGGAAGCACGAGGTCGTCCCAACCGAGCTGCGTATTGATGAGGCGGGCAGGAAAATTGCTGCTGAAATTCGGTTTGGCAGCCTCTCCAAAGAGGCAAAGCTCCAAGAAATCTTGGCCGATGCGCAAGGCTCCGCTCAGTTGTGGCTCGCCATCGGGCACAGGCTCTAGGAGCAGCAGTCCAAAGCGTGCAAATGGATGATCTGGGCCAAAGATCTGCTGCACGCGGATGCGCAATTCCAGATCGTGCATCGCCACGAGAAATACCGCAGTTTCGCCCGTCGGCAAGAAGCCGCCGTGGTTGCGGCCTTTGAGCCCGCCAAATTCAGAAAAGGGACGCTCGGTCGCCTGATTGCGTAGGAGCAGCACATCAAGCGCTTGCGGTTGCAAGTGAGGGGCGAGCGCGAGCATGAGCACGGCCCGCTCGATGGTGCCAAACTGGTAGTGCCGGCACAAATCGGCAAAGACCGAAGGGTCAGCACCTAGGTCGGGAGGTGCGAGTGTCAAGATGTCTTCGACCAGGTTCTCCTCGTCCTCTTCACTGGTAAAATAGCTTTTGAGACGCGCATCAAGCAGCATTTTGAACCAGTCGAGCTCCCGTGTGACCGTGGCTGTATTGTAGGCAATCAAATCCATTCGATATAGATAAAGTAGTCGTTGTAAGGCAATTTGATCACGGAGAGGCTCCACTCCAATTGCGACAAAATCTGGTCGTAAGTACGCTTCACAACCTTGAGGTTCCAATGCTCGCCACGTCGCGACAAGAGGCCCTCACGAAACAAAAATGAACGTTGGAAACCATCGATCGAGGTGCGCTCCATGGCCTTCCAATTTTGCATCGCAGAGCGCAAGACGATGGGTGCATGCTCCTTTTCCAAGTCGGTGAGCGGCGCATCGAGGGTGACGATGGCCTCGATCGGCAGGCCGCAAAGGATCTTGTTGAACATGAGCAGGTGTTCGGGTGCTGCCGCGTTGTCGTCCCATTCTTGGAAATCGACCAGGTATTGCAGCAAGAAAACAGCCCGCATCTGGGCAGTCTCGTCGATCCATTTTCCTTTGTCCAAGAGGCCAAGCTGCCTGAAGAAGCGCGTGAAGAAAGGCCACAAGATGACCAACCCCGCATTGTAAACCATGATTCCCTCGGCATTGTGTGCGATGCTATCTTCCATCTCTTGGGCACGCAGACGGTTCAACTCCTCGCGTTGTCGCAGCTTCTCCTCCTCGGAGGCGCTCTCCTGCAGATCCTTGGCAGCATAGCGCTCCAGCAATTGCGGATCTTGGAGAATGGCGCGGATCAAATCTGCCGCTTGTTGCTTGGCCGCGAGGCCCTGCAAAGCCGCATTCTCCCTTGCCGCTTCTGCAGCAGCGCTATTGGCCTCGAATGGCAGGGGGATTTGAGTGGGCAGGGAAGATGCATCGGGTAGAACTATAGGCTGCAAAGTGGGAGGTTTCAAGGCCCCGCCTTCAGCCGATGTAGAATCGTTGCCATGGGCATCGATTTCTTCCCCAGATTGTACTTTAGCGATGGTTGGCGTTAGCTGCTCCAATTCTTCCATTTCCACTGGCATGGAAGTGACCGTGGTGATTTCGCCTTCACCCAAATTCGGATCATAGTTGTCAGCATCCTTGCTATCCTTAGACGGCACTTCGACGATGCTCGCTAGCTGCTCCGATTCATTCACATCCACTGGTAGTGGGGTGACCGAGACGATTTCGCCGTCGGCAATGATCGTGTATTCTAGGTAGTCAGGGATCAGGTCGACTTCCTGTGCATCGATTGGGTAAGACGATGGCGAATGCATTTCCCCTAAAGGGTCTCCAAGGTTGGGCAGCCGAGGTTGGGCCACAATCTCTTGATCGACCGATGGTATTTTTTTTAGAGGATCAGCGCCCACCTCGCCGAGTAGTTGCGCTGCTACGAGATCATTTTCGGCACTACGCTTATCCGATATCAGCGGCTCTCTTGGGAGATTGTCGCGCTGCGCCTCGGCAATTGCAGCGGTCAATTCTTGAGCGATTTGATCTGCTGTGGGCAGCTGAGCTACTGGATCGACTTCCAAGGGAGGCGCTGGAGGGAACTCGGCAAGCGCCACCAATGTCGCCGCTTCACGCGCGAAGGATTCGTCTTCCAGCATTTGCAGAAGGGCAGATCGGAGGGTGGATGGCGAATTGTCCAAGTTGTTTTGTCCCGTTGCAGGATCTGATGCAATCAGTGTTGCAAGTGTCGCTTGCAAGGTCTTGGGAGCACCAAAAAGGTCCCACACAGGCAGGCTGCCATAGGTCACGAAATGCACCCAGGTGGCGAGCGCTGTCCCTGCAAGTGCGGGCAATTGAGCACGCACCTCTGCATCATGCGTGGGTGCATCTGTGGCTACCCAAGTGGGAAACACTTTGATCATTTGAAGCCTGCTTGCGATGTTGCGTATGAGTGCTATGGGCAAAAATCTGCGCAACAATAGTCCAGCGAGCGGCTGCGCAAATGTTGGCGCCAGCCAATCTGCGTCCTCCCTTGTATCCATCGCATAGATGGCTTCCTCGATCGCCTCCCAATCCAAAATCGGCATCGCCACAGGTGGGTGGCCATGCTGGAAATAATAGCTGATTTGCGTTTGCAAATCGCGCAGCGACAAGGGCCTCAGTACCATGGGTTGCGGCAGTGCGGCTGTCATGTCGGCTATATCCGTCACCGAAGCCAGCATCTCACTGGATAGCTGCGGATGCGTAGGCAGCATCGTTACCAGTGTACTTTCTGGGATTTGCACCCTCAGCGCAATAGATTGCAAGACGGTCTGCAGGACTTTGGCGGATGTATCCAGCCGTTTCTTGAAATGACTTGCGGCCAAATGTTCTAAAATGGCCATTTGAAGCGCTTGCCGAGACATGGTCACCGCAAGTTTTGGAAGGATGCCTTCCAAAATTGCTGCCACCAAAGCGGGTACATCGGGCAGCTGCGGTTTCAGCAGCAGCCGCATGATGGGGCCGACGATGGCAAGTGGGTATTGCACAAATAACTTCGCACGTATGCCTGTTTTTCGGAGCAATTTCTCCAATTCCCGACCCATGCTCGTCGCCAAGCCTGCCTCTGCGTAGGCCAGCAGGTCTGCAAATTGCTGCAGGTCTGCCGCTCGTGTCAATGCATATTGCGGAGTGATAGTCGCCTCGGCTGACGCGGCTTCGGCACCATCCCTTTCATCAGCATCAGTGGGGGCAAATGCTGCACGTTGGCTCCACCAAGGCCATGCATTGCGCAAGAGATAATACCGCGCCAGATCGGTGTAATATGTCGTGGGCAAGTGCGCTGGTTTGGCCTGAGGCAACGCGTCTTGTGCAACGATTTGTGGCTCTAGCAAGGTCTCGGGGACGCCACGTGTCCGCAACAAATCGTTGATTTGGCCAGTGGCCTCCTGCAAGACGCTGGCCGAGGCGGCTGCATCGGCCAGCGATATGATCGCCAATAAGGCAGGTGGTAGATCAAATGTAGCAGACACATCTGCACCTTCTTGCTGCGATTGTTGCCATTCGACCAGTTCCTCCATGAGCCTAAAGACTGCCGACAAGCTCGCCTTGCGCCTCACGTGCCCAGGGAATGTCATCAGCAGTTGCGCCAAAGCCACGGGATCGTTTTGGAGCAATCGGGCCATGAAGGCTTGCAGCAATCCTGGCACCACGACATCGAGGCGCAGCTCCTTGAGCAACGCTAGTTGGATGCGGCTGAGGGTGCGTGCTGACCCTGCCAAGATCTCTTGCGCGATCAGGCCCGAGAGGTCTGCCACGCCCAATGTCGGTGCCCATGGCGGCAATGAGCCATTCTCCAGAAACCACAACAACATGCCTTGTGCCCGGGACTGAATGGAACTGGCCTTTTTGGGATAGCGCGGTGGCCGTTGGGCCAATGTCGTTTGCGCCATTGCTCGGGCAGTCGCGATCTTGCTACGCAGTGCCTGTGTATTGTCGTCTGTTTCTGTCGGGCCAAATATCAGTTGCGCAATTTCGGTGATCGCGGCGGGTACATCGGCTGGCAGCTGTGTTGCCGAGGGCAAGATTTTTGCTGTTGCGGTCGATGCGTCAATGAATTCTTCAGCGGTCGATTGTAATCCGAGCAATGCTTGCGCAAGCTGGGAGTAGAAGGCAAACAATTCTTGTACTTCGCCTCTGTGCCGAATATCGGCAGGGAAGCTGGTGATGCTGTACAAAACGCTGCGCGGCCTGCGGTCGGCGAGCAGGGCATCCCAGCCATCACGGATGGCTGCGGAGATCGACGCGCTGGCATAACCCTTGCGCAATGATAGATGTACCATTGTCAGCCAATAACCTTCATCATCAAGCGCATGCGCTGCAAGCATGCTCGCTGCGGTTTCGTGGGTGATCGTCGTCGTCGTGTGCCACGGTGGCAAGGTGCCATGCTGGATGAGCCATTGCAGCGCGTCGATTTCAGAGGCGAGCACCGGGGTTCTCTCGGATGTCGAAGCTGTTACATCGAGGCTTGCGCTCTGCACATCAGCCACGAGATATTGCTCCAACGCCGCTGCGAATTGTGGCGCGAGTATCTTTTGGGTGAGGCTTGCTTTGTCTTCTGAAATTGTTGCAAGTTGGTCATCGGCTTGAGCTAAACTTGCGGAGATGACGGTGCCCGGGTTCTCGATGCGAATGAGTGCTGCGAAGAGGGCCTTGAGCGGCAAATGCGTATTCTCTGTCGGCTTTGTGTGCAGCAGTTCGTCGGCGAGGTTGGCATAAAAGGCTAGGCGATATTGCAACACTTGATGGCTACCGACAGCCTTGCGCCATCGCGCAATATCGTTGCGCACATCGGCTGTGTCAGCAGTTGCCAAAGCCTCTTGAAAGTGTGCGTCGATGACCGCTTGCAAGCGCATGTCCAATGCTGGATGCTGTGCTGCGCGGCGCAGGCTCGCCAATGTCTGCACGTCAGTCGTCGCCCAATATTTGTGCAAGGTATCCACCCACTCAGAGGTGGTCATCGGGACGGCCCAAGTGGGTGGTGCGCCATGCTCCAGGGTATATTCCAAAATGTTGTCTATCTGCAATTGCAGACGCTGGGTGCCGATGAGGTCGCGCAAGATTTTTCCAGTCACATCGATGGGAATAGGAATATCGGCTTGCAGCGCATAGACTTGCCTTGAAGCGGCGATGGTCGCGCTTATTGCCGCCGCTGATCCAAGTGGCCCTTCCTGTTGGATCAGCAACGCCGCAAGTGGCTGCAATGCGGTCGGGAGATCCCAAAATCGTTGCAATACTGCGTCCTCGCCCTTGAGGATGCGCAAGTACGCGAGTTCCTCGAGCAGCTGGGCGCTATGTCCATAGAGCGCAAAGAATGCAATGTAATCAGGCAATCGCCTGATGGCAACGGGTATTGCGTCGATCGCTCCATAGACGCCTGCATAATCGCCGGCTGCGATCAATGCATCAAAATATTGCGCATAAGCTGCTGTGATGTGCGATGTATTGCGCTGGGTAGCCATGGCTTGATAGACTGCTGTTGGCAGCTGATCTGGATTTCCCGCGCTGGTGGTCGATCGGTTTGTGGGCATCCCCTCGGGAGCATCTACACTTGTGGGTAGCAGCAGGGAAGGAATGGGTATGCTTTCTTGTCCTTCAACAAGGTCTGGCCAAGGGTATTCCTGAGAAGATTGACCTCCGCTCAGCAATCTATTTTGGTTGCCCTCTAGGATGCTGCGCGCCAGTAAATCCACGATCTGGGTGGATGAAATATTGGCCCAAGCAGGGAGGTCGTTTTTGTTGAGGAGATGAAGCACAGCCGCTGTCGCAGCTTCGTCTGGTGATGCGGCGATTGCAGTAGGGAAGATTGGTGTCCCTGCTGCTGAGGTGGCAGTCATGGCTGCATTTACCATGGCCTCCAGTATTGTAGGATCTATCTGCTGGCCTTGCTGCTCCAAAAAGAGGGCAACGATCGGTTGCAATTCAGAGGGGAAGGTGGCGAATGCGGCCAAGACCTGCGAGAGGTCGCCGGCGCGTCGGAGGTGATCGATCCACAGCAGATATTGCACAAGTGCATCGACGGTAGCAATGCGGTCATGCAGGGCAGGATCTTGGCGCAAGCTGCTGGGCAGCATCGCCATGCGACGGCTTATGCTTTGGAATCGGCGCTTACTGAGTGTGTCGATGAGCCATGTCTCGATCACGCGCTGTACCCAATCTCTGGTCGCTGGCTGCTGGAGCGCGGTACCGAGTTTTTGCTCCAAAATCCAATTGGGTTGGGCAAGTGCGGCGAGGGTGGCTTGCAACAATGCCGTGGCCGATAGCGTTGCCGACCATGCTGGCAAAGAGCCGTATGTGAGAAACCACAAGATGGCGGCAAGTGTCTGATTCGAAGGATCTTTGGCTGCATTTTTGGAGGCAAGCGTATCTGCGACCGACTTTTCGGGAAAGAGGGCAGGCGACTCGGCATGCAACGACGCAGGAATCGCAGCACTTGCATCTTCTTGCGGCGCTGAAATTTTTGCCTTGGCATTTTCTATGGTCAAGGCATCTTTTTGTGGATCGACATGCGGTGCAGACTTCTCTGCGGTTGCCTTTGGTCCCGTGAGGGTAGCTGCCGCGATGCGGCTGGCCTCCGCCCAAGGCTGCAAGGGGGTGGGCAGCGGCGTAGTCGGCTGCACCAATGCTTGGCTGAGCGCGGTTGCATACGCTTGTGGGAATGTATTGCGGTCGGGCGTGGCGAGCACGCTGGCCAATGCGCGCAGGTGCATCGGTAGCGGCAGGGTGGCTAGCAGCACTGGGTGGGCTGTTGCGGGTTGCCCTTGCAACCATTCGCGCAAGGCCACGATGTCGGCCACTGCGGTGAAGAGCGGTTGCAAGGCTGCAGCGGATTGGAGGCTGAGTGGGAAGGCATCGATGCTGCGCCGCGCCGCTGCATCGGTGCCCTGTGCAAGGATTTCTTGAAAATATTGTGTGAATGCGGCTATCACAAGGGGCAAAATATCGGCGACTTGTAGTCCCTGCAAGAGGCTGGCGATCAGCGGCGCTGTCGGCGCAGCAAGCTGTGTGGCGAGCATGGTCAAGCGTCGCTGGTGGGAATACTCAGGGGCTGTCGTTGGCCATTTTCCTGTCTTCAAAAACGCCCAAAGTGAGTGGTTCGCTTCTGATTCCATCACGTGGGATGGAGGATGGCGGGATGTGATTTTGGGAATCGCAATATGCACGGGTGCGATGAGCGTTGCGATCAGGGGCATGAGCTGCGTCATCTCCATCACTTGCCCGATGTCGCCGATTTTTACATGGGTGGCCCTGCGTTTGAGGTAATGTGCAGCAATAGGTTGTACCTCGCTCGGCAATTCCCAAAAGGTCGCCATCGCATGGGCAATTCCACGCTCGGCGATGAGCTCGTCGAGCCACAATAAATGCTTGGCGATACTTTGATATGCCTCGATGAGGGGGCGCATTGCGGCTTGGGTGCGCAGTGCAATGGGGATGCTTTGCAGGCGCTGTAGCAGTCTCACTGGCTGGCCTTTGGCAAGTTCGGCGGCGAGGAAGTCTTGCAAGGCGGCATGCACCACATCGGTCCAGCGCGGCATGGCTGCGGCATGCTCCAGAATACGCGCGAAATCTTGCTGCACCTCCCCGAGTAACCGACCGAGATCGGATGCAAGGGCGGCTTGGTTGATGTCGTCTGCCCAAGGTGGGAGGGAGGTGTTGCGCAGGAAATAGTGGACGACAGCCCTGGCTCTTGCACGCAATTCTTGGGCTGAGAGTGGTGTCGAGGTGATGCGTGGCCGGTTGCTGGCAGCCGCATTGCCATGCGCTTCCAGATGAGATGAGAACGTGCGCACAATAGCTTGGTGCGTGTAAGTGGGAGGCTGTGGCTTGAAGTCGGTGGCTTGTAATTCAGCCATCCATGCGGCATAGACTTTGGGGAGCCACTGGGCTGCAGTAAAGTTGCCAGGCTGTGTGGCAAGGCGCTCTGACAAGTGGCGCATGACCGTGAAATGCGCCTCGGTCACTGTGGGCAGCAAGCTTGCAAGCAGGATTTGCATGTCGGCGGGGGATGCTTGCAAGGCTAGGCGCTGTAGCACGGCGGGCGCTTGTCGATGGGCGATGAGCCATTGCAGCAAGGCTGCTCCATTTTCTTGCACGACGGCGGCAACCAAGTTGCTGGCATGGTCGGTCACAGCAAATTGAAACCACCAGGGATAGCTACCATTGCGCAAAAAATGCTGTAGAGCGAGGAGCCTGCTCGCTGCGAGCGATGCAAACTGGGGTGCCTTAGGGGAGAGATCGGTGACTGTAAATTGCTGGTCCTGCAATGCTGCGTGCAATGCCGCCTGACATTTTTCCAAAAAATCGGCTTCAAATCGACGGTAATCGATGGTGGCAGTGTCGATCACCAACTTGTCGATAAACAGGGTTTTGTCTGCTGGGCAGATGCGGCTCAACTCGTCATCGATGAAGTCGTGGATGCGGGCCTCCATCGCCTCCGAGATTTCTATGGGACTGCCCTGTTGTGCAAGCTTGCCCTGCAACCGAAACTCGATATGCAGTTGCTGGATGGAATGTGCTTGCGCTTTCATGGCTCAGTAGGCGCTCGAGGTGATGAGTTGCAAGATGTCGTCGCCGAGATCGCTGATCTTAAGTTGCAATTCCTTGAGCCTCTTTCCCAAGTTTGCGCGTTCTTGCTCCAGCATTGCCGTCGCCGCATGAGGTAGATCCTCGATCTGTTGTTGCAAGGCACGCAATTGCATCTTGTATTGCAAGAACTCGACATACAACTTTTCAAATGTAAGCATTGCGGTATAGGGTAGCCATTTCACATTGGCGACCATGTGTGCAGGCACCTCTAGCAGCACCATACGCTTGGCATAAGCCCGCAATATTTCATTTTGAAACCGGGGTGGCCAAGATGGGAATACAACGGTGGCGACATGGGAGTAGGGATCGTCGATGTCTTTGTACAGCTCATGGTTGCGGGTGATGAATTTGATGCTGGGATTGCGATAGACATTCTCGAGAAAGAGTTCCTTGAGCTGTCGGATGTTGTTGGCGACAAAGTCGTCGAAGGTCGTGGTCGCTGCTGCTTCCTTTTTGTGGCCAATCATACGGCGACTTTCAAATTTGAAGTCGATCACAATGCCATCGATGTCAAACTCTTTTTCGACCATCACCCTGGAGCGCTGGGTTTCGTCTTCGCGCTCATTCGGAAGTCGCCTGAGATGCCGTTCCCCGTAGGCAAAAAAGTCAGTCGCTGCTTCATAATAATACCGTTTGCGTTCTTCGGGTGCGATATCGGCGATTTCCTTGGTTTCAAACAATCTGAAGTCTTCCAAGCCAGTATTGTCTTTTGCGACATGGTACACATACAATTGCTCGAAGGCGGCTACATATTCGCTGAGTGAACGCGCGGCCGCAGCGTGTGTGTGATAGATGTCTGGTCCAAGCAAGGTCTCTCTGCCGAGATTGATGCTGAGCTGGTATTGTGCCCGCATCAGTTCCTTGATTTCATAGTTTACAGCATCTCTACCCATCTCCAAAAGTTTGATGAGGATGCGCTCGCGCACGTCAAAGCTCCTGAAGTTGTCGGTTTTGAAAAGCAGCTGCTGGCCGCTGAGGTCATAAACCGCAAACCCGAAGAAATTGGCTGGTTTCTCTGGGCGTAACAGGATGTGCTCGATCAGGTGCAAGGATTCAAAACGCTCACCATAAGACTTGAGCGCAAGCATCGTGTTCATTATTGCCTGATGAGCCTCACTTGGCATGATCTTTTTGGGAAGGGTGATCGTTGCGAGCAGCTGCTTCACTTTGGGTTCCTTGTCGGTCATGTAATGGATCTGCAGCGCATCGCCGCTTGTTGCCAAGACATAGTTTTCCTCAGCGAGGCCATAGGCAAAGAGCTTTTGCACAGCTTCATCCTCCGTGAAACAATCCTCGAGCAAGATGGCGTCCATGACTTCGGCAGGGCTACCTGCCGGCAATTCCTCTATTGTAAACTCCTCCCCGACCATGCGATTGATGTGGTCACGGTGCACTTGCTGCATGGAGAGGATATTGATGAGGGTTTTCTCGACGCCTGCGAAATTGGAGGAAAGAAGACTTTGTGCCACATCGGCAAGGTCCTGATTGTGTTGGTCTATCGCCAAGCCGAGGCCACGTGTGCGGCTCAGGAGGGGGACCGCTTGCAAGACACGCAACTTGGTTGCGATGTCGCGCATTGGCGAGGGGTTCTCTGGACTGGTAAATGTATAGGCCAATGTGTCGATCCCAAATCGGGCGAGCAGGTGATCTAGAAAACGGTTGCGACGATCATAGAAGACCGTCGGGGTCTCGATGGCGTCATAGAGCAAGGTGTCCATCGTCCACACAGCTGAGCTGTAGGTCGAGGGTTGACCTTGGATAAATTGTGCCCACAGTTTTTGGAGATACGCTGTGCGGGACGATTGGTCTTGCGGTGATTTTTGCTGAGCAGCTGCACGCTGGCAAGCAAGCCAGTCTTTGTAGTAGCGCCTGAAAATATCCCATTCTTTGCGCAGCAGCTCGGTATCGTTCATGTTCACATGCAACTCTAGGTAGCGTGTGATGAAGGGTGTATAGAGCCACTCTGCATGCGGTACATCGAGCAGCGGCTGAAAAAAATAGCTCTGATCGATGGCTTCGATCGAGTAGATGCGATTGAGGTTGGCAAGCTGCGCAAGATAGTTGGCGAGCATTTGGTCAAAAAACATCAAGTAGCCCTTGAGCTGCTTGGCTTGAGCTTGACGGCGCGGGGATTCCTCCCTGCGCAGACCAAATTCGCCGATGCCATAGACCTTGGGAAACTCATGCTGGATCGAATAATAATCTTCCAAGTGCAGGCTCTTGGGGGGTGCCTCGTGTACCATATCCATTTTGTGGGTGGTCTTGAGCACTTGGAGGTCGCTGGTGGCGGCACGCTTGCCACGCAAGTTGCCTTCATGCACGACAACCCCAGCGTCGTTGTAGATTCTGACCTGAGACCCTTCCAAATCCAAGACTGGCGTCGTGCCCTTTTCCACTGGGCACACCCATTTGTATTGGACATTGTAAGTATCCAGCATCAGCAATTCGCGTAGGTTGGTCACGCCTTTGAGTTGATGGATGTGCATCACCAAGTCTGATGAGCGTATCTGATTGCGTGGCACGCGCCCATCCATTTCCTTGTCCATGATGCGCCCAAAAGGCAAAAATGGCCCGTTGTAGATTTGCTCGACGGGCATCCCTTGGCGCATCAAGTCCTGCACCTGATGCAGCTGCATCGTCGGTGACAAAAATTCCCGTAGCAGCAGTGTGAGCTCGCTCAAGAACTGGTTGATATAGGTGCCTGCCTGCAATTCTAGGCTGATCTCAAATCTGATCTTGGTATGCCGTGTAAAATGAATTTGGTCGATGTCTTCGCCCAAGTTACGGTTGGAAAGGTGTACCTCGTCCTTGCCGATATTGATCTGCTCGGCATAGATCTGCTCGGTTGTGGTCTTGGAGGCATGCCCTACATCGTGCAGCCGATTGGCATGGTACAGGGCCAGTGCTTGTTTCTTGATCTTGTGTTGCAAGGCGTCGGCCTCGATCTCGAGTTGCAGGTCATAGATGCCTTTGAACTCTGGATTGCGGCTGCTGGGGACCAAATGCGCATTTTTCACACCATCAATCGCTAAAAATATCTTGCTGTAATCGTAGCGCGTGACCGGGGAATTATATAGAATTTCTTTGGGCGGAATCAGGGTATCGTTGGGGCTGGATTCCTTGGTGGGCGCGGCTAGGATCACAGGTACGCGGTTGCGTGTGCGGTAACCTAGGTCAGTGATCCCATAAGCAAGTATTTCCAAAGTGGTCACGCCCGGGTCATGCACATTGTAGTCTGTCCAGACATGGCCCGATAGCTTTTGGATAAAATTTTGCCCTAATTCCTTCAAAAAAGGCAAGTCGAGAACATCCTTGGTTCCCTTTTTTTGCTTGATGTGCTTGGCGCTGATCATCGTTGGGTTGGCGCAGCGCCTTGTGCCGTCGTGCTTGTCCCTGTGCCATTTTGTGTGTGCGACCCTGATAGGTTGGGCATGAGATTGGTGACACGGAAATGGATTTTGCAATCGACCAAGCGCTTACTGGTGCGCAGCTCCAGTGTCGGCGCTTCTTGTGAGCCACCCCATCTGATGTCGATGCGGTGCCTTTTGTTTTCAAAATAAGCTTGTGTGATCTGGATTCCCTTGCGGTTCTGAAATCCCAGCCATTCCCAGAAGCCCTTGTTGCCTTGCGGGTAGGCACCCATGCAGACCGCATGTGTGATGCCATAGCGACCCGATTGTGCTGGTGCCACAATATAAGCCAGCACCTCCAACGCAAAATAGCCCCGTGGAACAGGCTGGCTCAGCCCACCCAAGATATTGTTCCAGCGTCCATCGGAGGCAACTTGCCCCTCCAGAAAAGTGCCCAGCCTGGTCTCCATGCCCACGGTGCCCCCGACTTCCAGGGCATACCTTGGATTGTTGTGGCTGATGCCCACGTGGCCACCCTCACCCACAAACAAGGGGTCATAAGGTGGCCGTTGGATATTGCTCTCGCGATAGGGTTTGAACCGCAGGCTCAAACCCGGCTGACCCAGCGGGTCATTTTGCCGAAGCAGCAACCAATTTTGCGCATTGTCATTGGGATCGATCTGAAATTCCAACAAGGTGCCGTCTTTTTCATTGGACTGCACTTTGAGGCCGCCATTGGGGGTGCAAGAGATCGGGTCATCGTTGAGATTGAGGCAGGCGTCGATGAGCAAATAGAAATCTTCTTGTGTCGGGGTTTCTCCACGGCTAAAGATCCTTTTGAGCGATGCACGATTACCTTTGTTGGACATCTGGGTCATGACTTTGGAGCTTGGAATTTGATGTGAAACCTACGTTTGATGGGCGCGTCTGCATGGGCAATCTGGAGGTCCTTTTCCACCAAGACCGTTTCGATTCCTGCCACGACATCCTCAGGGACAGGGACAGTGAGGTTTACCTGAGCCACCATGCTGCCGATGCCAGCCTCGTCTTGGACTTCCTCTGTGATGACCGTGAGTTGGTGTTGCTCTACCGACAGCAGGATCCCGTCGGGTCGCTGGGCATCGATGATTTCATATTCGCCCATTTGAGTTTTGGCGTTGACGATCACCTCATCGACGATATGCGACAATTTAAAGTTGGAGACAAAATCGACATAGGGCTGGTTGTCGATGAACTCGATCACGGATGAGGTATGCAATTTGGCCGCGATGCCTGCCGAGAAATCATCGTCGTAAAACCAAGGACTGATCATGCGCTTCAGACTCTGGTTGAGCTTGTTGATGTAAAAATTGTAATCGTCATAGCCTGGCTTGAGCTTGACCCCAGCACTGACCATGATTTTCTCGGGACGCGGATTGGTGACATGCAATTGCACAAATTGGGAGCAGCGAGGTTCAAGGAACCGTTTGATTTGTGCGAGGCGACCCGCGCTCACACGCGAGGGCTGCCCAAGTGCGCGGTCGGTCGTCTTCATACGCGGCATCACGATGATGAGCAGATGCCCGGGAGCGCAGCCACCTGCGCGATTCAGGTGGCTCAGGCAGATGGTCTTGCGAATATCCTGAAACGTCTCCAAGATCAAATTTTCATAGTCCCAGATACTGATCGCGCGGTCCTTGTGGCGCAGCAACTCGCTCACGCGGTTGTAATAGCCAGAGATATCCTCTGCATTGCGGCCCCCGAACGAGCGATAGGGTTGCAAGACCGTTGCAACTGCCCTGTCTGGTTGACGCAAACCCGTGATCGAATTGCCTTCAAGACCATTTTCCAAATGCTCCAAGGTATTGTGCTCGTTTTTGAACGTGCAGATCGTGCCGTGGAGTTTGATATCGATGAGGTTGCTCAGAAACGGCGTGCCAGTACTGGTCACGCAGCTGATCCAAGTGAGATTGGAGGGCAGGAGCGTGTGGTCAGGGATGATTTCATTGATGAATTTGAAACCGATCACACCTGACTTGATGAGTCCCTCGGTGGTGTCAAAGATGCGCTCCTCAGGACGCATAGGCACCCATTGGCCACCGCTGAGATAGCTCCAATGTAGCTCGGGCGGCTCTTTGTAGTCGAGCGCACCATTGTCGCTTACCTGAAATAGGATCGAGATTGGTTGATGCGGTTGCAGGTCCTCGATGCCCATGTACAAGTGGGCGCCTCTAGCGTATTGGGGGAGGAGTGTGAGCGGTTGCCCAGGAGTAGCCGCTTTCAATTCGACCACACCAAAAGGATGCATATGGTAAATCGTTTCCCGATGGGTGTCAGCGCCCGGCTTGAGTGAGCAGGTGACGCTGGTGGAGTAATCGAGGCTGATGCTTTTGATCGTCGGCGTATAGGGTTGATTGGGATTGACGACGGGCTTTTTCTTGCGGATCGCCTCTGTGATTTTGCGGGTGAGAATCTCGGGATACATCTGATGGCCAAAGGCTACCACGGGTTCAGCCAACTGCAGCCGCAAAAATCCGCGCAGGGTCTCCTTTTCCAAGGCCACGATGGGCTGGTGCTTGGTGGCTGCAGGCAGCTTGATGCGCTCAAGGTCGATCTCATTCACACGTCTGATCTTACTCAAGCGGTCTTTGGGCTCGATGCGGCCACCGTTTTCCAAACTCACGGATTGAAAGAGACTGACGAGTTGTTTTTGGTCTCTAGGAATCCAATTTTTTTGATGGAGTATGCTCAAAAGGGCCTTGAATGAATGGTTGTTCCCTTCAAAACCGTAGTCGGCATAGTAGTCTGCAAAACCATATTTCTCGGTGGGCAATTGGTACCACTCGATGTTGATTTTCAGGGCATGTATAGGGTAGTCAAAGAGGCGTGCGTGGCCGATGTAGAAATTGGCTCCGAGGGCCGGCATCGGGCCAAACGGGAGGAAGGGCACGTTGGGGTCGAGCAGGCCAAAGTCGTTTTGGAGAATGAGGGAACGCACATCGAGCACATTGGCATACAGGGTGATATGTTGAGTCGCGAGTTTTGAAAAGAGCTCGTAGAGGTATAGGTGGTCTTCTGAGACGACAAATCTAAAGACCGGGATCCCGAGTGCCACCGCGCCTGCAAATTCGGGAGCCGTGCAGGGCATGATCTGAGGGTCGCCATGCTGCAACAGCAAGTTCAAATCGAGAAAAGGGTTGAGATTCTCCTCGGTAGGCGTGCGCAAGGAGAGTTCCACCCTTGCATCGGGCAGGCGATGCCACAAACCACCCTCGATCGAGTATTCCACTGAAAAAAGGTGCTCGATGAGCCGATTTTTTTCCGCGACCTCAACAGTCTCGTCTGCAGGCGCATTGATCATGGCATTCCATCGGGCAGCAAGCAATTTGGTGAATTGCCTGAATGCCACGGGCTCACAAGCGATGGTCATTTTGAGCAATGCTGTGGAGGACTCTACATGCCATATTGCGGTGGCGATCGCAAAACCTGGCCTGAAAAACGTTTCGCCCTTGGCTGTGGCCAATATGCGCTCTGTGACGAGCTCTTGCGGCGGCAGCGTATTGATGATGAAGGTTTCCACTGGCTGGCCTGCCGCTGGTACAAAAGGTGGGCTAGGACTCCAGGGGTCGTGGATGATGGCTTTGAGGGCGGTGAGCCTGGCCTTGTTCAGCGCGATATAGCGGTCCAGTCGATAGATGCGGTCTTGGCCATTGCTGTCTTGACCTGCCAGCAATTCTGTGCCCGCCTCCAAGACATGCGCATCCACGTTTTCGGCGAGGGCAAAGACGACATGGGCTTGGTCGGGCGACTCTGCCTTGAGTTTGATCTTGAGGACCTCCTGGAAATAATAGTCGAGGTGGCGACTGCCAAAGCGGTTCAATTCGCCATAGGCGACCTTCATCATTTCAAAAAAGCCCAAGAGCAGCGCAATCTGTGGCCTTACCTCGCCTCCTATCAGGTCTTTGCGCACATTTTGAGCCGCACTTTCTCTGATGAGGGAGACCAGTTGCATGAGCTCGGTAAACATTATGGTGAGGTCGCCCAGGTCCTTGAAGGGATCGCTGCCGACATCCGTAAATGCCGAGGCCTGCTTCTCGATGTCCTCATTGATCCAATCCTCTACGGTGTTTTGGAGCACCCCTACAAGATCAGGAGGCACGAGGGCGCCTGTGAGTTGGAAGGCTACGGTGTAGTCCCGCAAGCGCTTGAAGATCGCCGCGAGATTTTGGCGGATGAGTTTGATGAGCTCTGTATTGAAACTCACGATCCTGCGGGTGGAGAGTTTCAGGATTTCGATTTCTGCAAAAATGCCAACGACCAGCCGGTAGGGGGCACTTGTGAGGATCGCAATTGCCTTTCCCTTGTGATGGTCGTTCTTGAGCTGCTCGACACCAATGTGAAAGGATTCCGAGACCATCTTGGGATCAAAGGATTGTCTGTCTAGCAATGACAACAGCGCGCTGCGGCCCAGCATCTCTTTCCAGGAACCCGTAAAGCGGTTGTCGGTGTCGTAAAAGGCGATGAGCTTGCTATACCTGAACAGGAATTGCACAAAGGAGGCATCTGTCGATTCTTCGATGCCAGCGTGGGTGGGGTTGAGCGCATTGAGCACGCGCCCGACTTGGCTGGTTCCAGTCTGGAAACCAGTATGATTGCGGTCCTGCAAGGGTTCGAGCCAATTTCCCATCACAGATCGGTGCCCTCCTTGAGATAAAATGGAAACACGAGGTTGGTGCGGGTATTGGTGGTGCGGATCGTGTAGTGCACTGTGATGAAGAGCATGCCTTCCAAGGGAATCTCGTGATAGGTGACCTCGTCGAGATCGATACGGGGCTCATAGCGATTGATGGCACGCGTGAGCATATCAGTCACACGGGTCTTGAGCGATGTACTCAGGGTTTCAAACAACAATACGCTCAGATCTACACCATACAAGGGATTGACTTTGCGCTCGCCAGGGATCGTGGCAAAGAGCAACGTAAGACTGTTCTTGATATCGAGATCGCCCGATGTGAGGGCTACTGATCCCGACGTGAGCTCAAATTCAGGCGGAAACGACCAACCTGTGCCCAAAAAGGGCACTTTGTCGCTCTCTGCCATCTCTGATTTATGATCCTCGTTCCACATAGCCACGTTTCATGCTGGGTAATTAGGATGCCGTCGCTGGGCATCAGTTGATCATGACGACCCCTCCTTTGATGGTGGTCATTGCTGCCCCATTGACCTCGGCTTGCGTGCCTTTGAGCGCAAGCGCGAGACTCGCCTTCACAGTCACATTCATCCCCTCGGCAGTGAAGTCGGTCGTGGCCTTGATCGTGACTGCTTGCGTAGCCTGCAATTTGATGTTGCCAGTAGCCTTGAGGGTGATGTCTTTGGGGGTGTCAAGTGTGATGCCAGACGAGTCGCAGGTAATCTTGTTGCTGTTTTGATCCTTGACCACGATCGACTTGGCATCGTCGCTCAGCGTGACGGTATTGCCGCCCGGGGTCGAGAGCAAGATGGATTTGGCCTTGTCGTCAAAGAGGATCTTGAGGCCCGAGCGTGTAAAGATGCCCTTTTGATCATTGGCTTTGTCGGGCGTGAGCGGTGGGGCGGCCTTGCTGCTATAGAGTTGCCCGAGGATCACGGGGAATGCGCCATCGCCTGCCATAAATCCTAGGATCACCTCGTCGTCCACCTCTGGCATGTAAAAATTGCCGCGCGCGGCGCCCGCGTCAGTGAAGGCCATGCGTGCCCAGATGTCGGCGTCATTGGCCACTGTCTTGATCGTGACCTGCACGCGGTATTCGCTGTCGGGGTCGGTGACGATGGCCTTGACCACGCCCGTTGCGAGGCCATGGGTGATGGTGTGGTGGCTGTCGTTGGAGACATTTTCCACATTCATTGCATCCACATGCCATTTGTCACTGAGTCCCATTTGGATTTCGGTGAGCCATTCACCGCCGCTCAGCATGTGGCTCACGCCAGTGACATAGACATCGCCGTCAAACCGAGCGCCGACTCCCGTGAGTGTGACGACATTGGTGGGCCAGACATCAAAGCCATAGGATTTCACACGGCCGCGCACGCGGGCCATGCGGCTTTTGAGCATGCGTGCCTGTGCCCATGTGGCGAGCTGTGCACTGCTCAGCTGGCCGAGGTGCATCTGCGTGACCTCGGTAGGGGCCGCGACAGCACTGAGTTTGGTGGCCGTGAAGTTGCCCGGCTTGTCGGGTACCGACACCGCTGGGGCTGTTTTGGAGGACGTCACGAGGGCTTGGGTTTTGGGATCCCAGCTTGTGGCTTTCACGCCTTTCAATTGCGTGGTGGCGTCGGCCTCAGCCTCGACCTCGATGATATTGGACCCATAGCCGAGGGTCGCGACAGAACTGCCTGAGAAGTCAGGCTTTTTGACGGAGACAGTGCCGGCCTTTGTCGAGGTGACCAAGCCATTGGCCTCGGCCCGCATGAGCATAAAGTCCCAGTCGCTGCAGTCATATTGCAAGAGGGTCGCGTTGATGTCGGTGGTGGCATCGACTGAGGCGGTGAGGCCGTGGTTGCCGATGAGGGTCGAGGCGATCTCGCTGTCTTTTTTCTTGGTGTAGCAGGCGGTGCTTTTGCCAAGGACCATTTTGACAGCCTTGTCCTTGCATTGCAATACCAATACCGAGGCGCGGTTTTTGACCTTGATGGCGTGGGAAACCAAGATGCCCTCAAAGACGGTGACCGATGCAGCGGAGCCTGGGTTTTTGAAGGCGATGGTGACTGTCGCTCCTGGGCTCAGGTCGGGGCTGCTACCCGCACTGATCGCAAAGTCGGCATCGGCGACGCTCCCGTCATAGATGGTGATGATGGCTTTGGGGACCTTGTTGATCTCATTGTGGGTTACCACCGAGGATATCGAGATCGCACCGCCGAGCGCTGTCCCCCCGATCTTGATCTCGGGTTCGGTGACCAGCCATACGTCGGGAAATGCCATGGGAATATTTTATTTTTCTAGCGGTGGGACGATGATGCGCAGCCCCGCAGGCAACGTGCGAAAATTGGTGATTTGATTCACCTCTGCGAGCTCGATATAGTAGAGGGGATTGCCATAATATTTTTGGGAAATCGACGCCAATGAATCTCCCTCGCGCACGATGACCGAGTGTGTGAGGTCTGGTGAATTGACCTTGGCCTCACTTTTTTGGGCGGTGGTAGTGAGGCTTTCCTTGACCTTGAGTGTGAGCAGCGCCCTTGTAGGGATGGTGTTGTCATCGACCTTCCAAAAGGAACCATACTTCACATTGAGCGAGGTCGCCTGCCCTTTGAAGAGGAAATCTCCACAGGTAATGATGAGGAAATTGGGCTGGTGGCTCGTGCCATTGATGGTGAAGGCGATCTTTTGAAAATCGGCGACTTGGGTCTTGATCGGCTTGGGACTTTTGATCCCACGATCGGCGTCGAGTGAGTTGTCAAAGATGATTTGGAATTCAAAATCGGCCGGCTTCTCACCACCAAATGAGGGCGCTTTTTGAAAGCCCATCGAGGGGTTTGAGAGGTAGGCATTTTGAAAATTCAGATCTACTTCCGGTGGGTCATATTCGCCCGACCAGGAGCCTTCCTTGGACGAGTAATCTTCTTTGGAGTATGCTTCGATCACTAAGGTAGCCATGCGATTAACCGTGAGTTAGAAACGATGAATAGGCGAGGATCGAAGTTGCAAGATCGTTGGTCGAAGGGACACGATTTTCAATTGCCATATCAGGAGCGCCCTTACATTGTCCATATTGCATCGGGTTCAGCGTTCTTGTTGTTTGTCCATCGCTTCCAAGATCATTTGCATGCATTCTTTCAGGATGCGGGTTTCCATTTCGGCGAGGCTATCTTGCATGCGCTCGCTCACGTCTTGGCCACCACTGATGCTGGATTGCGGAGCCTCTTCATCACCCTCTCGGATGGTGCTTGTGATCTGTAGAAGATTGATTTTGACTGGCATTCTCAGTGACGCATTTAGAGGGGCACCATGATGGTGATCGGTATTATTTCCAATTGATCAAGGTGAATTCCCGATACTTGAACGTAATCTCATCGACCGCAAATCCACTTTTTTGTGCATCAAATCCCGAGACTTTCCATTTGAAGATGATCACCCCCCTGTAAGACCAGCCACGCAGCGCTTCACCTTGCTCATTGAGCAGGATCAGCGTCATCTCCAGAAACGGCGTCGCCGTGTTGGAGGCCTGATTTTGCATGTAGGAGATGATGTCCAAGTCATCGGCATTGCTCGCCGGCACCACCCCTTTGGTCACGACCAGGTCTGAAAAAGACAGGCCGTCGGCCAAAGGGGGGAGTGGCGTGGGGGGGGTCTTTCCAGTCGGCGGCGTGGCCCACTTGATCGACATCTCGATCCCAGTTACACTTTGGCACCTGATTTCCTTCCAAATCGCTCCATCTTTGTACAAGGTGAGCTCAAAGGAAAATCCAGCGACTGGGTAACTATAGGGGTCTAGCGACATGTTTCATGGGGCTTACGCTGCGGCATGCGAGAAAAAACCGTTGCGGATGAAAGATCAAACCTTGATGGTCATTGTCTCGCAGCTGATCACCATTTCCTCGATCGCGACGGCGCTCGAGTCGGCTTTCATGCTGGGGCTGGTGACTTTCTTGGCGTAGGCATTGCCGAGCTCCCAGGTCATCACCGTGCCTGCATCCTCGTCGAGGAGCAATACGGTAACCGTCTGGCGCTTCTGGGGCACGTTCATCTTGACATCGTTGAACCAATCATAAAATTTGCTGTCTTTTTTGAAGACGCCTTTTTTGATGGTGATGTCGGCTGCCTTGCGCAAGCCAGGCATTTTGGTCACCGAGAATGCCTTGCTGCTGCCATAGCGGTAGGTCATTTCATCGTATTCGAGGTTGAGTCCCGAGACCTCTGCACATTGCATTTCATCAGAGCCCAAGTTCACTTGGAAATAAAAACTTGGCTGAGGATAAACTACTGTATCTGCCATAATAAATGGATATTAATAGGTGGGTAATGAAGAATGAAAAACGAAAGAAGCGCAGGGCAATGAACGGTGCAAAAGGTGGTCTCATCCGATGATCGATGGGCACGATTTCCCAAGCCATCATCATAGGAATCGATGCCTTATGCATAGCTCAAGCCGCTTGCTTCATGGCTCATTCCTCCTGCATTTTGTGTGAAAACTTCAGGATGATGAATTCGGCTGGCCGCACGACGGCAAGGCCGATTTCGATGTTCATTCTGCCTTCGAGGATATCGACGGCGGTCATCGTCTGGCCGAGGCCGAGGTTCACGAAATAAGCCACCTCAGGCGTCGAACCCGCGAGTGCACCTTGGCGCCACAAGTTGTTGAGGTAGTTGGTGATCATCGCCTTGACCTTGACCCAGGTGCGGGAATCGTTGGCCTCAAAGACTGCCCAGAAAGTGGAAGCTTTGACGGACTGCTCGATCATGATAAAAGTGCGTCTCACCGAGACATAACGCCATTCGTTGTCGTTGCCAGCGAGCGTGCGGGCGCCCCATACGAGGGTGCCTTTGCCTTGGAAACTGCGGATGGCATTGATGGACTTGCCAGCATTCACATCGACGTTCAAGTCGCGCTGTCCATTGTCATCGACCTTGATATAAGGGCGATTGGTGGAGGCAAGGCTCACATTGGCGGGTGCTTTCCATACGCCGATTTGGTTATCGACCTGGGCATAGAGGCCTGCGATGCCACCGCTAGGTGGCAGGAGGCCGCCCTGGGCCTGTATCTCGTTCACGATACTCTTGTAGAGCGGCTCGTTTTCATAGAGATTCTTGTCGTGCATATTGCGGATCTTGGCGGCATCGACTTTCACGGCCTCTAGCAGTCCCACGACATTGTCGAGCAGCGCCTTGAACTTATTGCGCGCCGAGGCAAAATTGACTGCGGGCAAAAATGCTGCATCAAAAGCCTTCTTTTCCGTGCTGTCGTCAGCTTTGCCAGCAGCGGCCTTTTCAAGATCGGCCAAGGCTTGGGTTTCATTGAGGATGCCTTTGGCACGCTCAGTGGTGCCGCTCACCAAGGTGCTGAATGGCTCGGCAGTTGCGGCATAGGGCTTTGTGCTGGTAGCCATGTTGAGTGCCAACAATGATTGCGTGTAGGCAGCAAGTGGTGTGCCTTGACCGATCTTGGAGCTGATCTGCCGCTTCATATCCTCACTGCCCAGTGTGAAAGGCGCGGTGGCATCCGTTGAAGCCTTGAGTTTGCCGCCATTGAGATCGATCACCCAATTGATCAATTGCTTGATCGTGTCGGCATAGTGTTGCAATTCGGCGATCTTGTCGCTATTTCCATCGCCGATGGCAGCATAGGCCTGGTTTACAGAGACGGGTGCAGATTGTTTCTTGATCCAGTCTGCCTTGCGTGCGGCCTTTGCGTCCTTGAGCTCCTTTTCTTTTTTGGCCTTGTCAGCTGCGACCGTGATCGCATCTACGACGAGTTTGTCGGCAGCATCCTGATCTGTCTCCGATTTGAGCTTGTCAAACTCGGCAGGATCGACCGTCTTGGGAAAATAATTGGTCGAAGCTCCCAAAATATTTTTCTCATCGGCCATCACCTGCAAGAGCGTAGTGACAGGGGCTGGATTGTCGATGAGGCTGGTAAGCTCGATCTTGCCTCCACTGCCATCGACCAGTTTCACGTCGCTAAACCCAAAAACAGGTGCCCAGACGGTCTGGATCCATGGATAATAGGCAGCACCATAATTGAGGTGGTTGATGCCGATACCGTTACGGAAACTGAGGACTACGTCTTCGTCGTTGCGGGCCTTGTAGCCTTTGTGTACATCAAAAATGGAGAAACGGCTTTGCATCTCGGCGCACTGCTTGAGCATCGCTTGTTGCAAGGCATAGCATTCGCCTGGTTTCTCGAGCAGCATGGCGTCGGGCATCACGAGCATCGTCGGATGATCCTCGGCATACAAGGCATCGAGGCCCTTTTGCAAGGCATCCATGCTCGGCTCCTCCTTGTAGTCGCCCACTGAGACGATGTAGCACTCGCCACCACCATTGGCGTAGAATAAGCGTACGCTGTCATAGAGGTAGCGCTGTGTCTGGATTTTCACAGCATCGACGCCCTGCTTGTCGTTGATCGTGACAGTGATCACACCTGGTGTTGCTGCACCACCAAACAGCAGTTGGTAGTCCAGCAAGGATGTGATGTGGGTCGGCGTAAACTTCAAATCCTTTTTGTTTTTGGAGGCCACGGCGGTGTATCCTATAAATGCAGGCACGGCGGTCGGCACTTGCCCTACTGACGGTGGGAGTGTCGAAATCTCTTCGACATATACCCCGGGTGTTTTGTAATCTGCCATTCTTCCTAATTTGAATTTAGTTTTTCTGAGCGTTTAATGAATTCCGTATTATTCTTGATAATCAAAGTGATACAAAGGTTTCTGCCAAATACTCACCCTGCTGCGCGGGGTGCTGCTTGAAGTTCCTGAAGTCGGGAAATGGCAGCCTATGCGCCAGCACGAGATTTGTTGCTTGCTGCACCAGTTCCAAGGAATATGGGTAGCGCTCCTGCAGCCGCACCTTGTCTTGCGAAATGATGCGCAACTGCTGCTCATCGTCAATCACGAAGAGCTCAGCGGGCGCAAATGCAAGGTTGTTGTCAACATCTTTCACGACAACCGCATCTGCTGCAAAAACCTTTTTACCGAGCTGCACATTGTACCGCCAAAAAATCTGGCGCGCCTCAAAATGCAATTGCAATTGCGTCTCCTCCTTGCTTTGAAATGCAACAGTGGTGGGATCAAAATGCAAATCGATGATCGCCACGGGCCGCGCCCCCCACTGCTGTGCAGTGACGATGGTGGCAGCAGGCTCGCCTGCGATTTGGATGACATAGCGCCCCCAATCGGCGGTGCGCAAGTCGATCTCAGCGCTGCCGTCGGCCCGCGTCTGGGTCTCCCAATGCACATGGCCAAGGGCGTCTTGCACCACGACGGCTGTGCCCTCGGGTTGCTGCGTGGCCCAGACAAATTGTGTTGGAAACAAGGGCAAGTAGTCGCCGATCGAGACATCGGGTGAGGCCGAGAGTACCGTCTGCGCCCATTGGCCATCGGGCAGGCGGTTGGTAAAATAGAGGGCTTGCCTGCGGACCTCGGTAATCGGCAGGGCGGTATAGTTGAAATAATGCGGGTCTGCGACCTGCATGAGCAGCCTCAGGCTGAACGGAGTCATGCGTTGAGGAGGCTGGGTATCGCCTGCATAGACAGGTTGGCTGCGCACGATGCAAAAACCATCGCGCTTGCTGCTCAGCAGCAAGCGGTTTTGCGTAATGCATTTGCGACTGTGCTCGGCCACCTCAAAGCTGAGTCCTTTCCAGATGCCATTCTGGAAATAGTCGTGCACGACTTTCAAACTCAATATGGAGTGGGCGCTGATCTTCATTGCAGTTCGTTGCTCGCTTGGGTGATGCGTGGGATGTCGATGAGCGTCTGCGAATCAGGGGTGAGCTGCAAGCGGGCTTTGTACAAGACCGAGGGCATGAGCTTGGCACCGATGGAGCTCCAGAGGTTGCTCTGCTGCATGAAGTCGAGGTTGTAGATCTCAAACCCGATACGATCGACCGCAGGATCGAGTCCTGGCGAATTGGAATGGTGAAAAGCAGGCTTTTCCATGAAAAACAAGATGACGCCCGAGAGGTGACGCAGGGCGATGTCGGTGAGCTTTGGCGGGAAATA
This sequence comes from Bacteroidota bacterium, assembly GCA_031415375.1. Classification (GTDB taxonomy): domain Bacteria; phylum Bacteroidota; class Bacteroidia; order J057; family JADKCL01; genus JADKCL01. The sequence goes on along the minus strand of JANORP010000131.1, from coordinate 16,520 downwards.
GGCCGAGATCAAGACAAAGAGGTTGAGGTCGATCGTGGATATCTTCTCAGAGAGTCCGCCCGAGGAGTTGGGGGTGCGTGTGCGCTTGTTGCTGATACCAGCCGATTTCTCTTCCAAAATGCTCACGATCGAGACGATGAGTGTGCTCTCGTCGGTGACCGCAATCTCGCCTTGTGGATTGGTGAGAATCGACAAGACGGCGATGTCGCGCTCAGGCTTGGGGGTGACCTTGCGGTAAAAATAACCGTTGAGGTCCTGCACTACATATTTGATCGCGGCATCTATCATTTTTCTTGATGCATTAGGCCGGAGCCGTTTCTTCGAGGAGCATTTTGACGGCCCATTGGATCACCCGCACGAGGTAGATACCAATGAGGGCACAGAGAGAAAATATCCCTACGAGCAGATAGTCTTCCAAGAATTGTCCATGCACGGCCACGACATTTTCAGTAGGACCATTTGCATTGGACTCCTCTACCGTGATGCCTGTATTGGATGCCTGTATCCGCTCAGCAAGCAGGAGGTAAAGTAGATAGCCTAGCGAGACTGCGATGACCAAAGCCGCCAGAAAAAACAGGCTCTCAAAGGCAATCCTTTGTAGCTTCTCACGGGGAATGCGGCCGAGAATCTCGGTGCGCTGCTCCTCACGGATGATGATCGGGCTAGTCATGCTTTCCCGGTACAAATCCTCCTCCGACTGTAGGCTCAGCTTCCTGAAATGCTGATCAATGCCTATGCTCATAAATCACAATCTCCTTCGTACTAGCGATATCAATTCCATCCTAAAAATGCAGCTGCACGGCAGTCGCACTGTGTGTAAAACCTTGAGCCTGACACTACCTTGCAGTCATTTTGTGATGCCCTGCCTCGCAAAATCAAGCGGCTCCAAATTTGAGAGAAGGCTATTCTGAATCAATCGATTACAGGCAAGCTTCTTTCTTAAAAATAATGCAATATCAATTCCGTATAATTATCAACAAGGTATGTTTGTAACCTCGTTCCTACAAGGTACAAAAGGGGTGGCGACTTGACAGGATGCTGGATTTGAGATGCTGGTTTGCAGATGATGTAGCGGTGGCATCCTGACTGGGTATAGCCCTAGGTCTGTACACTCTCAGGATGGGATTGACAGCCATCTTGGCCCACACATTGCGCAGCCTACTTCCCTTTCGCGAGGGTGTCCAAGACCGTGCTGGCCAATATGCCGAGCTCTGCAAAGGCTTCTGGATGCCCTAGCTCGCCAGCAGATTGTAGATCGGCCATAGCGCCCTCGCGGTCGCCGAGGTCTGCACGCGTGATACCACGCATATAATAGGCGTCGCCATACTTGGGCAACAACTGCACGACCAGACTGTAATCAGCTGCCGCAAGCCCTAGCTCGCCGAGCACGAACAGGCAATTGCCCCGATTGAAATAGGCGACAGCCATGGTGCTGTCATAGACGATGGCCGTTGTGTACTTGAGGTAGGCGTTGTTGTAATCCTTTTGTGCCTGGTAGCAATTGCCAGCTTTGAAATTGTAGCCTGCATGCTCAGGGTAATAAGTGAGCAGCTTGTCATAATCGAGGCTTGCCTCCCAAATCCTACCTGCCGCGAGGTGGCAATTGGCGCGCTGACTCAACAGGCGCTCTACCACGCCAGTATCGGGCAGCAAGGAATCTGTCATGGCATAGTCGTCCAAAGCGGCTTGAAAATACCCCGCTGCCTGCTTGCCTTGTGTGCGCATGGCCAGGGATTGATAGCAGTTGCCACGCTGGAAATAGCCCTCGGGATCGCAGGGGTCAAGATGAATAGCCCAATGAAGATCGAGTAGGGCTGATGTAAATGCCCAAGCGAGATGGTTGCAGACGCCACGGTTGAGCAAGGCTTCCTTGACCGCGCGGCCATAGGGGATTTTGAGAAATGCAAGTCCGTCTAGTGAATATCCAAAGTCGGCTTTCTTGATTTCAGCCGCGAGGTCATCTGAGACACGGTCACGAATGAGGTGTAGGGCTATCGTGTAGTCGGTGATCGCCAGTGACCAATTGCGTTGGCGCTGCCAAACCTTGGCCCGATTGAAAAACGCCTCGGGCTCCTCTGGGCGATCAAAGACGACTGGTGCATAATCAGCGATGGCCATTTTGAGGCTATCGCGATACTGCCAGACATTGCCCCGATTGTTGGCCGCCTGCACCATCGTCGAGTCTTTCAATAGCACGCGCGTGTACACCCGTAAGGCAGAATCTAGGTCTTTATGTGGGGGGTACAGGGCATGGTTGCCGATGTTGAATTGCTCGTATTTCTCTGTCGAGGAGCAGGCTGCCATCGCGAGGAGGCAGGTGCAGCAGACCAAGATGATTGGGCGTTTCATTGAGGCTAACATCATATTTCCAGTTTGGCAAATGCAGTCCTGCTAGGGAACGGAAATGCCGATCGAGGCATAATTTACGTCAAAAAGCAGGGCTGTCGCCAGCGTGTTTTTGGCAGAGCGGCAATCGCAACGGCTTTTTGTACCGTTGATGCCTGTGTGGCGACCGTGTGCTAGCCCCTATGCACCACATAGGGTAGCTTGCAGGCGATCTGGGGATCGTTTGCGCAAATGAAAAAGACCCATGAATCGCATTTCTTGTCAATGCGGATAGGTTTTTGTACAAGGGCAATGTTTCGATTGCGCTTGTCACCTACTAGCTTTAATGATCAGCTAAAACCAGCGTAGGAAATCGTGTTCAAGGGACCCCAAGAAGTATGCAAGGCCTGAGCGGCATAGCACGTTCATCGAGATCGAGGTTGCGTGGGTGGATAGCCTTCGTCGAAGGGTTGTGCCTGATCTGCATCTGCCTACTGCCAGCGATCACACAAGCACAATGGGTCAAACCCGCAGCCATAGAAAAGGCAAAGGGCAAAGCGGATGCCGCCAAGGGCACCATCGATGCCGCCAAAGGCGCCGCTGCGGCAGTCAAAGGCAAAGCGGATGCGGCTAAGGGCGGCGTCGAAGCGCTCAAAGGCAAGGCAGAGGAGGTCAAGGGCAAACTGGAAGCCGAAAAAGCAAAGATCGAGGCTGCAAAGGCAAAGCTCATGCTGCCAACAGATTCCGCAGCTGCACGTGTGCTCGCATACGGAGGCATTCCCCCCAATCCCGACCTCAACCTACCGGAGCGCAGTATCCACGCCATCGAATTGGAGAAATACCTAGCCTTGCGCAAACCCGGCATGCATACCGACGCGATTTGGTCCAAGGTGTTTCGCACGCGCCTGCATCCAGCGAAATACCAAAATCAAGAACTGGCAGGCGTGCAAGAGGTATATGGCTATCACCCCTTTTGGGTGGGTGATGCCTGGCAGAGCTACAACTTTGAATTGGTGAACCGCGTGGGCTACTATGCCTATCCTGTGGATCCCAAGACGGGCGATAGCCGCGGCGATATGCAGCAATGGCTCACCACGGGGCTGCCTGCAGAGGCGCATCTGCATGGTGCCAAAGTCGATTTGGTGGTAGCCCTTTATGGCGCGGCTCAGGTGACCGCATTGCTCGACAACAAGGCCGCGCAAGAGCGCCTCATCGGCAATGCAATCGATTTGCTGTATGCGAGAGGCGATGGCATTAATCTTGATTTTCAAGATATTCCAGCAAATCGAAAATCGGCTTTTTCAGTATTTGTGATCCACTTCTTCGAGCGCCTCAAGCTCGCCAATCCAGGATACGAGCTGCGACTCACCCTGCCGCTGCTCGACTGGGATGGGGTCTATGAGTTTGAAAAATATGTGGATGTCGTCACGGCATTTGTCATTACAGGATATGATTGTTACGGTGCCCGCAACGGGAAGCCGGGGCCGGCCTCGGTGCTCATGAGCAGTGATCAGTGGCGCAAACCCGACTTGCTCATGAGTGTGAAGACCTATCTGGAGGCGGGGCTGCCCTTGGACAAAGTCATCTTGTCATTGCCCCACTTTGGGAAGGAGTGGCGGCTCACCACCAATGAGCGCGGCGCTACTGTCGCCGCCATCGACGCAGTGCGTCCCTACAACTACTTTTTGCAACCTTTGGAAGGGAAGGTGCATTTCGACACCATGAGCAGCACGGCCTACCGCATCGGCACGGGTCTCTTTGTCACGCGGTATTATTGGTGGGACGATGTGCCGAGCTTGTCTCAAAAGTATGACTATGTGAAAAGCAAAGGGTTGCGCGGCATCGGCATCTGGGCATTGGGCTATGACAATGGCCGCGATGAATTGTGGGGCCTGTTGAGCGAGAAATTTGGGGTGCCCAAAGGCAGCCAAGACACGAGCAATGTTTCACCCAAGAAAAAACAAGTCGGACCCTATGACCGCATTTCCAGATCGACTGCAGGGCAATTTCGCTGGATTGGAAGAGATACATTTCCGCTGCCGCTAGCTTGGCGCAATGTCTCCCAAGGCGGCGAGCAAGATGATTTCCTGCTCATGTATGGCGATATGAACATTACAATCAACAAAGATCTTGGGCTCTTGTTGCAATGGATCCTGATGGTTTTGGTCGTGTTTATCGAGCTGGGATTTCTGATTACGCTGCTGCGGTCAGACTTCAGGGAGGTTGTATTCATCCAAAAGCGTGGGCTTGCCTACCTCTACTTTTTTTGCACAGCTATGCTGCCCCTGCTGGTGCTGCGCTGTTTTGGGGTGTATGTGCGGCTGGAGTGGTGCCTCCTGATCGTCTTTGCGAGCCTGCTCGCTGCGAGCTTGATTTCTGCCCGATTGGTGGCCGTGTACCATCGACCCAAGCCCTGACTTACTGTCAAAAGAAATTCATTTTTGTACAAAGTCGGCCAATTGGTCTATTTGTGGCTAATAATCAATTGTTTGCAAGCTTGATGGCCTTTCAGGCAAGTCGAAGGTGCATCTTAAAATCGGGGTTGAGGAGGATTGATACGATTTGCCTGTCAATAGAGATTGAGAATTGACCCAGATTGTCGATATTTACTGTGGATGAAAAATAGTCGGATGTCAATTGCGGTTTCTTGTCTTTATGCAATAGCGCTGTCGGTCGCATGATTTGTAGAGCATTGCCTTGCGTATGACAAAATGGTAGTGACAAAGGCTCATTCATTTGATTCTTTTTGAGGGCGGCCTCCCGAGGCAGGATCGCCCGAATTCGGAGAAATTTTTGAAGTATTCAGTGTATGTATTGGGCCATTTGAGGCTTTTTTGCCAGCTATGGAAATGCAATGGCAGTTTTTGTTTGCGTTCTTTTTGAAAGGCAATTTGCCTTTTTGAGACATGCTCACCCACTGTGAAAACGCTGCTGGGAGAGGTTTGTCTGCGTGCACGCGGTGTCCAAAGATACTGCATGGCTTCCTAGATGGTATTCATGGATGGTAGATCGCATCCGTCGTGGGCTTTGTAGTCATCGTCGGATGGGGGCAAGTACAAGATAGCTATGAATTACTTGATTGAAATCGTAGAAGCATTGCAAGCGACCGAGCATCGTCTGGTCGAGAAGGCTTTGCGCACACAGTCGCAAACCGGTCGGCGCTGGGATTTGTACAAAATGATTTCCACAGGCGCATGCAAGACCGACGAGGAGGCTGCCATGATCATGTATGGCAAGGAGCCGAGTTCGGCATTCTGTCACCTCAAAACCCGTTTGTTCAACAATATTTTGGAAGTCATCTTTCCCTGTAGCCTTGCGCAGATGCAAGGGCAGGCCGATGTCCTCAAATACGAATGTTGGCGCAAGATCTTGCTCGCGCAATTTCTCGTCTCCCGCGAGGCCTATCAATGCGGGAACCTCATGATTTCAGAAGCCAAAGTGCTTGCGCAGCAAGTCGGCCTACTGGCCGAGGGGCTCATTTTGGAGGAGCTGCTGCTCGAGGTCCAAGTCCAATTGCAGGCCGAGGAAGAGGAACCCGTCGGTGCGGGGGAGGTCGATGCGCTCATGGATGCCTTGCGCATCGATCTCGACGCCAAGCAAGAGACGCTCAAGCTCCTGCGGCTGCAGGAGCGTCAAAACCTACACCCTGAAAACTTGCCCGCAAGCCTGCATCATCTCGCGACCCGACTTGCCAACACCCATGCGAAGGCATCTAGCAAGACGCGGTTTTGGCAGTTGCGTTTTATGCTGCATTATCAGCTGGCGATTCACCAATTGGAGCCCGCCGCACAATATGCCACCCTACTTTGGCAGGCGATCCGAGATCCCGAATCCGACATCGCGCATTCCGACCGCATGCAAGCCCTGCTCGACATCTCCAATGTGAGTTACCGCATGGGCGACGTCACTGTGGCGCGACAAATATTGGAGGAGGTGATGGCGGCCACGCACCGCGACTCCTTGCATGCCTTGCATGCGCTGGAGCAGCTTTTTTTGATGGATTTCTACAACCAGGACTATGTCGCCGCCGCGCGCACAATCGAGATTGCGCTCACACATCCCAAGCTCACCTTGTCGGCATTCAGGATCAGCAAATGGCGCTATTTCCATGCCAATCTGGAATTTGTCCTTGGCAATTGGCACAAATCCCTCCATCTCGTTGCGGAAAACAAGGAATTGTTCAAGTACAAATCCAAGTGGCTGCTGGGACTCAAGCTCTTGGAAATGTACAACTTCATTGCCCTCGGTGAGCGCGAACTCGTAGAATACAAATTGAATGCGCTCAAGCAATTGCTCAAGCGCCAAAAGGACCATGACATCGGTCGTTGCAAATACATTTGCAAACGCATCGGCACCCACCTGCGCAGGAGCCAAGAGCGCGACGAGTCCGCGCAGCACTACCCTAGCGACACGATGTACCTCTGGACGCCTTTCAATTTCGAAGTCGTGAGCCTAGACGCTTGGCTCAAGACGACCTTGCAAGTCGATCGGTTGGGGGCCATGTAGCTGCATTTTCTGCGACATCCAATTGCCCAAGCTCATTCCTGGATCTCTTCCATGCGCCCAGTGCCGCGAAACCATTTCACAACGCCGACACCTTTTTGAAACCAGACAATGTCGGTATAGTGGCTGCTACCCCGGTCTTGGAGAATGGTGAGCTTGAGGCAGTTTTCGTAGTCGCGGGTGCCGATAGTGATCGTCTCCATCGGGCCAAAGAGATAGGTTCGCTGTTCTTTGCCGACGCGCATCACTTTGTAGGGCGTTTCGAATTCCACGGGGTTGGGAAACAGCATCTCAAAATTGCTAAGTTTCGCCGTTTTGAAATCATCTCTCCAAAAAATGGGTGCGACCATGAATTTGCCTTCATCAAAATAGATCGCGCCGTGGCAAAATAGATTTGGTCCCACGGTTGCTGAGGTCCCGCTGAGGTCCTCGTCAAAATAAAAGATTTCCTTCTCCTCGATCCGCATCGATTTACAGACCGACAATGCTGGTGGGTCAACCATTTGCCCATTTGTGGTGATGCTGGAAATTGCGAATGTTTTCACGTCGCCATCTTTCAACGGCAAATATGTGCTGAAATCAATTTGCTGTCCCATCAGGCCCTGCGCGCCCACGCAGAAAACGAAGGTGCAGATCGCGATCCGCCAAGCAAGATTGAAGCGTTTTGTCATTCCTTGATGCATTTGCTGCAAAGATGGTGGCCTTTGTCCTCAACTGCAAGTGATCGCTCCCGCTTGGAAACGTCGAGCGATCGATTTCTAGGGTACCGTTCGTCGGGCCTCCCCGTCCCGACATCGTCGGGAGGAAGGCCCGACGAACGGATTGGAGCTGCGGGGCATTCAACGCGGCGTATTTCTCCAAATCTAGATTGCATCATGCGGCCAGATTTATATTGCTTCCGAAAAGAGGATGAATGTTGGTGATTTGCCCGAGGATTGTTTGCTAAGCTCGTGCATTGTGGGTAAATTTTGGAGGAATCTAAATCTCTTCCAATCGCAAGGAGGAATTTCGGGAATGATTGGCGCAAGGTCTTGCGCAATTGCCATAGTGTGAACAGCAGAAATGCAAAAAAGATGAATGCGCAAGTTGAAAAACCGCTAAAAAATACGAGTCCATCGCTTTCGAAGCCGCAAGGCGAGATAGCCTCTTTTCGTGTCGAGGATCACCGCCCAGCAGCCATCGCCCAAAGAAAATTGCAGGGCATGGCGGACAATAGTCCTCGGGTGAGGCAATTGATGGCTTTTCAGCAAATGGTGAATAAGAGCCTGCAAGCGAGATTCTCCGATCTACCATTTCAGGCGATGATGGGATCGGTGGTCCAACGCGTAGTCACGAATAGCCATGCAGGGAATATGAGGAGATCTTTGGCCCGTGTCTTTGGAGGTTCGGCTACAGATTATACAATTGACCGAACCTCTGGCACTATCTTTAGTGATGGTGCACCTAATTATACCACTGGCCATCACGGCGTCGGGGTAACCGATAACAGAACCGGTCAAGTGTATGTGGTTGATTTCCATAGCAATGGTAGGTACTATACTAGAGGCTGAAAATCGTCCACTCGATTTGGTGCCAGTGATACAATTAGGGGTCTAGTTTTCAAGAGGTAGAATGCTAGAACCTCGGGCGTCAAAATAAAATGAACGACCGCAACCTCATCCCCAAAATTCTCCAAAACAACTATCTTTGCATCTGAAAACGTGCGCAGCATGAAATTTGTCGATGTCAAAAACGATGTAGCCTTCCACAAGATCTTTGGCAACGCCAACAAGACGGTCACGCTCATTTCGTTCTTGAATGCTGTCTTGTTCTTGGATGGCTCGAACCACGTGGTGAGCGTGACCATCGAAAACCCTTACCTTTTCCCACCTGTACCGTCTGGAAAGACCAGCATTCTCGACGTGAAGGCCACCGACCAAGACGGTCGCAAATTCATCGTGGAGTTGCAGGTCGCTGAAAAGGATGGCTTCGACAAACGTGTGCAGTACTATGTGAGTCGCGATTATTCGACCCAAATCAATCGTGGCGACGACTATCCTCTCCTCAGGCCGACCTATTTCATCGGCATCCTGGATTTCAATTTCACCCAAAACCCCAAGTATTTTTCCACCCATCAGACGATGGACACCGAGACGGGCGAAAACCTCCTGAAAGACGTCAAGTACTTCCTCATCGAATTGCAAAAGTTTGACAAGAAGGAAACGGATCTCGTCACGATGGTGGACAAGTGGACTTATTTCATCAAAAATGCCCAAAATTTGGAAGTCATCCCTAGCAATGTCGATGACGAGGGCCTGAAAACCGCCTATTCCGATGCCGACCAGCAAACCTGGACAAAGAAAGAGCGGGATGCTTATGACGATTTTGGGATCTATTTGACCGATATCAGGCAGCGGGAATTGTTTTTGTTGAACCAGGGAGAGCAAAAAGGTTTGCAAAAGGGTGAGAAAATCGGCGAATCGAAGGGCGAGCAGAAGAAGGAAACTGAAATGATACTCGCCATGCAGGACGCTGGTCTGCCGATTCCCCAAATTGCTGCGATTGCTGGGAAAACCGAAGAAGAAGTGCGTGAGATTCTCGGGAAGGATCGCTGATCGCGATATGCATCGCTACCTCACATTGCAAATGGCAAACTACGAGCCCAAGGCCTCTGGCCGAAGGGCTACACTGGCATAAAAAGCCGATTTCTGTTTGCCAGAGGCAAATGGTCGATCGTCCTTCGGCGGGACGCCTCGGACTCGCTCTCACCTTCGATGATGGACGACCGATGCATCAGCTGTATTGAAGCCCAAGGCCTCTGGCCGTAGGACCATTGCCCCTTTGCCTCCGGCATAAAAAGCCGATTTCTGTTTGCCAGAGGCAAATGGTCGATCGTTACGCCACAGCGCACGGGACGCCTCGGACTCGCTCTCACCTTTGATGATGGACGATTGATGCATCAGCGGCATTGGAGTCCAAGGCCTCAGGCCGAAGGGCTACTGACCCTTTGCCTCTGGCAGAAAAAGCCGATTTCTGTTTGCCGGAGGCAAAGGGTCGATCGTTACGCCACAGCGCACGGGACGCCTCGGACTAGCTGATCTTCGGACGCATCCTAATCCCCCAACACCAAAACCTTCCGCATCACAACCCGCTTCCCCTGCTGCATCCGCAAGAAATAAGTCCCCGACGGAATTCGTTCCAGCGCAATCTCGAACTGCGCTGACCGCGAAGAACCTTGCAATATCGCCTGCCCCAGCGCATTCATCAGCACATAATCCGTAGCGACAGCGCGCTCAGATGACACATGCAAGATCGCCACACCGGCTCCCACCACGATCGGATTGGGATAGACTTGAATCGGATCTTCGTCGGCGGCTTGGGCCTCCGTTGCGCCTACGGTTGGGCCGTCGGCACCTACATATTGCGCTTGGTAGATCTCCTTGGTGATTTTGTTTTGCACAAAGGCCACCACGCCGATCTCGGCTTGCGACGTAATATTTTGCAGCGTCCAATTGCCTGAGACGACGGCGATGGTATCTCGCCGCCATTGTTTCAGGATCGTCGTGCCTGTGGAGAGCGGGATCATCTGCCGCATCACCCACTCATGGGCGTGGCCGGCACTGGTCAAGACGCGCTCGACCACCACAATCTGCAGGCTCAGCGAGTCCCCCAATACACCATCGGCGACGTAACGAATCTGCGCGGTAGGGCTGATCACCCCACCTGGAAATGCTGGGTTGAAATGCAGTGTATCAAAGACAAAAATCGGCGCCTCAAAAATACGGGCATAGATGTCGTCTTGGTTCCAGAATTGGTTGCCAGGTAGGCCAATATAACGATTGCCATCGACGATCATCCATGGCGGGCTTGGCACCTGGTAATAGCTCCCGCGCGCGGGAGCTTGCGGCAACAGCAATTGGTCCTGCAAGTGGTATTCCACCATCACGGCATCCAATTGGTTTTGGTTGATCAAGCCATACAAATTGGTCGCAGAAGTGAGGCTCTGCGGATTTTGATCGTTGGCAAACAGCTCGTGGAGCACATTCTGCTGCCGCTCTTGGATGCAAAAATCATCGAAGGCAAATCCGAATGTGGTACCAAATGCATCGGATCCCAATTGGAAGCGGAAACTCACCTGTGGCTGCCCGATGTAACGATCCAAGCGCACGGCGGCCTTGGTCCAGTTAGCTGCCGAACCCGACCAACCCACGCCGACGGCATTGTTGAGGCCGGGTTGCGCCGCAATATTCACCTGATTGTACCACTTTTTGCCCGTGCCTAGGCCGCCCACCGTCGTCCATGTGAGGCCGTTGTCGGTCGAAGCTTGCAAGACCACACCATCGCTGCCGCCTTGGGTCTGGTCCAGGTATTCAAAACTCGCCATCGGCTTTTTGAGAAGCGTCATGTCAAAGGTCGGACTTTGTGCCCACGAGCGCTCGTTGTTGTTGTAATTGGAGTTGAGGCTCGTGGCCCAGACCGCGTCGCCAGGGTAGGAGGGGATGATCCCATATTCCCAAGAACTGTTGACCCCACCGCTCACCCAGTCGCCCGGCCCGGCCTCTGAGTCCCAGCAATAGGGAAAGACCGTGACTTTTTGCAGCACCGTGACGGTAAATGAGCAGGTGTCAGTATTGCCCGAGGTATCGGTCGCCACATACGTATTGACGGTGATGCCAGCAGGGAATGTGCCACCTGAGGCGATGCCCGACACGAGTGCAATGGACGTGGTGGGCGCGCAAGCATCGGTGGCGGTGGGCGCGGGAAATGTCACCACAGCGCTCGGTCCCCAGTTGGGTGGTACGACTGCGGTATCTGGCGGGCAGATGATGGACGGCGGCCCGACATCCAGCACCGTCACCGTAAATTCACAGGTATCGCGGTTACCCGAACCATCGATCGCAATATACCGCACCAAGGTAATGCCGACCGGGAAGGTGTCGAGTGGTGAATAGTTGGAGATAAAGCTGGGCAATACACAATTGTCGTTTGCGCTGGGGAGCAGCCAATTGGCGACCTGTGCGCAGCTCGGGTTGCCAATGGAAACCGTGATGGGTTGCGGGCAGTTGGTGATCATGGGCGGTTGATCGTCGTGTACATTCACGATGATCGTGCAGCTGCTGGTATTGCCCGATGAGTCGCGCACCGTATAGACCTCGGGATGTGGGCCGAGGGAAAATGTGCTGCCGCTACCCAATCCACTGGTAAGCGTCGTCTGCGGATTTTGGCAATTGTCAGTGCCAATCGGGAGGATATAAACCACCACTGCGGTGCAGAGGCCCGAATCTGTCACGGCCATGATCGTATCGACACAAGTGATGCTGGGCGCGATCAAGTCGCGCTTCAAGACACTGAAGCTGCAAGTCGCAATATTGTTGGAGGCATCCGCAATCGTGACCAAGACATTGGTGAAGCCGGGATTGCTCAGCAATGTGCCAGGTACGGGGATTTGGGTGCGCGTCAAGACACCTGTGCAATTGTCGGTGGCTGTCGTGGAGTCGGTGTAGTTGGGCAGCACGGCGGTGCAATTGGAGTCCAGCCTCAGGAAATACGGCAACGGGCACTGTATCGCAGGGGCAATGCTGTCTTGTTTCAAGACGTTGAAGCTGCAAGTGCTGGTGTTGCCGGAGCCATCGGTTGCGGTCAAGGTCACCACTTGCGTGCCCACGCCTGTGATCGGCGAGCCGCCGGTGGGCGATTGCACAAAGGCAGGCGGTTGGCTGCAGTTGTCGCTAGCCGAGCCGATCGGCAAATAGTTGGGCAGGGCACCTGCGCAATTGCTGTTGAGCAAGACATATTGCGTGGACGGGCAGCCGATGCTCGGATGAATGGAATCCCGCACGGTGATGATGGCGTTGCAGCTGCTGGAGTTTCCATTGGAATCCGCCAAGACCAGCGTCACGCCATTGGGGCCGAGGTTGGCACAGAGGAAGGCGGTCATGCTCAGGGACCGTGTAGCAATGGCACAATTGTCGGTGCTATTGCTATCGACCATCGGGATGGTGAGCTGGGCCACGCCTGCATTGTCCAGGTACAAAGTCACATTGCGACAAATTGCCACAGGTGGCGTATTGTCGCGGGTGATCACGACATCATCTTCCGAGGGCGGGCACACGCCATTCACAATCGTCCAGCGGAAGGTATTGGGGCCTAGGCCCAGATTGGTAACGGCTGTTGTGAAATTGGTGGGTTGTGCGATATTCCCCGAGCCCCCGATCAAGGTCCAGCTCCCCGCGCCTACGGTCGGGCTGTTGGCCGTGAGGGTTGCCGCATTGCTGCATCTCGCTTGGTCGGGTCCTGCGTTGGCGACGGTGGGGCGCTGGTCGCGGATGATGGTCACAGCATCGGTGCGCACAGGGCAGATGCTGTTGCTGATCGTCCAGACAAAAGTATTGGCGCCCACTGCCAAGCCAGTGACTAGGGTCGTGGGCGAAGATGCATTCGCAAACACGCCAGCGCCGCTGCTCAGGCTCCAAATCCCGACCCCGACAGTAGGCACATTCCCCACCATCACCACGGTATCCGAACAAATCGTCTGATCTGCCCCCGCATACGCACTGCTCGGGTAAGCCGATCGCGTGATCGTCACATCATCGATCGACGGCGTGCAAGTGCCATTGGACACCGTCCAGCGGAAGGTATTGATGCCGATCCCCAATTGTGTGACATTGGAATTGCGTTGCAAAGGATTGACAATGGTTCCAGAGCCACCCACAAGTGTCCAGAAGCCCGTGCCGATCAGTGGGGGATCGGCATTGAGCACGGCATTGGAATCGCAGACCGTTTGGTTGGGCCCGGCATTGGAAACGCTCGGTGCAGGGATGCGGTTGATGATCACATCGTCGATGCTGGCAGGGCAGACCCCGTTGCTGATCGTCCAACGGAAGGTGTTGCTGCCCCCACCAATGCTGGTAATGCCAGAATTGTAGGCGGTCGGCGAGGTGACCGCGCCACCGCCAGCCACCAAAGTCCAGAGGCCCGTGCCAATGAGGGGTAGATTGCCATTGAGGGTAAAGGTCGTGCCGCAAATGATGGAGTCCGATCCTGCATTGGCGATGCTGGGAGGGAGATTGCGGGTGATCACCACATCGTCAAAGGTGCTGGGGCAGACGCCATTGTTCACCGTCCAGCGAAAGGTATTGGGTCCAGCGCCCAAGCCTGTGACCGTCGAGCCAGGCAAGCTTGGATTGGTGACCGTACCCGCGCCAGCCACCAGTGCCCAAGTACCGCCATAAGTCGGCGCGAGATTGCCCGCCAGCGTGGCATTGCTGCTGCACAATGTCTGGTCGGGGCCAGCATTTGCCGTGATCGGCGTGGCCTCGCGGGTGATGGCGACGATGTCGCTGCTCGGCGGACAGGGCGGATTCGTGATCGTCCAAGTGAAATAATTGGTGCCTGGCCCGAGGCCAGTGACCAAGGTATTGTGGTTCGTGGGACTCAGGATCGTTCCAGCTCCAGAGGTGAGCGTCCACAAACCCGTGCCGACCGTCGGTTGATTGGCGGTGAGGATCGCGGTTGTGCCGCAGATCGTGTCGTCGCCGCCCGCATTGGCGATGCTGGGAGGGGGCGAGAAGGTGATGCGTACTAGGTCATCGGTGGCTGGGCATGTGCCCCCATTGATGGACCAGCGGAAGTAGTTGTCGCCACTGGCCAGGCCCGCCACAAGTGTAATCGCATTGTTGGCGTTGGAGAAGCTGCCATTTCCAAAGACAAGGCTCCAAGTTCCAGTGGCACCGCTGGTGGGGGCGTTTCCAAGCAACACCGTAGAATTGCTACACACGATCTGGTCAAACCCAGCATCGCTGGTGGGCGCAATCAAGCGGGTGACGATGACCGTGTCGCTCACCGATGCGCAAGGCGGGTTGGAGACCGTCCAAAGGAATTTGGTCGGCGTCACCGTGCTGAGACCCGAAATCCCCGAATTGGGAAGGGTGGGGGTCATCAATGTGCCGGGGCCGGAGACCACTGTCCAGATTCCCGTGCCGACGGTAGGTGCGGTTGCATTGAGACTGTAGGTGGCGGAGCAGATATTGATGTCAGGGCCAGCATTGGCGGGGGCGAGTGGGACTGAGCGGGTGATGCGCACCTCGTCGATGGATACGGGGCAAGGGCTATTGGAGATGGTCCAACGGAAGAAATTGGGACCTGGTGCGAGACCAGAAACGGCGGTGACAGGGTTGGTGGTAGTAATGATCGTACCGCTCCCAACAATTTGGCTCCACATACCGGTGCCGCTCGTTGGGATATTGCCATTCAGTATTGCAACCGAGTCGCAAATGATTGCATCAAATCCTGCAAACGCCGCTGTGGGTATGGAGACGACATTGATGGTGACATCATCCGCTACGGGTGTACAAACTCCGTTGGAAACCGTCCAACGGAAGTAATTTGGTCCGATCGCCAAATTGTTTACCGCGCTGACTTGACTGGTGGGGCTAATGATCGCTGGGCCAGGCACAAGGGATGACCACATGCCAGTGCCTACTGTCAGGGGATCGGCTTGCAACACCGCTGAGGTTGCGCAGATCGTTTGATCAGGCCCAGCACCCACCGCCGTCGGCGCAGCGAACTGGGTTACAACCACCGAGTCTGCCACTGCTCCACACACACTATCTGTCACGGTCCAGCGGAAAGTATTTGCACCGACACCAAGCACAGTGACCGTGGTCGATGGTGAATTGGGGTTGCTGATTGTTCCCGTGCCTGAAGCCAAGGTCCAGACGCCAGTCCCGATCGATGGGGGCACAGCATTCAGGCTGACGATGGTTGTACAGGTCGAAATATCTGGACCTGCATCAACGATAGGCTGCACCAATCTCACGATCACCATATCATCGAAATTGGGGATGCAGGGCGCATTGGCAACGTTCCAGCGCATCGTCGTTGTACCAAAAGGGAGCCCACTTACGGATGTGATAGGGCTATTGGGTGCTGCGATGATGGGGCCGGCTGGGATAGCAGTCCAGGTCCCTGTTCCGGACGTGGGAGTTGTCGCTTTCAGTGTTGCGATACTTGTGCAAACCAACTGGTCGGCACCAGCATCGGCTGTCGAGGGAGGGAGCATCCTTGTGATTTGGACTGCATCACTTGTATTTGGGCAAGGTGCATCCGTGATGTCCCAACGAAAGAAATTGACACCCGATGCGAGGTTTGTTACGGTAGAATTGGCACTATTCGAACTCACGACAGTCGCGCCGCCAAAAACCGATGTCCATGTCCCAGTACCTGGAAATGCGGTGTTGCCTTGGAGGTTGTAAGTTGCACCGCAAATGATCGAATCACCTCCAGCATCTGCCGTAGGAGCCGAGGGTTGTTTTGTGACCGTGACCTCATCAAATACGATCGGGCATACACCTGCAGTTATGGTCCATCGGAATACATGTGGGCCAGGTGTCAGGCCGATAGCGTTGGCATTTGGAGTCGTCGGGTTCAATATTGTGATTCCTGGTGGAATTGAGGTCCACATGCCAGTACTTCCAGGGGCTAGGACACTTCCACGCAAGGAAAACACCGTTCCACAGACGGTGGTATCATTGCCGGCGTTTGGTGTGGGAGGAGGATTTTGGTTGATGATTACGACATCATCTATTTGATCTGCGCAAAAGGAGCTGGATACTGTCCAACGCAGTGTATTGGCACCAACCCCGAGGCTGGACACGGCTGAAAATGGAGAGGTCGGCGAATTAATATTCCCAGTTCCCACCCAAACAATCCAA
>JANORP010000130.1:0-3257 GCA_031415375.1 Bacteroidota bacterium | reverse complement strand
GTGTCGTGCAGGTGCTTGAGCGAGTCGAACTCGCGCGTCCTCACCATTGCGCGCTGCATGACCGAGTGGAACGACTCGACGTGGGCGTTTTCCTCGGGGGTTGCGGCATGGATGAACTCGTGCTCGATGCCCATGTGCTCCTGTCTTGGCCCCCTAATTATTGGACTATTTTGTTTCCGGTTGTTACAAATATAAATGATTGTGACTAATGTTGTTGCAAGGAAAACCAACAAGTCAAAGAACGCAGCCAACACAGCAATCACACCCTCAGACCTCCGGGATCAGCACCTTCCCCGTTTCCACCGACTGAATAAACAATCGCATCCACGCCCTAGGATCCTCAGGCAGCACCTGCCCGCCCGTGTACAGGAAGATGAAGTCGGCGAGCTCGTCGTCGGCAATAGAGGTTGCGTAGTGTGCGAGAGATTGAACGGTCCCAGATGCGCGCTCAGGAAACCTTTCGAGGAAATGGTGTAGCAGTGATCCTCGCCGATAGGCATTAGTTGGTGGAAGAAAAAATTCTTGCATCATGAGCTTTGATACGAATTCGGCATTCTTTTCACTGAACATCGAAATCCCAGCATTGTCGGCCGCCGCCTTTCCTTCATGGACGGCATCTCGAAACAATTGACGCCAGCTTATGCTTGGTTGGAAACGCTCCATGAGCGCAATCAACTCATCGCTGACAACGGGAAAGACGCCAAACAGATCGTCGTGGGGTTCCACTAGTATTCTGCCATCCCCACATCCCTGCCTGATTGTCTCCAGCAACCTCCCCAAATTGTACTGCTCAATGGCCTGATCGTAGTCTGTTTGGTAAATCCCACCGTTCACTTTCCCTGATTCAAAGTAGTTATGAATTTTCAAAAGTGCCATGAATCTTGGAAATCGCTTGAAAGGGACACTTTCCCAAACCGGTTCATAAATACTAGCCAACGGCAGTTGCTTAGTCCAATGAAATTCAAGGTAATGCCTGACCAAATACTCCCAGCGCAATCGCCGGTCGTCAAACAGCTCGTCGAGGATCAAATCCGTTTCAAATGCCTCATTTCCAGTCATTTCATAAAAGAACCGATTGATCAGTCCGGGCACTTCATCTAGATTTCCTCGATAAAACGAATAAACCGATTGAAGGAGAAGATTGTCCTTGATAGCCATGGGATCCATTGTCATGAAATACTTGGAAGGAGGCTGGGATTTCCTAGTGAAATCGCATTCGCTAGACGGCTCAACCAGCTGCGTGGTTCATTCGCACCTGTGGTATCACCGAGAAAGTCAGCCAAAAAGATACCCAATTCGGCGTCTCCCTTTGATTCACAAAGGGTGAAAAGTGCCAGCGACATCGTCGAATTCCATGCGGGAAGGTGTCGATGGCAATAGGCGATGCGTTTTTCAACAAAAGACAAGCGTCCGCTCCGCAGGAACAAGTCTGCAAGCAGTACCCTGCACACCCGTTCATGATGTTCGCGGGAAAGTTGCACCACATAATCTGGCGGTCTCATTGCTAGCCCTTTTTGGATTGCATATTTGATCCTGATGACGATATAGTCTTGCAACTGCTCCGTTTCCAGTTCCGATAGAAACGCAGGATCGATCGACGGAAAGACCCCGGGAAGAAATGATTCGTCTTCATCCTGAATGATTCCTGTACCACAGCCATCCGAAAAAAGGTCGAGTAGTTCCTCGCCACACATTGTATCAAATGCTTCCTCGATGGGATGGAATTTGACGCCTTCAAAGTCACGGAAATCGAACAACACAGCATGCCGTAGCACGGATTGACAAGGAACGTGAGCCCATATTTCTTGAAGCAATATTCCCAAGGGGAAGCGAGATTTCCTGATGATCAATGACCTCACAAGAAAAGCTACCCAGTCGCCCAGGTGAGATTCTTCCTTGGCTTGCGCGGGGTGCATTGGAAAAGCAACTTCGCCGTACTTGGCCTGAAAAAAGTCATTGGCCAGTTGGAGGGTACGTTCGGCATCGCCCGCGAGGTAGCTATGTACCGAGGACATCAGGTTTTTATTCATGGTCGATACCGCTTTTTACTTTTGCGAGTAGGCGATCTAGGATCGTTCACGGTACGGTTGATCCAATTGTATTGCTTTCGATCCATAAACTCTGAATAGGTATCGTGCGGGAAAAAGGCCTTCCAAAGGTCACCTATACTTCGCACGTGGTTGTATATGAGGTATTGACGCGGGCTGTTGACTGAAAGCATGCAATCCATTCGTTCCATTTCGCCATCCAAAAACAATTTCGATTTCGTATATGTTCCGCCATGTCTTGTTTCAAGCTCCCGGATTTTTCCAAGGTTTTCGGATAGATCTCGTTTCGATTCACTTCTTCTTTCCCAGTGCTGGCCTTTAGCATGGCTCCATCCAAAATGCTCGGCAGAGGCTGCAGAATTGCTATGTCCATCTCCCACTACCGGTGGCTTTGCTGGCATATGCTTTCTCAGGTTGTTGATCACTTTCTTCACCACACCGAAATAGAGATGGAACTCAACGAACTCAAGGTCACTCAAGAAACTTCTGGATCCCTCTGCATGAAGCGCAGAGGCCAATTCAAGCACGCTCTTGTTTACCCTTGCCACAAACGTTTTTCGATCAATTCTGGCAGGGCCACTTGCAGCGCGGTTGGAGCGATGCATCGCCATCGCATTGAGAAAGCTAACCTTCATATTCGTCAACCGCTGCATGAGGCTTCTTTCTCTCATAGCATCTATACGATAACTCGCATCTTCTGAAATGAGGAGCAATATTTCATTGCACGTTCGAATTTGTCCGTCGATCTTGGTCGTTAGGA
The DNA here is from genome assembly GCA_031415375.1 of Bacteroidota bacterium. Lineage (GTDB taxonomy): Bacteria > Bacteroidota > Bacteroidia > J057 > JADKCL01 > JADKCL01. The sequence continues at coordinate 449 of JANORP010000130.1, read as the reverse complement.
ATTTTCCGGCACCACTCGCCATCCAAAATTCCCCATGAGCATCATCCGAGTCATACCATAGCTGATGCCGCTCCCCACTCATTGTGAAGAACTCCTTTTCCTCCACGCCCTTCTTGTCGGCGATATGCCCGAAGCTTGATGCCTCAAACTTCCGCGCAAATTCCTGCACCTCGGCCTTGAAGCTGCGGAATGCGCTGCTGTTGAGGACCCGCGCCTTGGGCCGCAAGCGCGCGAGCTCCTCGACGGCCTCGGCCTTCACGCGCACTTCCATCAGGCCCGCGTCGATCTTCATGCCCTCGGTGCTCTTTTCGTGGGTCTTGGCTTGCCGCAGGTGGGTGTCGATGTCCATCGCCCCGAAGATCACCTTGGCCAGCTTGCCCTTGCGGATCCGCACGCTGTGCGGCGTCTCCAGCATCTGTATCGAGGTCGTCTCGGTGCCCGGGCCATCA
>JANORP010000129.1:0-39247 GCA_031415375.1 Bacteroidota bacterium | reverse complement strand
GCTCGCCTTTTTGCAGCGTCACGTGGGCATAGAGCGGGTGATCCTTGATTTTGTCAATCATATAACTCAAACCATTGGACTCGGAGTCGAGGTAAGGCGTATCGATCTGCCGCACGTCGCCTGTGAAAATGATCTTGGTTTCCTCGCCCGCGCGGCTGATGATCGTCTTGACCTCATGCGGCGTGAGGTTTTGCGCCTCATCGACAATAAAGATGATGTGCGACAAGCTCCGCCCACGGATGTAAGCCAGCGGCGTGATGAGCAATTTCTCTTGCTCGACCATGTCTTTGATGATCTTGTGCTCTGGACTTGCATCCTTGAACTGGCTCTGGATAAATTTCAGGTTGTCCCAGAGCGGCTGCATGTAAGGATCGAGCTTACTTTTGATATCCCCCGGCAAAAAGCCAATGTCTTTGTTGCTCAGGGGCACGATCGGGCGTGCGAGATAGATTTGGCGGTATTCGCGGCGGCGCTCCATCGCGCCGGCGAGCGCGAGCAGGGTCTTACCTGTGCCCGCCACGCCCATGAGGCTCACGAGGCGCACGTTGGGGTTCAGGACTGCATGCAAAGCAAAGGTTTGCTCAGCATTGCGCGGTGTGATCCCAAAAGCCGATTTTTTTTCGACCTTCTCGATCAGTCTCAAAACTGGGTTGTAGTAAGCCAAAACGCTGCTCTTGCCATTGCGCAAGATGAAATACTGGTTGGCACGCACGCGCTTGAGGCCTAGCTCTGCAGGCGTCACGCCCTCTGTGCGGTAAATCTTGTCGATGAGTTCATGGTTCAAGCCCTCCATGGTCGTGATGCCAGCATCGAGGTTTTCGATATCCTTCACCTTGCCGGTCGTGAAGTCCTCGGCCATGACATTCACCGCCTTGGCTTTGAGCCTCAGGTTGATGTCTTTGGTGACCAAGACGACCTTGCGGTCGGGATAGCGCTTTTGCATCGTAAGCGCAGTATTCAGGATGATGTGGTCGGGCTTTTTCTCCCCAAAGACCACCTCGGCATCGAGGTCGGTATCGCCGCTCATCGCAACCATGAACCGTCCTTTGTCGGTCCCATCGATCGCTGTCCAATTGTTGATGAGGTCGGTGCCTGAGAGCGTATCGAGGATGCGAATGAATTCGCGCGCCTCGTAATTGATCATGTCATTGCCCTTCTTGAAGTTGTCGAGCTCCTCCAAGACTGTGATGGGGATCACGACATCGTGCTCCTTGAAGCTACGAATGGCATTGTGGTCATACAAAATCACCGAAGTGTCCAAGACGAAGATTTTGAGGGCTTCGGCGGTCGTTTTGGTGCGAGAAGATCTTTTTTTGGGGCTTTCCCCAGAGGATTCTTGGGTTTGGAACATATTGTTGGATTCAGAGTGACTTACCAAATCTATCGATGAACCACCCAAATTGTCGCCTGCCTTTTTCACATTTTGGGGAAAATTTGTCCCCAATGACCACAATTCAGAATGGAAGCAAGGGCAATGGTTGCCAATAGGTTGCATTACGATGAATCTAACCTTTTTGAATGCCTGATGTAAGAAATTTTGAGAATCAACAAAACATGTCGGTACATGCATTGTTGTATTGCTTTATATTTGCAGCGCGATGACCCCGTGATCGTTGCATGCTCGTCTTTAAGAAATCAAAAATTTGAAAGTTTCTCCAGATATGAAAAATTACGCAAAACATCTTTTGTTTGCCATCGTGGCCATGTTCATGTTGGCCCCTGTAGCCACCCAAGCCCAAGCTTGGAGCAGTGATCCCGTACACAGCACAGTGATGTACACCGTGCGCCACATGATGACACCGATGCCAGGTGCCTTCAAAAAATTTGATGTCAGCATCAACTGGGATGCCACCAAACCATTGGAAGGCAGCATTTCTGCCACCCTTGATGCCAGCAGTGTCGTAATGGGCATGGACAAACTCGAAGGCCACTTGATGGGGGCAGACTTTTTTGATGTCGCCAATCATCCATCTTGGACCTTCAAATCCACCAGCATTACCAAAGGCAAAAAGCCAAAAACAGGTGGTGAAGGTTATGTCGCCAACGGCAAGCTTACCGTGCGCGGCGTCACCAAAGACATTGCAATCCCTTTCACCTTTTTGGGTGTCATGGATAGCCCTTACGGCAAAAAAGCTGGCTTTACCGCCGAATTCACCATCGATCGTGTAGCCTATGGTGTAGGCCAAGGTGACTGGGCACAGACGACCGGAATCGGTGGCGATGTGAAGGTCAACGTCATGCTTGAAATGAATCCACAGAAATAATTGTTGGAGTTTGGATTGAGAATAATTCCCGCCTAGGTAAATCTTGGCGGGATTTTTCTTGCCCGCTCATCGAGCCGAAGACAAAACGCCAGCACTCGCAAGCTGTGTACGGTCTTCGCATCGCCATTTGTTTTCCACATCTGCAGCGATTGAGGAATAGGAGAGGGAGAGTGCGCAATTTTTTCTGCAATTATTGAGACGGATGTGGAAATTGCCAGCATGAAGATTTTGCATACGGCAGATTGGCATCTTGGCAAGCGGCTAGACCGCTTTGATCGGATGCTGGAGCAAAAAGCGGCGATGGACGAGATTTGCATGATTGCAGATGCCGAGCAGGTGGATGCTGTGCTCATTGCTGGCGATCTTTTTGACACCTTCAATCCCCCGATCGAAGCCACAGAATTGTTTTTTCAAACCCTGCGGCGGCTCAGCGACGATGGAAGACGGGCCGTGATCGCGATCGCTGGCAATCACGACTCGCCCGACCGCATCGAGGCACCCGACCCGCTGGCACGCGCCTGCGGGATCATCTTCGCGGGCTTCCCGCACTCCGCGCCCCTGCCCTTCACACTGGATTCTGGTTTGTCGCTCACCAAGTCTGCGCCAGGTTTTATCGAGCTTCGGCTCCCCAATTGCGATTTTCCACTGCGGCTCCTGCTCACGCCTTACGCCAACGAGGGACGCCTGCGCAAGGACCTCGGGCATGAAAATCCAGAGGCCCAGCTACGGCAATTGCTGCAAGCCCATTGGCAGCAGCTCGTGGATACCTATTGCGACGACCAGGGGCTGAATCTCATGGTTGCCCACCTGCTCATGATGTCGCAAGGCGACACGCCACCCGATGAAAACATAGACGAGGAAAAAGCGATGGGCCCAACCTCGGTCGTCCATACCGAAAACTTGCCTACAGGGCTGCAATATGTCGCGCTGGGCCACATCCATACCTATCGCAACATGACGGGCGGGCCTTGTCCAGCGGTCTATGCCAGCAGCCCGCTCGCATTTTCATTCCCGAGCCGTGGCCAAGACAACGAGGCGACGGGCAAATACGTCGTCATCGTCGAGGGACAGCCGGGCCAAGCAACACAATGCCGCCCCGTTCCTTTGCAAGCAGGATGGCCATTGCGGCGCCGCTTGTTTGAAGACGTCACTAGCGCTTTGGATTGGTTGCGTGCCCACCAAGACTGTTATGTCGAATTGCACATCAAAACGACGACCTATTTGGGTGCAGAGGAACGCAAGCAGCTGCTTGCAGCCCATCCGCGCATTGTCGGCCCGATTCCCGTGTTTACGCAATCCATGGATTCCCAGCAGGATCAGGCGCAGGCCATCGACCTCAAACTCAGTCGCGAGGAGCTGTTCAAACGCTACTTTTTTCGAGAAAAGGGTGTCGAGGCCAGCGATGAATTGATGGACTTGTTCCGTGAAGTCGCAGGAAGGGAGGTGGCACCATGATCCCGCTACGCTTGACGATCAAAGGACTGTATTCCTACAGGGAGCAAGTCGAAATCGACTTTGAAAAGCTCGCAGAGGGTCATCTCTTTGGCATTTTTGGAGCTGTAGGGAGCGGAAAATCTGCGATTTTGGAGGCCATCACGTTTGCGCTCTATGGCAAGACCGAGCGCCTCAATTCCAGCGGCGACAACCGCAATTACAACATGATGAACCTGCAATCACAGGACCTGCGCATCGAGTTGGAGTTCAAGACGACCGTTTCAGGAAATGAGGAACGGTACCGCTTCCGTGTTTTGCAATCCCGCAATTCCAAGAAATTTGACGATGTCAAGAGTCCGTCGCGCACAGCCTATCGATGGAAAAACAACGATTGGGAGCCGCTGCCGAGCAACGATGCGACGGGGATCTTGCAGTTGTCCTACGACAACTTCATCAAAACCATCATCATTCCCCAAGGCAAATTTCAAGACTTCCTGCACATGGGCGCTACCGATCGCACCCGCATGCTGCGCGAAATCTTTGCCCTGGACCGCTTTGAGTTGTCGATGCAGGCAGGCGGGCTCTCCAAGGAAACCGTGGCCCGCCTAGATGTCTTGAAAGGGCAGCTGATGTCGTTGCCTGAGGCCAATGCCGACATGATCGCAGCGCAAGATGCGCAGCTTGCAGCCCTCGGCATCACCTTGGAAACGCAGAAAGCCCAATTCATACAATTGGAGGTAGAGACGACGCGGCACCGACAACTCAAGCAACTCGCAGAGGAAACTGTGCTCATCCAGGCTAAACTGGATCTGCTCCTGACCCAAAAGGCTGCATTTGAATTGCGAGAAGCGAATGCAGGTGAATTTCAAAATGCTGTCTTGCATTTCAGGGAATTGGCGAACCAAGAAAGCAAGCTCAAAGTCGATAAGGCGGCCGCCCAAAATGCTGCGACCAAAATCGCCCAGGAATTGACGGCTTTGCTACCGCAAATCGAGGCCGCACACTTGGCCGCGCAGGCGGCCAAGCTCGATTTTGAGAAAAAAGAGGATATCGAGGCCCAGATCAAGGACTGCGGCCTGTTGCAAGAGGTCGGTAAGGCGACCGACAAACTCACCCAGATCGAGGAGCGGCTCAAAAAAGGCGACCTGGTGCTGAAAGATGTCGCCGCCAAAATCTTGGACACTGAGTCGGGCAAAATGAAGTGTGAGGCCGCAATCGCCGTCAATCGCAAGGCCATGCCCGACATCACCCAAGTCAATGCCGCTCTCCTCTGGTACCAGCAACACAAAAACATCCACCAGCAATACGAGCGCATTGCCCAGCAGATACTGCAAACAAAATCGGAGCAGGCGGCCCTAGGCGTAGAGGAGGATCGTCTGGCAACCGATCGTGGCATCGAGCTGCCCTTGGGCAGCTCAGTTGTGCAGGCATTCGAGCAGGCTGTCGCCCAGATCAAGCAAGCCATCGTTGCGGCCCGCCACGACAAGGACCACATTGCCCAGAGAGAAGGTTTGGGTGCCTATGCCTTGGATTTGTCCCCGACGAGTCCATGCCCATTGTGTGGCGCCATGGATCATCCCTCGCCCTACGACCCTGGCGAGGCGCTTGTGCGGTTGCGGGTAGCACAAGAAAAGTTGACTGCCTGCGAAGCCCAGCTTGCATCGGCGGAAAAGGCCCTTGCCGTGGCCCAAAACCTGGCCGCACGGGGCGATGAAAAGCAGAAACAATTGCAGCAGCAAGTGCTGGAGCATGCGCGGCAGCAAGACTTGCGTGTGCAGCACCTACTGACCTTTGCATGGGCACCTTATGATCCCGAGGTCGCCACGCAAGCCGAGGCCGACAGAGACGCGGCCACTGCGCTCCAAAAAATCATCGATCAAGAAGAGCAAATGCGTGCAGGGTTTGACCAGGCGCTCAAAAAACTTTTGGAGGAACAAAAGAAATTTGAGGGCGCGCTTCAGAGTCTGCGTGAAGAGAAGAGTGGCCTCGCCGGGCAGCGCGCCGCGCACTTGCAGCAGCTCACCGTGCTCATGGATACTATGTACCTAGAGAAGACGGCCGATGCACTCACGGTATTGTCGCAGCAGCTCCAAAGCCAGCTCGACCAGATTGTGCGTGCCTTTCAGGCCACGCAGGATGCAGAGCGGGCCTTGGAAAAAAAGGAGGTCGAGTTCCAAGAGCGCAAACTATCAGCCGAAACCGAACTCCAAAAGCGCGAGACCGAATGGATCCTCAATCAGGAGCAGCTCACGCGAAAGCTTGCCGAGTCGCGTCACCAGAGCCTTGATGCCGTCAAAGCCATCCTTGCTTGGAACCTCGACTTGGAGGCCGAGCAAAAAGCAGTCGCGCACTTCAAAGGGCAGCTGCAATCCGCACAGATGGCCATCGAGGTCCTGTCCTCACGGGCGCAAGGGCAGCGGCACGATGCTGCAGCCCACGCAGCAGCAGAATCAGCACTTGCAGCCTCACGGCAACAAATTGATCAGCTCAATGAAGACATCTCTTTGTTGCGCAATGCCTTGGAGCGCCTGAGAGCGGCATTTGAAACACGGAAAATCTTGGAGAGTGACCAATCCAGCCTTCAAAAGCGGCTAGAAAACCTCAAGCTCCTCGAAGGTATGTTCAAAGCTTCGGGATTTGTGAAATATGTCTCCACGATCTACTTGCAAGAGCTCGTCACCCGTGCAGATGTGCGCTTCCGTAAACTCACACGCAACGCCTTGAGCCTAGAGCTGGGCGACGACAGTGAATTTCTTGTGCGAGATATGCTCAATGGAGGACAGACACGCAGCGTCAAGACCCTGAGTGGAGGGCAAACATTCCAGGCAAGCCTCTGTATGGCGCTTGCCCTTGCCGACAATGTGCAGCAACACAGTGGCAGCAGCCACAACTTCTTTTTCTTGGATGAAGGCTTTGGCACGCTGGACAAAGACAGCTTGACAGCCGTCTTTGATACGCTCAAGCAGTTGAGACAAGAAAATCGCATCGTCGGCGTCATCAGTCACGTCGAGGACTTGCAGCAAGAAATTGAAATACATTTGAAGGTTTGGCAGACTGAGGAGCGCGGTAGTTTGGTGAGCGGCAGCTGGGAATAATTCCTCAAAAAGGGCTTCTGATCCTACACGCACCTGTAATTGTTACAATTGTAGGCATCGAAATCAGTGGGAATGGCGGCGCTTGGGCTGACTATGGCAAAAAATTTTGCAGGAAAAAAGTCTCTAAAATGCTGCGCACCATGTAAGAAAAATCAACAAAAAGAGTATTTTGCGGTCTCATACGCGCCTCGTATGGAGACCGACCACCTAAGTTCCACTTTTTTCGACCTATTTAATGAGTTCCACGATTGAAAGTCAGATCAACCCCTATTCCCTAAAGTATAAATCAAATGAAATCGAGCAGTTCTATGGAGAAATGAGTTTTGGAAATTCCAAGAAGTTCGTCTATTCAGCCTTCTTTTTGTCCATTGGATTCTATGCCGTCATTTTTGCGCTTGACAACCTGATCCTGGGCAGATTTGAATGGAAAGTTTTCTGGGTGTTGCTCGTTGCTGCGCCCACGATTTGCCTCTTGTCTTCCCTCGTCCTTAAAATGGGCAATATTCGCAACCGCAGGCAATTGGACTTGTTGAGTGCCTCTTTCCTTATCATTAGTCAATCTTGGCAGTTTTATTTAGCTTTTTCATTTCCTGAATTGGGCGGACAGTTTTTGTTGGGAAGTGTGATCTTGTCGATCATGGGCAATTCTGGATTTGCCGGCACTAATTTTAGAATTTTGCTCCCTGTGGTACTCTATGCCATAGTGAGCTATTTGCTCAAAATTGCTTTTTGGGATGAGACCGACACCGCGGAACGGATTTTTCAGGCTATGATGTGCGTCATGGTTGGCGGCATCGGCTTGTCTTCTGGTTATATGATTGAGCGGGCGACACGCATCGATTTTCTCAAGACAGACACTTTGGAAAGGAGACAGCTACAACTCGTCTCCAAAAACAAGGAACTCGAGCAATTCACTTATATCGCCTCGCATGACCTTCAAGAGCCGTTACGGTCTGTCACGAGTTTTTCGCAATTGCTCGACGAGGAATATCGTGATAAGATCGGTGAGGAAGGCGGGCAATACCTCGATTTTCTGATGGAGGCCTCCACGCGCATGAGAAACCTCATCAAAGGATTACTCGACTATTCCAGATTGGGGCGCGAGGCGCAGTTGGTCACGATCAAGGCGGGTGATGTACTCGCGGAGGTTTTAGTGGATCTCAGCACCGCAATCACTGAAAGCAAGGCTGCAATTACAATCGATGCTTTGCCTACGATCACAGGGTATGAAACCGAATTCAGACAACTTATGCAAAACCTGATGAGCAATGCGATCAAGTTTCGTCGTCCTGGCTTCGACCCTGAGATCCATGTTTCCGCACAGCGGAAAGGCAATGGCTGGGAATTTTCAATCAAGGACAACGGGATCGGCATCGAACTAGAGCACCAGAAAAAAATCTTTTTGATTTTCCAAAGACTACACAATCGCAGCCTCTATGAAGGGACTGGAATCGGACTCGCAAACTGCCAAAAGATTGTAGAGCTGCATGGCGGCACGATCCGCGTGGAATCCACCAAGGGACAAGGCAGCAATTTCTGTTTTACGATACCAATAAAAGTAGATAATGGCTAATAAACTCAATTGCATCCTCTTGATCGACGATGACGAACCCACCAACTTCTTGCACAAGCTCATCATTGAGCGCTACCAGTGTACCGATCGAGTTGTCGTTTTTCAGGACGCTGAGATGGCATTGCGGTTTCTCTCTGATAATTCAGACGGCGCCTACGTGCAACCAGATTTGATTTTGCTCGACATCAACATGCCCGGGATGAATGGCTGGGAATTCATGGCCGCCTATTCCAAGCTCCCTGAGGAACAGCGCGGGCATATCGTCGTCATGATGCTTACCACCTCCTTGAACCCAGATGATAAGCAGCTTGCAGACTCCATCGGGGGCGTTGAAGGCTTCCTGTCCAAACCCCTCACCAAGAAACTCCTACAGGAGATTCTTGAAGGGCATTTTGGTTGGTGAATTTCGGTTGGTTTGCGAGGGCGCTATGTGCCGATGCTGCTGCCCAGGCAACCCGAAAACTGGCTGATCAAGTTGGGATTCATTCTCCAGCGGCTTTCATATCGATGGTCATCCAAGATCGATAGGCTGCGAATCGGTCAACGACGACGCGCACGCTTCGCCTGTCTTGCGCGCGGCAAGATCTTTATCAACAAAACAAGTTTTTCGTCGCAGTTTCAGCCATTAGAAATATCTTTGTGAACGATTTGAAATCGGCAACGGCAGGTATTTGCACTTCGTAAAATACCCTTTTCCCGTCGATGCACAGGCGCAAGACGCAAGCGCGGGCGTCGATCAAATCACAAGAAATTTGAAAGCTCCTACTGGAGTCCAAGATTGAGTCAGCACCCAATGGTAAAAAAATCGATGAAATTCACGCTTAAAGCAATCTTTGCGATCTTGATCCTCGCTGCTGCGACTTTCAGTTGCGAAGGCACCGAAGGCTTTGTCACCAAGGAAGAAGGGCTTTGGAAGATTGTAAACCTCAACACCAAGACCTTTGAAAATGACATACTCAAATCAGACATCACCCAAGACGATAGCTTGGGGCAGATGATGTTTGGCCCCAAAGGTGGTGGGGTCATAACCGATTTTGCAGGGAAAAAGGAAGATTTCGTTTGGTCCTACAGCAGCAAAGACGAGCGCCTTACGATCTATTGGAGCGTGGGCCCTTATGCCGTTTGTGAAATCAAGAGCAAATCAGAATCTTCCATGACCCTCTATTGGATCAATGGAGAGGCCATCAGGATCGAATCGACGATGAAGCTCGATCGTCTATAAGCCTATCGGTTTTCATAGCTTTTGCAAGTGCTCCTCCAAATGTATGCTGTCTCCCGACAATGTGGGGTGCAACTGCATCGGCTATAGCCCTCTCCAAATGGGCTCTTGTCGGTAGCGGCCTGCTCTCCTGTCCCTCAAATCCCGAAATCGGCATAGTCCCCTCGTTTTCTAGGATTGAAACGCATGATCCTGTCAGCGATTCCGAGGAATATTTCAAAACAAACGCGCATGACTGGATTGGGGTAGCCGTAATTGCCTCCAAGCTTGAGCAAGAGATTCGTCGCCGCAAAAATCGGCTCCATGTTTTGCGACTGAAAAAATTGAGCTATATTTATACTGGAAAACAATGGGGTTTGGTGCGCCTAGCGCAGACGCCCCCAATTCCAAACAAGATTGCAAGGTCGCTCCTAGTGCCAGGGTGCCCTCGCCAAAGTAGGATTGCAAAGGCATTGAAATTCAATTGAATCAATCACGGGAAGCAGATATGAAATTTTCAGTCAAAGCCATATTTACTACAATGCTTTTGGCGGTCGTCGCCTTGGCTTGTGAGTCAGATGAACAATTTGTCACCAAAGAAGCTGGTGTTTGGAAGGTTGTAAGTCATGCCTCCAAGATCGTTGAAAATGGTGTCTTGGTCACCGACCAAACCCTCACCGACAACTTGGGGGAGATGGAATTTCGCATGACGGGTCAGGGTTTCAGGATTTCCTCCACGGCCGTTCGTGACACGTTCATCTGGCAACTCAACGGTGAAAATGACCACCTGATCATTTACAACAATGTCGGCCCGTGGTGGAACACGGCTATCTCCAACCGCACCGACAACGAGATGACCCTCTCCTGGGAAAACGAGGCCAGCGAGCTCAATAAGTTGATCAAGACCGAACAAGTCCTCAAAATTCAACGCGCCCAATAGGAGACGTTTGTGGGCAGGTCATTGCAGATGAGAAAGTGCTTCAAACAAAGCTTGGAAGTGCTTGCATGTATATTTCTGAATCGGATTTGGGGGGCGGCGAGAAAATGACGGGGGCAGGATAAGCCTATTGCCCTACCAAATGCACCCAATCCCAAGCACTCACATAAGCGCCGATGGCATCTACATAGTCCAGAAAGGCCGCATAGAACGGATGGCCGCCCAAGGTGCCGCTGTCGCCTGCGAGCACGAGCTTCATGCGTGCACGCGTCATCCCGACGTTCATGCGGCGCGTATCGCCTAGGAAGCCAATCCCACCCTCGGTATTGCTGCGCACCATGCTGATGTAAATGATGTCGCGCTCTTGCCCTTGAAACCCATCCACGGTATCGACGGTGATGAAGGGCCGCCAGCCGTGGTGGATTGGCAATTGCTCCAGCTTTTGGCGCAGCAGCAAGACTTGGTCCTTGTAAGGCGAGATGATGCCCAGCGTCGGCCAGCCTTTTTGAGACCGCAATTCCTCGCTCAGCGCCAGCAAATGCGCAAACAGGATGTCGGCCTCGCCAGGGTTGCTGAGCGAACGCGTCTCGTCATTGAGTTTTTCCTCATAGCCGCAACCAGCAGTATCCAGAAACTCCATCGGGCGATACAGCAGCGGCTTTTCAGGATCTTCGCTGAGGCGGCGATCGGCCACGCTGGGGTCGGCCAGCAAGCCATTGTGGTAAAATTGACGGTTGCTGAAGCCCATGATCTCGCTGTGCATGCGGTATTGTGTGCGCAACATCACGGCGGCATCAGGGTGGCGTTGGATGCATTTCTCAAAGAGCGAAACCGCAAATCCTGCGCGGGCTGCGTCTTGGCTCTTCACCGTCGGCGGCAGTTGGCAGTGGTCGCCTGCAAACACGACGCGATCGACCAAGCGGATGGGTATCCAAGCCGCAGGCTCGGTTGCCTGCGCAGCCTCGTCGATGAACAGCGTCGAGAAATGCCGGCCCCTGAGCATGGAGGTCGCTGCTCCCGTGAGGGTGCAGGTGATGGCTTGGGCCTTGTCGATCAGGTCATGGAGGATGTAATCTTCCAGGTCCCTGGCTTGCTTTTGGCAATCGCGGGCCTCCTTGAGCAATTCTTTGCGGCGCTCGCGCTCCTCTTTCCCAAAATTGCGCTTGAACTTGGTCGCTTGCTTGCGGATGTCCTCGGCTTCGCGCCTGAACTTTTTCATGTCCTTGTAAGCAGGGTGCAGGCTCACCTGCAAGTCGAGGCAATGCTGCAAGACATCCTCAGACACGCGGGCAGGGTGCCCCAGCCGCAAGACGCGCACACCTTGTTTGGCGAGCTTCTCGGTGAGCAAGTCGGTCGCGAGGTTGCTCGCAGCGCAGACGAGCACTTGCTTTTCCTTGGTCAATGTGTCGGCGATCGCCCGCACGAGGGTGGTCGTCTTGCCCGTGCCAGGCGGGCCATGCACGATGGCGAGGTCCTCTGCCATGCGCAAGCATTGCACAGCATCATTTTGCGAGGCATTCAGTCCGGCAATGGAGGGGCCACTCAGACTTCTGTCGATCGTAGCAGGCTTTTGACCAAGGAGGACTTCGCGCAAGATGGCCAGGCGGTTGCGCTCGGCCGACTTCACATCGTTGATGGCTTTGACCATCTCTTTGTAGCCGCGTTCATCATAGCTCAAGTCGAGGCCGAGCTTGCCTTCGTCGAGCCATTCGGGCGTGTCGTCGGCGTCGAGCGCAAAGATCACCTTGTCTTTGAGCGCCTTGATGACGATGCCCGTGACCGTGGGCGGATCTTTGCGGTATTGCTCAGCATTGCACCAGAGTGCTGCGATGCTGCCGTTTTGAAACAGACCGCGCTCCTCCGCCGGATTGCGGGTGATTTCTAAAACGATGCGGTCACCCAGGCCGATTTCCTCAGACGCCACGACCACTGGATACCAACTCGTGCCTTCCTTGACCCGCTTGTCGAGCGAGGTGTTGAGAAAGCGGTCGCGAAATTGCTGGCGTTCCTCCAAGCGCTCGATCTCCAGCAGTTGGAGCAGGCGCTGCAATTCTTCTTTGCTCTTTTCCATCAACCTAGGATGTCCATCAACATACGGTGAAAATGATGTACGCCGCGCTCGTGCAGTGGCGAGTAGCGGCCGCGACGGTACATGCGCGCCTTGATGCCGCGTTGCACACCCAGCACGACCTCTTCGTCTTCCATTTCCACAGACTCCAGATCGCCGCCCGCACCTCGTCCCAGCAAAGCCGGTTGATGCACGTAAGTGACAAAACTCACCTTGGTCTTGTGAATTCCTTGGGGACGCACGACATTGAGCGACAGGCCCCAAGGGTAGAAGTTCAGCATGAAATTGGGGAAGAGCCAGAAATAATAGGCCGCGATTTGCTTTCCAAAATCGGGTGACTCCTCTGGCAAGTCAAAGACGACTTGCCCCTCTTTGGCGATTGCCTTTTGCAACACCCCATATTCTAGGAGCTCCGTTTCATATTGCTGCATATCGATCGCCGCATTCAAGCCCTTGTGCACAAAAGGGATATGGAAACCTTCCAAATAATTTTCGACGTAGAGCATCCAGTTGGCTTCAAATGTGAAGTCTTTGGTGCGTGTGCTATCGAGTCTGAATTGGTGCAAGGGCAACCAATGCAGGTAGTTTTTCAAATCTGCTGTCCAAATTCCAAATGAGTTTTGTGGGTTCAGATTGGCGAAGAGAAAGGGGCCCCACTCAGCCATCGGGACATGCGGCAGGTGATCGGTTTCTTTGGGAAAATCCTCGCAACCTTCAAAACCCGGTGCCAAATTGAGCTGCCCAGTGAGGTCAAATCGGCGACCGTGGTACCAACAGCGCAGGGATTTGCAAGCGCCCGCCTTGCGTACGAGGATATTGCCACGGTGTGTGCAGACATTGCTCATGAGCCTGATGAGGCCATCATCAGCCCGTGTGAGCAGCAAAGGCTCGTTGAGCAAGCCTTCCAGCAACTCAAATGGAAAGGCGCTACTCAGCTCACGCACAGCGCCATGCACTCCGATCCACTGCCATGAGCGTGCAAACACTTGCTCGCGTATGCGTGCATACAAGTCAGGATCGCTGTAGAAGCTTCCCGGTGGCGTTTGGGCCAAGGCAATGTCAGGATCGATTTCGAAGTCGAGCATCAAGTCTATGGATATGTCTGCAAAATAGGGAAATGGTTTTGATTTGTGAGGCAGACGGTTGCTGCGCCTTGGGGCAAACAGATCGACCCAACGCTAGGGGTATCGATGGGAAGAAAAACCACAACGATTGTTCGTCAATCAAAAAGTGCGCTGAAAATTGAGACTTGGGACGAATGAAGTCTTAGCTGGGGCTTGAAGCCACCATGCGCTCGGTTGTGATCGAGGAAGCTTCCTTGGGGCTAGACCTAAGTGCCGCCGCCTGGCTTTCGAGGTCATCCAAGTGCCGCTTGTGGTTACCGACAATGAGTTTGGCTCCGAAGTTGTCGGGTTCTGCGGCCAATAAGTCCTCATACTTTTTCAAGAAAGCTTTGCTTTCCTTGATCATCCTATTTAGGTACTTCAGCTCTTTCATGACATCATTAACTTGACAAGACCTTTTTTCTTGTACGTGTTGTTGCGACTCAAGTTACTGAAAAGATCCCGAAAATACTTTGTCAATTCAGCATCAGTACTTGCAGAAACATACACTTCGCACTCGAACATCTCTTTCATTTTGGAGCTGAACTCCGAATGGAGCATGTCCTGAACATGCCTTGGAAGCTGTTGCACTTCACCCATGTTGATGGTGACCAATAGGTCGATATCGCCTGGGTCAGGTTTTGTGGTCACGAAAGAACCATCGATCCAAATTTCATCAGGCATAAAGCCTAGCGACTTGAAATAGATGAGAAAATCAGTGAGTTGAACAAACAGATGCTCCCTTCGGGCAGTGTCTGGAGAAAATGACGAAACGCATTTCTCATAAACCTCCTCAATATTCAATTCGTGAATGCCTTTTGAAAATAATGGTTGGTAGCTCATTCGATGGTCGTATAAGGGCTACAAATTTACGATTCTAGTTGATTCTTTTGACAGAATCAAAGTAAGGCTTCGGGATTGCCTTTTTGAGATCGATAGGATCCCTCAAACAATCCCACACAGCAACAGTTAATCACCTTGTCTGTCCAAACCGTCCAAATGCTGCGCGCATCCGTAGGTATGGCGGAATTTAAAATATGCAGGATATGAAACTCATGGTGTTGTTGGGAGTAATCCTTGTGATGACGGCAGGTTGGGTGATCGCCCAAAACAGCCGTGCTAAGGGGCAGACCGAGAAAGAGGCATTGACGAATACTGATAGAAAGGATAAAATCATGAAAACTGAAGAGGAGTGGAAGCAGCAGCTCAGCCCGATGGAATACAATGTGGCGCGTGAGAAGGGGACCGAACGTGCGTTCACAGGCAAGTATTGGGACAGCCACGACGAGGGCACATATATATGTGTCTGTTGTGGGCAACCACTGTTTGCGTCGGAGACGAAATTTAACAGTGGCACAGGATGGCCGAG
The DNA here is from genome assembly GCA_031415375.1 of Bacteroidota bacterium. GTDB lineage: Bacteria > Bacteroidota > Bacteroidia > J057 > JADKCL01 > JADKCL01. The sequence goes on along the minus strand of JANORP010000129.1, from coordinate 24,206 downwards.
CTTTTTTGAGCCATGGTCCAAAAAGAATGTCGCGGAAATTGTGGATCGCAAATATGGGATGGCGCGCACTGAGGTGGTCTGTTCACATTGCGATGCCCACTTGGGGCACGTCTTCAACGATGGCCCACAGCCCACGGGCATGCGCTATTGCATGAACAGTGCCTCCCTCAATTTCGTGCCCAAAGGGCAGCCGCTTCCAAACTTAGCTGAAAACAAGGCCATCGATGGGGATAGCCAGGCAGGCGGAAACGTACAGGCATCCAATACGGGCACTGCAACCGCGACCTTGGGTGGCGGCTGCTTTTGGTGCGTGGAGGCTGTCTATCAAGACCTCGAGGGCGTGATCTCTGTGACGAGTGGCTATGCGGGCGGTCATGTGAAAAATCCGGCTTACAAAGAGGTTTGCAATGGCACGACGGGCCACGCCGAAGTTGCGCAAATCGTCTATGATCCACAAAAGGTCTCCTTTGACGACCTGCTCGAAGTCTTCTGGCAGGTGCATGACCCGACGACGCTCAACCGGCAAGGGGCAGACGTGGGGACACAGTATCGGTCGGTGATATTTTACCACGACGAGCAGCAGCGGGAGCGCGCAGCGTATTACAAAAAGAAACTCACCGACGAAAACACTTGGGGCAAGCCGATCGTCACCGAGATCAGTGCGATTCCCGTCTTCTATCCGGCCGAAGACTACCACCAAAATTATTTCAGCATGAATCCCGAGCAGGGCTATTGCCGCGCCGTTGTGAGGCCCAAAGTGGAAAAATTCCACAAGGCTTTTGCCGACAAGTTGAAAGCAGGGGTGAAGTGAGACGGAATTTGAAAACACATAGTTCATCGATGACATTTGTAATTCATGGATAGCCAGTGGGTTCTGTTTAGGCAATTGCCCATTGCCAATTATTTTCCGTGATTTGCAGCATGGAAACTCAGGAGACAAATGCGAGCGTGGCCGATTCGTTGAAATCAACCATGGTTGAGGTCATCCATTTCTTGCATGGCAAGGGATGGGCACCCGCCACCAGCTCCAATTATTCGGTGCGGGAAGCTGACGATGCCGATTTCTGGATCTCAGCCAGCGGCATCGACAAAGGCGAATTTGCAGCCCATGACTTCATTCATGTCGATGCCGTAGGTGCGCCGCTAGATGATGCGCGCAAGACGAGTGCGGAGACGCAGCTGCATGTCCTGCTCTACGAGTGTTTTCCAGACGCGCATTGCGTGCTGCATTCACACAGTGTGTACAACACCGTGCTGTCGATGGCGCGCAAAAAGAAAAAAAGCTACGTCGATCTGCAAGGATTTGAAGTGCTCAAGGGTCTCAGGGGCGTCAAAACCCATGATGTCAGGGTGCGAATCCCGATTTTTGAAAATTCTCAAGACATCGATGGGCTGGCTGAGGAGATTGGCGCGTGGTTTGAGCAGCATGGAGAGCCGCAGGGCTTTTTGCTCAAAGGCCATGGCCTTTATGTTTGGGGCGACGACATTGCAAGCACCAAGCGGCAAATGGAGGTTTTGGAATTCCTCTTTGAGGTCGTGTATAAATTGAAAACACTGTAAAACTCTATTCAACGATAAAAATGGCGATTCTTCATATCCCCGATCAAGATTTCAGGACCAGCGATCCCGCTGAAATCAAATCCTATTTCAATGCAAGGGGCATCTTGTTTGAGCAATGGGAAACCAATGCCTTGCTTGCAAATGATGCCTCGCAGGAAACGGTGATCGACGCCTATCGTGCGCGCCTGCAACCTTATATGGAAGCAAATGGCTATAAGGTAGCCGATGTGATCAATGTGCATCCTGCAATGCCCAACATTGAGGAAATCGGCAAGAAATTCCTTGCCGAGCATACGCATAGCGAGGACGAGGTACGCTTTTTTGTGGATGGTGAGGGCCTGTTTTGGTTCAACCTTGACAATGGCACCGACCCCATCTTCTGTCTCCAATGCCAGAAAGGCGATTTGATTTCAGTGCCAGCAGGCACCAAGCATTGGTTTGATTTCGGGCCCAAGCGCTTTGTAAAATGCATTCGTGTATTTATAGACACAAGTGGCTGGGTTCCTGAATACACAGGTTCATTGATCGATGCGCCCTACAACCAAATGTCGGTCGCCGTCTGAGTATGATCCAATACATCCTGACAGATATCGAAGGGACCACAACGTCGATCAGTTTTGTGCATGACGTCCTGTTTCCATATTCGACACAGCAACTGCCTTCATGGGTGCGCTCACATCGGTCAGAGCCGCGCGTGCAGGCGGCTCTCAAGGCTGTAGCCGACACGGTTCTGAACGAGCAAGGCTTGGAAACGGATGAAGCCGCTCAGATCGAGTCCCTTTTGCGCTGGGTACAAGAGGACCGCAAGCATCCCGCACTCAAATCCATTCAAGGGTTTTTGTGGAAAGATGGCTATGAAACGGGTGCCTTCAAGTCACATGTATATGCAGATGTGGCACCTGCGCTGGCACGCTGGCGTGACCGTGGGTTCAAGATCGGGGTCTATAGCTCTGGCTCAGTGCCTGCGCAGCGCCTGCTTTTTGGCTATTCAGAGGTCGGCGACTTGCAGCCCTATTTCAGCGACTACTTCGATACTGCGGTTGGACACAAGCGCGAGGTCGCGAGTTATCAAAACATTCAAAAAGCCCTTGGTGTGCCAGCGGGAGAAATCTTGTTTTTGAGCGATATCCCCGAGGAGTTGGATGCAGCAGGTGGGGCTGGCATGCAGGTGCGGCATCTGGTGCGACCTGGTACTGCGACCTGCGCGCGTTTTGCGGGTGTGGAGAGCTTTGAGGAGATCTTGCCGTAAAAAATTAATGGACACATTATCAGTGAATTGGAGAGTGATGTTGAGGTATTCGTGCATTTTTTCATGCTAGCGGGCAACCAATGCGGTTCCCAAAACATCTAATGAGCAACTGAGTTAATCCTAGTGTGCGTTGCGACGTGCATCTTCTGTCGAATCTTGCATGAAACACCTTCTACTTTTCTTCCTCTTGTTTGTTACGATCTCCATGACTGCTTGGGCACACCAAGTCAAGGGCGTCGTGCGCGACCAAGATGGTGAGCCGATTCCCTATGCCAAAGTCTATGTCGAAAAGACAACGACGGGGGTCGTCACCAACATCAAAGGGGAATACTATTTTGAACTGGTCAACGGTACCCATCGGCTGGTATTCAGTTCATTGGGTTACCAATCCAAAGTCGTGGAAGTCGTAGTCGCTGGCAAGGCGCAGACTTTGGATGTGGTACTGAACGATGAAGGTGTGCAGATGGAAACGGTGACCTTGACAGCAGGACGCAAAGATCCGGCCTACGCGATTATGGAACAGGTGATCGCCAACAAAAAGCAATACATCCAGCAATTTGAAGGCTACCAATGCGAAACCTATCTGAAGGCTTCGCTAGAGGTGGATACATTGGTGCGCAAAAAAATGACGCAAGTCGTGGACTCGATGGAGGTCGATTCTACTGCGCCAGGCATGCAAGACAATGGCTCCGTCGTGTTGTTTGGGAAGTTTTTTGAGAAACTGGCCGCCAAAAAAGTTTTGCGTATCGAGCGTCGCGAACGCAAAAGGGCCATCCGCGACAGCTTGAATACACCACCGCACCTATCGAGTCTCAAAGACGGGTCACTTGACTCGCTTGCAGCCAAGAAGAAACGTGAAGGCAACAAGGTGCGCGAAAAGAAGGAGCGCCCCAAGCTGAACCTGATCGAGAGTCAGTCCACAACCTATTACCAATATGCCGACAAGTACAAATCTGTCGTGCATGGCTACCGAGACTTCTCTGAAAAGGGCAATGGCAATGTCTCGATCAGTGTTCAGAATGATGATTCAGAGCGCTATCAGACTGAAACGAACAATCCCTACCTCTTTTTTCTAGACGTTTCAGATGCCGATTTCAACTTCTATCGCAACCTCATCACGGTGCCTAAGCTGTCAGATCAGCCATTTGTATCGCCGCTAAGTGCTGTCTCTTGGAACCTAAGCTACAAATATCATCTGGAAGAGAGCTTTTTGGAGGACGGGCACGTCATTCACAAGATCATCGTCACGCCTCGCAACAATGAAGGACCCTTTTTCACAGGTGAATTGTTCATTGAGGATGGCTCATTTGCCATCAAATCGGTCAATTTCCAGATCCTACCGACCAATTTGAACTATTTCAACTATTTCCAAGTCATTCACAACTATGCCCGCACGGGCGATGGTCGCTGGACCAAGGCGCGCGAGGACTACTACTACAATGTAAAGGATGGCAAGGTGCGCTACTATGGCAATACCATCGCTTTGCACAAAGACTATCAATTGGATCCAGTCCAGCCCAAAAATTTCTATCGGAACGAGCTGCGCCGTGTAGAGCAAGAGGCTTTTGAGCGTGACAGCGCCTATTGGGAGGAAATTAGGCCATTTGCCTTGAAACAAGCTGAGCTTGATTTTATTCATTACCAAGACAGCGTGTACAAATACCGCCACAGCGACGAGTACCTGCATGAGCAAGACAGTGTCTATAACCATTTGAGTATCTGGGATATCTTGTTCAATGGGATTGGATTTAGAATCCGCAAGGCTGGGTTGGCATTCAATTTTGATCCGCTCACCGAGCAGATCAACCCAGTTGGGGTTGGGGGCTATCGGCATCAACTGGGAGGGAGCATTTCCAAGACTTGGTCACGCTACAATCGATTGACGGTGAACGGTGAAGCTACCTATGGCTTCAAAAACAACGATTTGAAGGGATGGGGGAGGGTCTCCTACACATACAATCCCAAGCACTTTGCAAGTGCCTATGTGAAGGGGGGCGACCGGTATTCGATGGTGAACCAAAACACGACCATCGTGAGCATCTTCAGCCGCAGCAATTTCATCAGGCGCACTTTTTTTGGATTTGGGCATGAGATGGAGATCGTCAATGGGCTATTTCTTGATATGAATGCGGAGTTTGCCGACCGGCGCAGCATCTCTGATTTGCAATTGGAGCAGTGGTCGCAGGAGCTCTTTGGCAGCGCCAATACGCCGCAACAATTTGCCTTGTACCGCGAGGCCCTGCTAGAATTTAGACTGAGATGGATCCCAGGTCAGAAATTTTATACTGAACCCTACCGCAAGGTGATCGTGGGCAGCATCTGGCCTACATTTGAATTGAAGTACAAAAAAGCGATCCCAGGGATCAAAAAGAGCACGATTGACTTGGATTATCTGGAGCTGCATATCACAGATGAAATGCGGCTTGGGACCATGGGCATCTCGCGGTGGTCGATTTTGGCGGGATCGTTTTTGCAGCAAAGAGAGATTCGATTCACCGATTATAAATTTTTCAGAGGCTCAGACAACTACTTCTTCGCCAATCCGCTCAACAATTTCCAGAATCTGGACACGACACTCAGCACGACCAGTCCCTTCATCCAAGCCAATTTTTTGCATGACTTTGGCAGTGCCCTCAGCAACAAATTGCCTGTGCTCAAGCACACTCCCTTGCAATTCACTGGCGGTGGCGGCGTGCTGTACATCAATGACATCGATTTTTTCCATGCTGAATTGTATGGCGGCATCCAATTGCCTTTTCGCGTCGAGCGACAGCGCTTCAAGCTTGGTTTTTATTACGCGGCCTCCTACAGCAATTACATCGGGGCGATTGGCAGCCAATTCAAGGTCGGTTTTACCTTTTTCGACTCCGCTAAAAACAAGTGGACATATTGAGGCGAAAGCAGAATTTTATGCGCGCCCCAAAATTCACTTGTAAAGTATGAAAGGAATTCAATAGCTTAGGATCGATATGGCCGACGATCCCCAATCCTTTGTTGAAGATTTTGAACGGAAATTTGCCGAGCACAAAGGCAAGCCAAGGCTCGAGTTTTTGGTACATTTCAGGCCCCGCGAATTTCATTTCTACATGCTCGTGTACATCGAGCTCAAAACACGTTACCGCAAATCGATCTTGTTTTTGGCGATGATGGAGGCTTTCCCCGTTTCCTTCTGGGGCGAAACCATTTTGCAATTGCTCGGAGGGTTTGCCAAGTCGCGTCCACAGCACCCATCGATTTCAGGCATCGAAAACGGCGTTTCCTTTGTCGAGGCTGGCTTGCGTGCCTTTCCTGAGTACTTTGCCGACAATCTCGATCAGCTGTATTTGGCCAAGATCCAATTTCCAGGCCATGTTGGTTCTATGATGTGGAGGCAGTTTGGTACGGCTTACGAGGAGTTTTTGCGTTTCCATGTAGAAGTGAGCAAAGACGACTTTGATGAGCAATGCAGAGCTCTAAGTGTTGTATTCTTGATAGACCAGCCTGTGCTCACCCGCTGGGCCAAGGATATCGTGCGTAACCATTTGCAAGTGCCGCGCAAATTGGTCGAGGGACTCAACCTCACAACTGAGATGCTCAATAGCCATCTCATCGAGCAAGGCATGATCTGGGCAGGCAACGATCTCAATCGACTTTACCCCGAAGAAGTCTGGCATATGATCTTTCCACAGGGTTATTTGCAGCAGGCCACTGAGCACGAGACCTTTCAATTCACGCGCCCACTGCTTGGTGAATATGTGATTGGTGGGAAGATGAAGGCCCAGGACCATCGCGGGCGTAGTGTGTTTTTGCACCACATGATTTCCTTGGATCCCATCCCCACGCACTTGAAAATACGCGGTTTACAGCGTCTTATCTTTGCCTGTAGCTTGGACGCCGTCTTGCTGGGAGGTGGCCTCACCTATCAGCAGCACCATGTCAATGGCAGCATCACCCTTCCCATGCCGATTCAAAGTGCCCAAGATGAGACCTTGCAAGTGATGCCACAAGAACCGATCACGCCGTTTGTGCGATCGGGCAAGGTCAAATTTGCCAATCAGGGCCCCGCTTGGTACTTTCAGCGGTATATCTATGGCCACAATCATTATCGGCTAGGTGGGCCACCAGTCTTTTTTTCAGGTACATTTTACCCCGATTGTCAAAAGTGCAATCAAACCATGCGTTTCTTGATGGAGCTAGACAGCTCATTACCTCAGGCAAATGGCCAGAAACTTGAATGGGGTATCGAGGGTATGGCCTATCTTTATTGGTGCGATTCCTGTAGCATAAGTGCAATCCATTGGAGGAGCGACTGAACCCAAATATCAGATATGATCTACGCAAAGACACCCATTTTCCAATCTCCCAGCTTGAATGCACAACTTGGCAAGCAAGTTTTCTTCAAGATGGATTGCCATCAACCCACGCGCTCATTTAAGCTCAGGGGGATGACGCATTTGGTGCAGCACCATATCGCCATGGGGCAAACGCAGTTTGTAGCCTCATCGGGTGGCAATGCTGGTTATTCCCTGGCATACGCCTGCAAGCGCCTCGGCGGGCAGGTACACGTGGTCGTGCCCGTGACCAGCAATCTGCGGATGCAGGCGCTTATTGCTGGCGAGAATGCGACTGTGGAGGTACACGGAGCAAGCTGGCAAGAGGCACATGTCTATGCACAATCAGTGGCTGCGCGAGACGGTGCAGTCTATGTGCCACCTTTTGACGATCCACTTTTGTGGGGAGGGCATGCCTCCATGATCGATGAGTGTGCAGCTGAGATGGACGAGCCTGATTGGGTCATTGCTGCTGTAGGTGGTGGTGGATTGCTTTGTGGTATCATCGAAGGTTTAGAGCGCAACCACTGGAACAAGACATGCTTTTTGGCAGCAGAGACACATGGCGCAGCCAGTTTTGCCCGGTCCCTGGAAGTTGGGGAGTTGGTGACCATCGATGTGATCGACACAATCGCAACCTCGCTAGGGGCGCGGCGTGTGGCACAAGAAGCACTCTCTTGGTCACAACGGCGACAGGTGCGTAGCCATTTATGTAGCGATGCCGAGACCGTGGAAGGGATAAAGTTTTTGGCGGATGCTTTTCAAGTGATTGTGGAGCCGGCCTGTGGCGCGGCACTGTCGGCAGTCACAAGACCATCGCCGCTCTTGGCCGACGCAGCTACGATTTTGGTCATTGTTTGTGGCGGTGCTGGCATAGATAGCATGGGATTTGCACGATATCTGAGCGACTATGGACTCCTTTAGCAACGTATCGCTGCAGGAATACATGATGGATTTGGTGCAATTGTTTCAAAAAATCACAAATGCCTTGGCTTATTCGGCGTGTTTTTTGGATCGATTATTTTTCTTAATGGCTTAATAAATAGACGTATTGGTATGGTTTGGGGGTGAAATTACAATCCGACCATGAGGCGGGATCTCGACATTGTCGGTGATAAGGATGTAATAAGATCATAGGAAGTGTAGGGAATTGAAAAAAGCTGCTTAATTTCATCCTGTCAGAATCAGCGATTAATGAGGAACCTTACGATTTTATATTCTAGTTTCAAGCGGTTATTGGAGAATAGCCCACACATCAAAGTCATCGACAGCCGCAGCCTATTTGACCCGCCTAGCGAAAGTCACAAGCGAGCCGGGGCGGCCGAACTTAGGGCAGAAGGATTTGAAGTCAATGATTGGCTTCAAGCCATCATCGGGCTATCCAAAGGCAATAGCGTCACCTATCACATCATTCGCGATCGCCAAAACCGTGGAGAAGGATCTTTTAACCTGAATGGCCCACAAGAATTTTTGTTGGAGGCGGAGCCTTGGGTAGCCAAAAATGCCACCAATGAGGTCGATAAGGCCTTGCTCCAAAAGGTGCGCATCATAGACCAACCCAATGTGGCCCAGACATTTACGGGTCTCATCATGGACGAAGGGACCAAGCCCAGTATTCCACAAGGCTTGGTGTATTTTAGGCGCGGGCACCTCCTGCCGATGGCGCTGAGCTTCACCGATTATTATGAAATGTTGACCAATTTCATGGGAATCGTCGATTGGCAACTCTTGTTTACCGACGCAAGTCCAGCGACGCCGGGCTTGGGAATTTGTTTTGAGCAATTGTTGGACAGCTATGAAGCCTTTCTTGTGATCTTCCCAGACCGCGACTTTTCGATTTGGGAAGCAAAACTGCGCGCCAAGCAATTGATTTCCTAAATAGTAGGCCAATTTCTGGATTGATCGAAGCGCCTATATCGATCAATCGCTTTCGATTTTGCCAATTTGCAAGCACCTTGCTTTGGCTCCCCGATCAGTGGTTTGCAGTTACGACAATGGTATTTGTATGCAACTATTGCAAAGGTAGATGCCCATGAACTCAGCCATTCAGACAGTTTTTGTGACGGGTTGGCAGGAAGAGAATCATGGTTGACCTACTGAATATTTTCGTGGGAAGATTTTTTGGACCAGTTTGCAGAGAGATATCTCGTGGTCGGCCAAAAATAAAAATGATGTTCTGAGGCAAGTGGAGCCTCTTTCAGGCATTTAGGTGTGTCAGGCATAGGGAGAAGGATAAAAAATCTTTGGAATGTTCGCCTATTATGCGTAGAATTGTGACATTCAGAAAGTTCTTTTCATGTGAGAATATTTAGTTTCATCAATTCCACTTTTAGAGATAAGATTTTGATTGTTGCGCTAAGTTCACACCTAGGTTTTTATCGTTTTTTGTTTTTTCAATTATCGTTTTCATGAACATTTTTGTAGCTAAACTGGATTTTCAATCAACCAGTGAAGATTTGCAGTCCCTCTTTGAGCAATTTGGCGAAGTGGAATCTGCTAAAGTAATCCTTGACAAAGAAACTGGTCGCAGCCGCGGCTTTGCTTTTGTCGAAATGCCTAATGATGAAGAAGGCCTAGAAGCCATCAGCTCCTTGGACGGAACAACCGTTGATGGTCGCACAATCGTAGTGAAGAAAGCTGAGCCTCGTGAAGCAGGCGGCGGCGGCGGCGGTGATCGTCGTGGCGGCGGCGGCGGCGGCTTTAGCCGTGGCGGCGGCGGTGGCGGCGGTGGTTACAACCGCGGTGGCGGTGGTGGCGGCGGCGGCTACAATCGTGGCGGTGGCGGCGGCGGCGGAAGCCGTGGCGGCGGCGGCGGCGGTTACGATCGCTACTGAGCCTTGTTGGCGGGCCATCGGCCTTGCGACTAGGTTCAAGACCCTACAATTGAATGTAAATTTGTAGATCTAATATGGTTTAGAGGATGCCGATTTCAACAGTCGGCATCCTCTGGGTCAACTGAAAAATTTGTCCGTTCATTGAGAATCTTCAGTTGAGTCAATAGCCACAAAGGCACTTTCACGGTTTAGTTGTTGACCGTGTGCCGTTCTTTTTATTTTACGTGTGTTGTTTTTGCTTCATTCATCATCTTAAGTGGACCATTTGTTCACGGTTGCGGCAAACAACCACTCAATCACAAGTATTGAATTTTTCACTTTTTAATTTTTTGAGATGAATATTTTTGTTGCAAAGCTGGATTTCCAGACGACAAGCGAAGACTTGCAGTCATTGTTTGAGCAGTTTGGAACAGTCGATTCCGCTAAGGTGGTATTTGACAAAGAAACAGGTCGCAGCCGCGGCTTCGCTTTTGTCGAGATGCCCAATGATGATGAGGCCCAAGAGGCCATTAACAACTTGAACGAGACGAATGTTGACGGTCGTACGATTGTGGTGAAAAAAGCTGAACCCCGCGAAGGCGGCGGTGGCGGTGGTAGCCGTGGCGGCGGTGGTGGTCGTGGTGGCTTCAGCCGTGGTGGCGGTGGCGGCGGCGGCTTCAGCCGTGGCGGTGGCGGCGGCGGTGGTGGCTACGGCGGTGGCGGCGGAAGCCGTGGCGGCGGTGGTGGCTACGGTGGCGGTGGCGGCGGAAGCCGTGGCGGCGGCGGTGGCTATGGCGGCGGTGGCGGCAGCAGCCGTGGCGGCGGCGGTGGCGGTTACGATCGTTACTAATATAGCCCTACGATCGATCGACCAGTTTCAGGCAGCACCTTTGGTGTCTCCTGACCGATAGATTTGCAAAAGCTGATACAGTTTTTGAAAGTGAGCCTAGTCCTAGTGATTAGGCTCACTTGTTTTTTGTCCAAAACTCGTTCCAACTAGGATATCCCTGGTTCCAAATGCGTCGGAACTGCCCGTTTGTTGATCGGTAGCAATTGAAAGCCCGTTTGCCACGGCCCGATCAGTCGCTTCCATATCATTGGAGTGGAAAGCTGATTGCGCATCGCAGTTTTCCCCCAAGGGATTTCTTTGAGGCAAGGGTGCTTATCCACGCAGAATATGCAGTCTATTTTGAGATTATAGACTCGGCGATCGACATCAAAACATGGTGTGGATCCGTTTGTGCTTTCTGCTAGATTTTTCGCCCCGGCATGCGCTAGCAATGTCTCAGCGGCATTCAGATCGGCAGAGGAAGGGAGGAGAGGGCGCGCGAAAAACAAAATGGACGCGGCGTAAGCTCAAAAACAAAGGGTTGCACCCTTACGGATACAACCCTTATTTTTTCCTGAGCCCCAGGAGGGATTCGAACCCCCGACCCCGAGATTACAAATCACGTGCTCTGGCCAGCTGAGCTACTGAGGCAGAATGAAGGGCAAAGGTAAACCTTTTTCATTTTCTACAAAATGATTGTCCACTATTTGGACAAGAAAATTAATATTTCTGTCGAGAACCAGGTGGGATTTGAACCCACAACCCTACGGTTAACAACCGTACGCTCGACCATTGAGCTTCTGGTTCTTGTTGTTGCACCTTCAGGGACATTGACAAAGGGACTTGGATCGCTTGAAAGAGAGTTGTCGGCCTTCCACAATTGATGCAGAAGGCCGACAAGGCGCGATGCGGTCACAAAACCACTACACTGGATCTAAGTCTCTTTAAATTCGTTTCAAAAGCTTGGTGTAAACCGTCTTTCCGGAAACTCCTCCTAAGTTCCAAGTAGGGATGCTTTGAAACATGAACGGTTCGGGAATCGCTTTGGACCCAGCGCTAATTCTTTTTGATTTCCTTTTGCATGGCCACGAATGCATCCGCATAGTTTTCAAGCGCTTTTTTGGCAGCGGCTTTGTATTTGTCGCGCGTCGTTTCGATCACGACCGGATTCATCTCCTTGCTAAATGCCCAGAGACTATTTTTCATTCTGGAGGGATCTTGGCCGATTTCTGTGTGATATTCTACGTTTGAGGAGATATCCTTCCTGAGCATGAGGCTTTCGGCTTGACTTTTTTCATTCCAAAATAGCGTCAAGGTTCCCAAATCTGAAGGGATGACGCTCATTTCCGCCTTCACCGAAGAGTTGTATTTCCAAGTCCTAGACACAGGGACATTGTAAAGTCCGCCCGAAGTTTGTGTCTTGATATCGACATCGAGCATCACATTCGCAAAATCTACCGTCAGGTTGAAAAACGCTGCTGGCGCATCGATCTTTTTACAAAAGTTGGAGGCTTTGTTGATTTTCCCGAAAGCAAATGCAGTGGCACCACGGTACAGTGTATTGCCTTTGTTGGCGGTACTGACCGCAGACGCATTTGTTTCTGTATCAGGCTTGCCCGAAGGTTTTTCAATGCCTTCAGCATAGAAATCAGTTGCCGTGATCGTATTCCAATCTACGGTCGGAATGCCGCCGGCCTTTAATTTTTGTTGGAAATAGACATAGAAATGGTCGGTGATCTCTTGGAAATCCTCGTCGGTGAGCTTACCATCGGTTGTTTCTAAAAACGCCGTGAGTTTGGCACCCGCAACCTTTCCCGAACTTTTCTCTTGCCCGATCGCCTTAGTGGTCGTCGTGAGGTTATAGTGGACTGTAATCTGCGCGATTGCAAGTTTATCAAGTGATGGGATGATCTTGGGCTTGGCAAATGTGCCACCGACACCAATTTCAAAAACCTCAGCATCGCCCTTTTGAGCGATTCCCAATTGGCACAGGAGGAGAATGATTGCAGAAAAAATGATAGACCTTTTCATAGCTGAAAAATTTTGAGATTTCGATTTTCGATACCTCAAAGCTATGGGCAGGCAGCGGGAGGGGAAATACGCAGAGTTGCGTATATTGAAGTGGGGTTTGGCGCCGCATGCACACTGGCTTGTACACGCAGCGGGACAAAGTCTGAACCCATCGTGGGCTGATTCAAGCCTAACGATGGCTTTCGTGGAAGATTTGAAACAAGGGCGCATCATCGCCTTTCAACAATTGCCGCATCTTGGATGCTTCTCAAAATCTTTGTACCTTCGAAATTAAATACAGTAACATATAAATTGCGCAATCAAGGAAGACTCATGAATAGAATTGGGATTTACCTGCAAAACGCTTTTGGACTAATCTTGGTCACCTTTCTTATCGTGCTATCCCCTCAACAAATGTTTGCACAGGGTGATGATAGCCAATCATATTCAATGATTCATATTGTTAGAAGCAGTACGTTCCTAGGCTCTGAGTGTCGAACCGATATCACATTTCCCAATCAACGAGCGTTTAATCTCAGCCACAGCTCGATTGTAGATTACAAGGTCTATTCCGAAGGTGAGGTGACTATCATGGTCGAAGTTAATTGCCCTGGTAGCCAGTCAAGTTCTCCAACAGCATCTACTAGGCAGGCCGCGCTTCAAGTAAAGCATGGTGGCGAATACTACCTGTTGTTTCACATGGGGTTTGAGGTGGTGCAAAAAGCTGATGCGCAAAAACACCTAGATAAGGCTAGAAATACGATTAAGCTCGAAGAGGATATTGACTCCCCTATCATTAAGTCGTCCCAACAGGCTGCGAATAAGGGTAAAGGGCAGGGTACCTGCTTTCCGATTTCTTCAAATGGCTACCTGGTTACCAACTATCATTGTGTCGAAAACGCAACTGAAGTTACTGTGAAAGGCGTTGATGGCGATTTTACTACAAAATACGGGGCCGATATCGTTGCAACTGACAAATCGAATGATCTCGCCTTGCTCAAGATTAAGAACAAGAATGTAATATTTGACAAGCTGCCCTATTCGATTCGTAGCAGCGGAGTGCAACAAGGTGAAAAGGTATATGCAATCGGGTATCCATTTGCTCAGGTCATGGGGAAGGAAGTGAAACTCACAGATGGGATCATCAGTTCAAAAAGCGGTGTCGATGGGGACATCAGCAAATTCCAAATTTCTGCCGCAGTAAATCCGGGGAATAGCGGAGGACCATTGGTGGATGAACACGGGAACTTGATCGGTGTGATCTACGCAAAATCAACAATAGCAGAATCAGCAGGTTATGCCATCAAAGCAAGCTATTTGGAATCATTTCTGAAAAATGTTGAAGGGCTTGAATTTCCCGTTTTCACCAACACCTTTGAAGACAAGCCAATTACAGAGATTATCGCGGTGTGGAAGAAGTTTGTTCTGATCGTTGAGACCAACTAAAATCCCACCACAACGCTCCATTCCATTCCAGAAAGTAATTCTTTTACAGATGCACAATGGCTGTGTTTCTATTTTGTAAAGGCCGTTTATGCGTTACGGGTAACAAAGAAACTCAATCAGCCCGTCCTTCTATTCCAGTCAGATCACGATCTGGTTTGGTTGGTTCCTGAGGTGGGAATCGAACCCACTTGTCTCTGCTTAAAAGGCAGATGCCGAACCGTTTGGCTTCCCAGGAATTTCCACAGTGTGAAAGCGAGTGTGAGTGAAGAGGGGCTACGCCGCTGGCACCGCCCTCACACTCCGCTCTCACACTGTCTTGCACCGACGGAGGGATTCGAACCCCCATCATCCTCGTTCGAAGCGAGGCGCTCATCCGTTGAGCTACGTCGGCGAGTGGCCCCGTGGTGGCGGGGCCTTGAGTTTGATCTGCATTAGTCTAGGAAACGCACCGTGTTGGAGAGGGGTTCCGCATTCATCGCGACGCGGTGCCAGCCCTTCAACTCAATGGTCTTGTGATCGGCGTGGCGCACCTTGCCGCGCACATACACGAGGCTCGCCATACGTTGATCGACCCATTCTTGGGCGTTTTTGATCCGGCCGGAACGAATCCCGGTCTGGAATTGATTGGAAGTGAGCACCGTGCGGGTACGTTGATTCACATACACCAATTCGCCGCCGCGCCGCATCAATTCAGATACAATATGGGGCTTGGATCCAGCGCCACGCGAAATCGGTTCATCCTTGCGAATGACGTCCAGCGGCCCTGGATTAAAATTGGAATCCGGCACAAAAAACCATTCGCCTTGGCGGATAAAACCCGCGTTGTGGCGCTTGTTGCGATCCTTGGGGCGCACAGCTCTGCGGCGTTGCGACCATACAGCCTCACGCGGTTTCAGGGCTTCCATCGCCGAGTTCACATCGGTCACGCCTGCAGCAGGCAAGGAAGCTACAAACCAGTGCCGCTCGTCATGGCCGCACAGAAATTTTTCAGGGCGGGTATTCGCAGCGAGAGCAGCAGTCTCGTCGCGGGCCATCAATACCAAGTGGCGCAAATCCACGCGGGAATTGAGCACCTGAAAATCGACGGTTTCGATCGCAGGTTTGGCGATTTCAAGCAAGTAGAACTCCTTGCGGGCTTCTTCCCGGATGTCCAAAGAAAAATTAGTGGCGCCGTTTCGGCCGCGCACAGTGGGGCGTTCAGATACTTCGAGGCTTGCACCGATACGTGCAAACTGTCGGGTCAAAGCTTCGACATTCATAACGGTAAGGATTTAAGGGTTTGGGGAAAATGGGTGAATATTGCGGCTGGGGAAAAAATGAGAGCTCAGCATGGGACTTGAACCCACATCGTTGGCTTGTTTCAGTGTGAGAGCGAGAGAGCTTTTCAGTGTGAGATTGAGTGTGAGTGAAGAGGAGCTGCGCTTTGCGCAGCTAGCACCCCGAGCAGGAATCGAACCTACATCTCAAGATTTGGAGTCTTGCATTCTAGCCATTGAACTACCAGGGTAAATAATCTAATTGAGAATTGAGAATGGCGTTGTTGCATGAATACGACAACATATTTGGCCAATGTCAGTAAGTTAGAGCCCGCGGCATCCTGCCGCAGGGCATCGAACGTTTGCCTCCGGCGAATGAAGGCCAATTTGAAATGCTTGCCGAACCTTTTAAATCCTTAACTTATTGACATTGGGCTTTAGGCTACGGACCTCGCAGGGAGCGGTAGCCTAAAGCCTAGGGCAATAAGCCACGCTGATCTAAAGATCAATCGATACGCTGGCTAGCGCATGTTGGTGGTGAAATTCAAATTCCAGTTTGCTGTATGAATTTCACCACCTATTCGATGTGGCAGCAGCATTGGATGAATTTCCGGCTGCTTTAGCCGCCGGATGGGGGCAACGTGGCTGTTTCGTTTATATGCAAGTAGCGTCCAACTTCTTTTATTGGCACGCATCCCGATAAGCATATAATCGTTTGCCTTTCATACGCACGCGCCACACGCACACTTAGAAACTGTAGCTTCGGCGGGAATCGAACCCGCAGCCCATTGATTATGATTCAATTGCGCTACCATTGCGCCACGAAGCTGTCCTTGTATTTGTAAATGTTTTGCTGCTAAGACTTTGCGATGATGGTTGGGAATGATTGATGTACATGTCAAGGTAGCAGGAATTGAACCCGCGTCTCCGGCTTGGCTAGCCAGCGTGCCACCACAGCACCATACCCTGAGAAAATGTTTGCAACAGTCAGTACGAGGCACTATCAGGAAATGACGCTGCTTTTGGACAATTCAGATGGGATTTGAGACAGCCGTTGATCATGGATGCGATCATTTTTGTTGCTTTTTGGCCAGCACCTTTGTTTGAGAGTGAGTTCGAGAGTGAGTTCGAGTGGGAGTTCGAGTGTGCGTGAAGAGGGCGCCGCTTTGCGCCGCGGACCAAGTGGCGGGAATCGAACCCGCTCCATCGGTTTGGAAGACCGGAATGCAGCCAAAACACCTCACTTGGAAAAACTTTGTTTGAAACAGCTAGTACGAAGCATTATCAGGGAATGCCTCTGCTCTTGGACAATTCAAAATAGATGAGAGAAGCGCCGACGGGATTCGAACCCGCGATATTCTGTTCGAAAGACAGATGGCTTAAACCGCTTGCCAACAGCGCCTTGTACAGCAGTAAGCTTTCTGGAGATCAGGTAGATTTTGCCTTCCGTGAGATCTTGCATCAGCAAACCGCCGTTGTAGCTTCGGTGGGACTCGAACCCACAGCCCATTGATTAAGAGTCAATTGCGCTACCATTGCGCCACGAAACTAAGAAAGAGGGATGCAGATCGAATGCGCTTGCAAGCGCTACCCGTCCTACATTTACTTGTGCTCCGCCTGGGACTCGAACCCAGAACCTATTCGCTTTGAACGAATTGCATCTGCCAATTGCGCTAGCGAAGCATTTTGTGTGTTGATTGAGGTTGTTTGACTTGGCTGGCCTTTGGGAGGACTATCCAAGTTGTTTGCTTTGTCTATGTTTGGAGGATTTGAATGCGCTGGATGGTTTGCGTTTGGCTTGCTCGCAATGTTTGCTTGGTCGCCTGGCGGCGTGTGTGATTGCAATCAATGGCCAATCATCATATTGTAAGGTAGCATGTGCGTCGGAATGGCCTGTGCGCACGTGCAGAGCCTGGTGGCAGCGCGAAGCCTGTCGCCCGAAGGCATGAGCCACATAGGATGCACGTGCGTCGTAACTTTGAGTTTGGATGTTAAGGAATCTGTCACGAGGCAGTTTGTCAATCGTCAAAAATCGTTGCGGAGGTGGGATTTGAACCCGCGTTTGCAACATACCAGCTACGAATGTCCGTCTTATCAGGACGGCTCGGTACTCCGCAATAGAGTGGAGAAGGGGAGGACGAGCTCCCAACCTCCTGCTTTTCAGACAGGCGCTCTTACATTTTGAGCTACAACTCCATATTGATCAGTTATCTTTTTGCTTATGTTCCTGATAAAAAGGGATTTGCAATCCTTTGCCCATCACCTGTGGTCTGTGCGCACGTGCAGCGCCTAGCGGCGGCGTGAAGCCTGTCGCCCGAAGGCATAAGCCACATAGGATGCACGTGCGTCGTAACCGGGTGTTGGATGGTAAAGGGTTTGTCCATCGTCCGAATGGGAGGAATCGAACCTCCGGCCTCCGCATCCCAAATACGGCGCTCTACGATTGAGCTACATTCGGAAAAAAAGAACGCTGCCGCTGGAGCATGGCAGCGCTCCTGGTAAAAAAGCAGGAAACATAATATCGTGAGGGTGACCGGCAAGGCGCGGCTGCAAGCATTCATCGCTGAACGCAGGATTGGAGTCGAACCAACATATACCGAAGGAACGCGCCTCTACGACACCTCATTGTATCATTTTTGAGAATGTAAAATCGGCGAACGGGCAATAGCTATCGAGCTTGTCAAGTATAGGACTACCAAAGTCCTGCTTTCGAAGTATCGCTCGACAACGGCACCTGCCGATCAAATAGCGTCCAGAAACTTACAAGGCAACAGGCGCAGGGTGACTGTTTGCTGCTCTACCATTGAGCTACCGTAGATTTACCCTTTCGGGCTAGCCTACGCGTCGGATTCGAACCGACAACCAGCCGATTAGGAGTCGAAGTAACACCCCGCTACGGCACTTGTAGGTTTCTGGAAACTTAAAGCATCGCCTGGGCGACGGATGCACAGTGTTTTTTGAACAAATCTTTGCAGGATTTTGAAGGAACACTGCACTCCGCAGCAGACAATTTCATAAAAGGCATCAAGGCGACAGGCGAAAAGAGAATTGCTCTGGAAGAGCGCCGTTCTTATCCGCCCAAAGGCGGACAGTGAACCGGTAATTCGACATCTCAGAGAGACTTGCGTTCCACAGAGGAAACTTTTACCCTGTCGGATTTTAACCCGACTTCGCTGGCTCGGTCGCCCGAGTTTCGCTACCTTAGGACCGTTATAGTTACGAAGAAACCCTTCTCTACGGCACTTGATGCTTTGTTGAAAACCAATTTTTAGGGGGTTTGATGAGCAAATATTTGCCACCATTTTTTTGCATTTTCCATTCCAATATTGTCAAAAATCACAGGGCAAAAAGCGAAGCGTGCATAAAATTCTACCGATTAAACTATCTCCGCAGTATTGTGAAATGCGTGCAGAGAGCCGGACTCGAACCGGCACCTTTCGTGGGAAAACGAAGTATCACGTATCTACGGCACCTGTTGTTTTTTGCAAAAAGAGTAAGGATTAGGGAAAAATATTGTGTGGCAACATGTGTAGGTCGAGTAGGGCAGGGGAATTTCACCCCCACCCTCTCACAGAACCGTACTTGAAACTCTCGCCTCATACGGCTCTTCTCACTCTGGTCGCAGCCTCTGGCATGTAACCGCCTTTCCAGTGTGCAAACAGACTCGGATCGCCCCGTGCCGCTTCTTGCAGCCATCCAAGGGCTTTCATTTCCGAAGTCCTGAACCGCTTGAACGTCTTGCGCACCCATTTCACAAGCCTTTTGTTCAGCCGATAGAAGAACCAGTTCAGCGCGGATGGCGTGTACTTCTGATAGTAGTTCAGCCATCCCCGCAGGGTGGGATTCAGCCGTTTGGCGAGTTGCACGATTGTGCAGCCGCTTGCTCGATGGATCGCCATTTCCTTGAGTTTCTGGTTCATCTTCTTGAGGGATTTCCTGCTCACAGCAGGTGTGAACCCCAAGAACAGCTTGCCCGTGTCCCGCCTCCTGCATTTTCTCGGCCTGAATGTGAAGCCAAGGAAGTCGAACGAGACCACGGGGTGCGGATCCTTGCCGTCGCTGTCCCTGCAATACACGATCCGTGTCTTGTCGGGGTTCAGTCTCAGCTTGCACTCCGCCAGCCGTATCTCGATCTGGGCGAAGACCGCAAGCGCCTCCGCCTTGGTACGACAATGCACGATCAGGTCGTCGGCGTACCGCTCGAACGGCAGTTGGGGATGGTGGATTCGCATCCATTCGTCAAAGGCATAATGCAGGAACAGGTTTGCCAACAAAGGACTTATCACACCACCTTGAGGCGTTCCCATGTTCCTTTCCTCCACCTTGCCGTCCTTCGTTGCCATCGGCGCAGTCAGCCAACGCCCTACATACATCAGCACCCACTTCTCGCTTGTGTGCCTACCCAACGCCCGCATCAGCAGCCCGTGGTCGATCTCGTCGAAGAACGCCTTGATGTCTAGGTCTATTACCCATTTCATCTTCCAGCAGTTCGTCCTAGCCTGCGCAATCGCCATGTGGGCGCCTTTGTTGGGCCGATAGCCGAACGAGTTGGGATGAAAATGGGGTTCAACGGACGGCTCAAGGTGATCCCTGACCACCGTTTGGGCGATTCGGTCGGCAACGGTGGGAATGCCCAGCTTTCGAAGTTTACCTCCGTCCTTTGGGATTTCCACAGCCATGACTGGCGGCGGGAAATAACTCCCCGACGCTAAACGGTTCCAGAGCTTGTACAGATTGTCGGTTAGATTCGCATCGAAAGCCTCGATGGTCTCTCCGTCAATTCCTGCACTGCCCTTGTTCGCCCTCACCTTACGGTAGGCGTTCCAGACCATCATCTTTGTGATGGGCTGCGACTTTGTTTCCTTCATTGACATCCTCCCCCATTTTGAGGTTGTGACAGTGAATAAACCGAATGAGTCACCCCCTTTGCTCCACTGGGTTTCCCAAGCTTCAACACTACTACGGGGTGATCCGCCACAAGCGGCCACATCGGGCTTCCAGCCTTTTGCCTTGACCGCCTGTTTCTCCTGTTCCGCAACCAAGCCCATGTGGAGTTCGTGCCGCCTCAACGCCGAACACCGCCCAGCCAATAATCAGGCTCCCGCTGGACTTGTCCCGCCATTACTATAACACAGCGGTTTTGATGTTGTCTCCGAAAATTTTCGACGCTTCATCGGACGGTTCGCTTTCGCTCACCTCCACCACAAACACCTGACCCGTTCTCGGGCCTTTTCCCAAACGCTCACTACAAACGGCCTTTCCTCCGATGCAGCTTTGGGCAGTTTGACGGCTATGCCCGAACATCGCCGCCGAAGGGCCAACCTTCATCTTGGTTGCAGTTTTCAAAGAACTTACGGGTTCAAACAGGACGCACTATAGCTATTTCAGTGATCTGACTATGAGTTGACTACACAGGCATGCGACACCTGTTTTTTGAAGGCAACTGAGATTGGGGATTACAAATGAGATGCTAGCAAGGAGCAGTCTCACAAAGCTACCTTCCAACCATCAATCTCTAATCACCAATAATTAAGTTACCTAATATTCGGAAAAAATCAATACGTCAAATACCGTGTGCACTATAGCTTGGAAAGAGACTCAGGCGCGCACCTGATCGCCAGATATTATGGCTTGTTGCATCCGCAACATGTCTCCCGTTGGGCAGCATCCACTGATGCTGCCACTGCACTTGCAGTCTTCCTACACTTGCGGGACAGACGGGGATCGAACCCGCTCAAAACTGATCGACAATCAGTCACACATCCATTGTGCATCTATCCCGGTTGGGCCGCGCTGCTGATACACAGCGCGGTACCCTTCAGTGGGGAGCTTATGTCTTGGTCGATCCACAATCGGCAACAACCATGACACAAGCCTTTCAGAGAACGAATCTTGCAGCGTAACGGCCTTGCATCCAGGGAGCTATCGTCTCAGCTTGGGCGGCGATTCACCATTACCGAGACCATAGCTTCCCTTTTTGCAGTCACTCAATTCAGCTTCTTGAACGCCGAGCCCATTGCTCAGAGCGTAATATTTTCAATGACTTCCAACGCATTGGAGCCGTTTTCAATGGCGTGGAGAATGTCGAAGATCTTGTCACTCCAGCCAGCAATCAGGTGCACGTCGTCGCGCAACAACTTGATCGGTGCTTGACCATAGCCTTGTAAATCAAAGATGTACAGCCTCGCAGTCGGTTGCAGCTTCTTATATTGCGTCCAAGCACTTGCCAAGTGACCACCGTCACCGCTGCTGTTCCACAGCTGCATGTCGGTGAAAATCATCACCTTGTCGATCATCGTCTTGGTCTGTACCAAGTGCTCGATGACCAAGTGACCATTGGTTGCCCAGCCCACTTGTGAGCTGTAGTGATCCATTTGGTCTGTGTTGGCCAAGATATTTTCGCTCGGCATATTCACGACCTTGAATTCAGTACCAAAGATGCTCGTGATCGCAAGCTTACACTTGCTTTTGAGCAACATGCTCATCACCAAGCCGATGTCATACATCTGCACCTTGCTCTTGGCAGACACAGGCACGCTCATGGAGCCCGACACGTCGGATGCGATCAACACACGGGTGTTGGCATCAAATCCGCGCATGTTGACCACCGAGGCCGTGATCGCGTCTTCCAAGGCTTGCATGATCTTGGTCGCCTTCAAGTTGGTTTCGCCACGCAACTCTCGGTAGGCCGAGAGAAAACGAAACGGGAACTGCTTACTTTTGGCCACTTGACGAGGGTCTGACAGCATTCCTGCGACCTTGTCCAAATGGGCGCTAGAGATGCCCTTTTGAAGCATATTGCGCAAATTGCGGAGCATCGCCATGTAGCCCAGTTTTCCACTGTCGATCAATGCTTCCCATTGCTTTGCGAAAGCGACGTCTTTGGCGCTTTCGTCGGTGTGGTTTTCCTGACCTGCACGGCTCAACTCAGTTTCCCAAGTGTAGGCAGTCGAGAGATTGTCGGCTGCGATTTTGTCAAAGATCGATTGCTGCGTCACGTCCTTAGGGCGTGGGTGGACCAAAAACAATGCGTCGCGCAATTTTACAGCTGCTTCACGGTTGTATTTGGAGAATTGGTATTCATCAAACTTGTTGAATGACAAGGCCAAACCTTTTTGCAACTGTTTGCTGAGTTGGCCCAGCTTTTTGGTCGCGGTTCGGGCATTTGCGTTTTGGTAGAAAGCCAGCAATTCAGTGATTTCGTCGGCACGTTGCACGATTCGTGCCACGAGTCGGCTCACGAGGTCGTCGCCTTTGTGGGCCTTGGCAAGCTCGACGGCGAGCACCAAAGGCACGCTGCGCAGGTACATGTTTTCACGTGCATAAACCGCCAGTTTTGCGACAAAAATTGGATTGACTTCTGAAATCAATTGCTTGATTCGCAAGAGGCGCTCGCCACCTGTTTCGTAAAACTTGTCAGAGAGCGTGGTCGTCACGACCATCGTGTAAAGCTCGAGCTCCTTGGACATCGTCCAAGCTTTTGCGCCTTCATGGTTTTTGACCGTAGCGGCACTTTTGGTGCGTGTGTTGAACTTCATTTTTTTACCCTCCTGTCGGATGTAATATTGTGTTTTTGAGCGCTGCACGACGTGTGCAGCGTGTCGCCCGTTTTTGAAAAATCGGGCATGGGTGGACCGTGTGAGAATCAAACTCACCTCAATTTCATTGCAAATGATATTCGCCAGTCTTGGACATGACGGCCCATATTGTTGTCACGATCAGTTTCGCAGCCAGGAAAAAGACATGCCTCTCCCAGGCACGCTATGCTTAGCGTGTGTTTCAAAGTGAAAGAACGATGGTAATTTAGAATTTCGAAATATTTGAACAATGCTGATCCACAGTGCTTTCGCACGCAAGTTGGGATCTTACACCGTGTAGAGTAGCCCTCGGAGGAATTGAACCTCCGTCGCCGAATTCAAAGTCCGGTGCCTTGACCATTAGACCAGAGGGCTTTAGAACTTCGTCGGTATTGCTGGGCGTTGGCTAAATCTTGACACAAAAAAACCCGAATCTTATTGATCCGGGTGTGCGATGGAACTGTTGAGGTTCACCTTATCGATGTCTTTGCGACATCGCACACCCTAAGAAACTGGGATCCCTTCCCTCGATCGCCACGCCGGCATCGCCTTTTTGCATACCGCCGAGATTGGCTGGCTGCTGAAGACTGTGGATGCGGGTGGTAAATTTCATTGTTGTTTTTGAGTTTAAATATTGAGTAATTAGTTTCTGAAAATAGCGGCGTATTCGTCTTTTGTTGTTGAATACGATGCAAACATAGCTGGTGTTTTATTACGCACAACAAAAAAAGTTCCAATTGCACGAATTGGAACATGAACGGTCGATCGGTTTGTGCGAACTGTCCTTGAGTCGAATATTGTGTTTGTCGAATTTGGGATTATGTTTGCATCATCATTGTAGATTAGGCCACATGGAGACAGCCATTGAGATTTGGAATTTGCTTTGGGATTATCAGATACACATCGTGGTAGCAGTCGTCTTGGTGATTTGGCTGTTGGTGCGGGGATCTGATGTGGTGAGGTGGCTGATGCGCAAGTGGCGGGGCAGCTCCAAGTCGATCGACAACACTGGTGGTTCAAAATAGCGAAAGCCCCCGTGAGGGAGCTTTCTGCAAAAGAGAGGGACTTTTTCTTCTTCACCAAGGTTGGCGGGCATTCTGGGCTTGCAGAATAGTTGCCGTCTATGGGAGGGTGATAGGGTATTATAGCGCGAATT
>JANORP010000128.1:0-31409 GCA_031415375.1 Bacteroidota bacterium | reverse complement strand
ACAGCGCCACTCAGAAGCATATTTGCAGGAAACACGTTGAAGGCGGCTCACATTTTTGGACATCGCTGCGAAACAACCCTAAACTATGCACATCGTTGAAATGCGCCACTTTTCGAAAACTGACTTTTCAGAGGGGACTCACTTTTGGAAGGTCAAGGAAACCTGCTATAGCCATTTGCGTGAATACAAAAAGGCCGCTTTTTGCCAAGAAGCCTTGTTGACAAATATCGAGACACATCCGTGGACTTGCCTCGATTTCGAATACGATCTCGCCAAACACACAAGCATTCTTGCTCAATTACTTCGACTCAGCAACGATGAAGCAGGTTTTCACCATGTAAGCCAACGGTTTGAGGGACTGGTATTTAGAAGTCCTCGTGCAGAGCAAGAGAGGACGTTTTTCCATTTTCCAGCTTCCATTGCTTTAGCGATCCAACTGGGAACTTCAGAAGAGGCCCGCCTTTCTATCAATTCCTTTCTCGACATATTAGAGGCGAAAAGAGCTTCCTTTACTCCAACATACATCACGGAAAATCTCTATTGCTGTCTATATGGGGCAATCGCACTACAAGAAAGCAGTTTGCGTGTCAAGGTATTGCATCAGTTTCGTGATTTTGGAAAACCTGATTTTAAACTCAAGTTCTACCCTATGTTTCGATTCCTGGAAGTCATTCACATGATCGAAAGCCGAGAGTTGGAAGATGCTTTTCGTCTTATCAAAAACCTCAGGAAAAGTAACGGTCTTGAAGAACTACAAGGAATGCGAGAGGTTCTGGTATTTTTGTCTGATCATTTGCTAATCTGGTCGCGGAAAGCCCCCAATGTTGCGCTCAAACTTGACTCTATCAGTTTTGACCATCTAGAACGAATCATACATGGAACAGATTTAGTGGACTATTTTGATCTTCCAGCTTGGTTTGAAGCGATGAGGCAGGGCTGCTCGATGATGGAGATTCTCCATCATCGAGCAATCACAAAGCCGATGTCAGAAATCAATGCGAATCAATCAGAATAATATCCGCAATTCCATCTGCCCTACAAATCCTCACCTCATAGCCCCCCGCTGCATTTTGCGTCACCGCAAGCAGCCCAGCATCATACCATTGTACCAAGGAAGCGTAGGCATAGCGCCCTTGCTCCGCGACTTTTTTGAGCACGGCATCGACCGTTGCCCAGGGCAGTTCCGAGCAATTGTCAGCTGAGATATACATTTGAATAGGTCTTGCAGTCGCCATAGCAGGTGCGGCGATCAGCACAAGAAAGGACAATACAAATCCGATACGTTTCATAACTGAAATGCGTTTAAGGTGAAATACTCAATAAAAAACATGCCGAGGCTCAAGCCCCATGCAGAAGGAAAGGTACAAAATTTGGGATTGTGGGCTGTCGTGAAGGGTGTATGATGATCGTGATGATCGATGCTAAATTCGACAGCCAATTGTCGGGTCTCCGCACGACAGTTGTGGCTGCGCCCACTTGCGAAGGGAGGCTCCATCAACGGCTTGCACCTGCTTCATGTGAGCCTTGAAGGGGTGAGATCAGGCTACTTGCAATGCTATGGCGCAGCGCATCCATAAGGCGGCCCACCTTTGGCTGTGTGCAAGCATCCCACTCTGGCTTGCAGCCGACCGCGCCTAGGCCGCAACATTGTCCATTTCGACAATTGACCTCTCAACCTTGGGTGCTAGTTGCTCTGGTCTGCCTATAGATGGCAGCAGTCAAAACCTGGCAAGGTCAGCTGCGACGATGGCTAGGCCATGCCGGGGGACAGCTTGCTTTACTCAAAATGTACCCACGACCGCCAAAAGTGCAGCCAAATTCACGCCAACCATACCTCGCTTTGGCACAAGTACAGCCAGTTTTGCCTAAACTATAAGCAGTTTTGTTTCAAGTAGAACTGGGTGCACTCAGAGTATAGTCAACTATACTTTGAGTATAGTCAACTATACTCTGAGTATAGTCAACTATCCTTTGAGTGCAGTCAACTATACTTCGAGTGCAGTCAACTATACTTCGAGTGCAGTCAACTATACTTCGAGTACAGTCAACTATACTTCGAGTGCAGTCAACTATACTTCGAGTACAGTCAACTATACTTTGAGTACAGTTAACTATACTCAGAGTGAAGTCAACTATACTTGGAGTGAAGGCAACTATACTTGGAGTGAAGTCAACTATACTTGGAGTACACACAGTTATACTTGGAGTGAAGTCAACTATAGTCAAAGAGCGGAAGGTTTTGTTTCCAGCATTCTGAGGGGGTTTTTGCTTGAAAAGCACTACTTTTTTGCCCATTTTCAGGGTTCAAAAACGGCAAAATCCTCCTATTGGGCAATGGATCGTGGCAGCTTAGACGCGCATTGCAGATCGTAGCAACAAGGGCGCATTAAGGCGATTGTGAGTTGCGCGACGCCTATTTTGCAACCAATGTCTTTCATGATTTTGTACACATCAAATGGGTCAACAACCGTTGGCACATGGACATCGTGCCGAGCATTGCGACCAAGCCTCTATGTGCAGCCTCGGTAGAACTCGCGCTCGGGCCTGAGCGCCCGATGGCCATCAACAGCTGGGGAGAAATAGTGCATTTGTGGCTCGATCCCAACGGCACCGTCTTGTGCGATGGCCCCAAGGCTGAGCTATGGGTATTTGCAGACCAGCAATCTGGTGTGCTGAGGGAGGCCGCTGCACAACATGTTTCCGCTTTTTTCCGCACTTCGATGGCAGCCTCACAAGGGGCTGCTATCGTGCGTTGGGGGCAAGCGATTGCGGTGTGCAGGGTCAGGCTTGCGCCTCGGCGGCGGGGGGCAGGACCATCTTGGGGAGTTCGACGACAAACTCGGTGCCTACACCGAGCTCGCTGCTCAGGGTCACAGAGCCGCCCATCTTCTCGATGGAGGTCTTGACGATGTAGAGGCCCAAGCCCGAGCCTTTGCTTTTGTTGCTGGCGCGGTAAAACATGTCGAAGAGGCGATCTTGGGCTGCGGCCGGGATGCCAGGGCCATTGTCCTTGATGGCGATGCGTGCGTGTTTGGGAAAGTCAACGACTGTGACACTCACCCATTTGGCATCGCCTTCATCGCGGTGATACTTCACGGCGTTGAAGATGAGATTTTGGAGAATGGAGTTGAGTATTTTGATGTCGCTCACGATTTGGTAGCGCTCGGGGATTTCCATCTGGAAAGTGACCGTGTCATACCCTGGGGCATGCTCGATCGAGCGCAAGATGGTCTGCACGAGGTCCGCGATATGGACTTCCATCGGGTCCAAGGCACCTTGTTTGATCCAGGTGACTTCAAGCAGGCCCTGCAAGACATCGTCCATTTTTTGCACCGTGCGCTGGATGAGCGTGAGGTATTGCTGGGCAGAGGGATCCTCGGTGAGGTCACTTTTCGCAATATCGACCAAGCCACTCAGGGAGGAGAGCGGCGCCTTCAAGTCGTGGGAAGCTTTATAGACAAAGGTGTCCAATTCCCGATTTTTGTACACCAGGTCACGCTCTGTCTTTTTGAGTACCGTAATGTCTGTGAAAATGGCCGTGATGCTCACTGCACCTCCATGGTCCTGTGCCACAGAGTAGCTGAGTAAGATCCACAAGAGCTGATCGTTGCCGTCACGCAATTGCAGCTCCAACTGTCGGCCCTCGCCTTCCCCTTGGAAGTCGGGCAACTCCATGTCTCCTGATATGACCGTCAGATGATTACCTACAAGGTCAGCTTCCTTCCTGCCGAGCATGAGGCAGAGGCGCGGATTGGCATAGCGAATGGTGAGGTCGGCTTCCATCTGCAAAAGCCCTTCGTTCATACTCTCAGCCAGGCTGCGAAACTGCTCTTCGCGTTTGCGCAGGGCGAGTGTAGATGCGTCTAGGTCAGAGACCATGCTGTTGAAGGAGGTCGCCAAGATGCCGACCTCATCTTGAGAGGCCACCACGGCACGTTGGCTGAGATCGCCAGCCCCGATGCGGTGTACCACCGTGACGATATTGCTCAAGTTGCGTGTGAGCAGTGAACTCACCCAATAGACGACAGACACGCCGACGATGAAAATCACAAAGCTGATGAGTGCTATGACTCGTTGGCTTTGGCGCACCTCGGCCTTCATTTTTGCAAGGGAATGGCCGACATAGGATCTGCCGACCTCATATCCTTTTTCATGCAAGACAGGGGTGGATGTGAGCCAAAAATTACCATCCACCGACAGCATGCCTTCCTCGGGAGCCTCCAGTGCTTGTGCACTTTGGGAAGTATCTCCAAAGGAGGTGAAGAGATTCCCATTTTTGTCCCTCACCACTACAAAGGAGACAATCTCGTTGAGTTGCACGGCCTTCATGGCGGTCTCGCCCGAGGCATGATCGTCCAAATCGATGGCTGGACTGATCGTGAAGGCAAGAAACTCCCCAAAGGACGCCGCCTGTTCCTTGATGCCAGAGAGGGCTTGGTCGCGCAATCTTGCTGGGAAATACAAATAAATAAATATCGCGATGATCGCCACCAAGGTAGAAAAGGCCATGAACAGCCGTGTGCGCACTGAATTGTACCATTTAAGCTCGTAGGCGGGATCGTGCGGGGTTGCGTTCATATCAGTGGATCGTGGCTAGCTTGAGCAATTGTGAGCTGAAATCACAGCCCTCAGCGGTAGCCCCATTGCGGTTGATAACAAATTTGGGCCGAGAGCCCACGAGTTCAAAACTCATGCTCACTCCTTTGATGGTCAAGTGAGGGTCTGTGCTCACTGTCAGTACTTTGTGCTTGTGGGCTTGCGTGAGCAGACTGGGAAGGTCCAGTGCCCGCATTGAGGTGATGTACATGACGGAGAGCCCCGTCCATTCATGGAGCCGTGCAAAGTCTTCGTGCTCATTGATCGCAATCCGCGTCACATGGATCTTGAACCCATTGACCGGTTTGGAAAGCGCGAGTTCCAAATCTTCCATCTCCTTGACCGAGGCCCGGTTTTTTTCTTGGTAGCAAATGCCGATCTGGAGGACCTCGTTTTTCTTGAGTTTGGAGGCAAATGCACGGTCATAAGTCGTTGCCTTGAGAAAAAGGGATACCTGTACGTCTGCAGGTACTTCCAAGGTCTGTCCATATAGAGCAGTCCCCAATCCCACAGCGACTACCCAAAGGAAGAGGAACTTGAAATACCGAGATATGGGATAATTTGAAAGCATTGGGGAATCAGTAGCATCGTAAGTAAGCACCTGGCAGAAGGTCGCTCACAAGCACCGGGATGGAGATAGAGGTGAGAATGTCCACCGATGCTTGGTGGCCAAAATTGAGGCAAACGTGCAACGCATTGGGCGCGGGCACTATTGGGCTATAGCAATTGTCGATTGACGAATGCAAATATCGCTCAACGGCCATTCCTGAGCGTCTCGTTTTCGACCAATACCCCGTTGATTCCACATCGATAGGGAGCTTTGTTCCCATGAATGGGCTTGCCAAGCCCTGCTGGTATTTGTGGTGACTTATTCCCATGGCAATAGGGCCCTATTTGTTGTACTGTAGGCAATATTTCCAAATTGGCTGGAAACGAACTTAAACTTGGAAAATTTTGGGAGGGTGCCTTTCTCGTAAGGAAGCAGATACCGCATTGCCATCTGGATATGAGCAATCAATGCTCCGAAGCCTAGGGGCTGCACGTGCTGGCGAGGGGGTGCCAAAAGGTCAAGGCAGTATTCACCCCGCTCACCCTCGAGAATCTCGAGCGCAAAGGAGATAGACTGAAATTTTTGCAACCACCTATTCCAAGGTGAGCACACGTAACTCATTAAGATTCCCTTTTTCCGAACAATAGCCTGCAATATACAATTTTCCCAATAATCATTGGCATTCTACGGCAGTGTCACCCCATTTACAATTCGATCTGGAGGAAACTCTTCCAAAGGGGATCGAAGCGGTATTCATGAATCATTTTGGAGGGATATCCAACCTGGGGTAGTGACCACGTGCTGAGATGCGCCGCCCAAAACGAGGTGCTAGGATGGTGCCTCGTGCCGGTGGACGTCAAAGCACCCTTGCCAGCTTGAGCAATTGTGAACTGAATTCGCAGCCCTCGTCGATCGTGGCCTTGCGGTTGATGACAAACTTGGGGCGGCCTCCTATCAGTTCAAAGCCCATGCCGGCACCTTTGGCCACGAGTGCTGGATCGGTGGCAATCGTGAGCACTTGATGCCGCTGTGCTTGCTCCAAGAGGGTCTTGAGGTCGAGCCCACGCATGGATGTGATATAGATGGCAGACAGGGTGGGCCACTCCTTGAGCGCGGCGATATCCTCGTCGTCTGCAAGATCGATCAAAGTGATCCTGACTTTGAAACCCTCCATCGGAACTTCTAGTGCCGATTTCAGTGCCTCCATTTCTACGACGGTCGGGCGTAGGTCGGGTTGGTAGCAAATGCCTACTTGTAGCACGGCATTTTTTTGAAGTTTGGTGGGAAATGTGCGGTCATAGGTCGTTGCCTTCAAAAACAGGGGCACTTGCACTTCCACTGGCACTTCGACAGATTGCGCAAGCACCGTCTGGCCGACCCACATGCAGGCTATCAGGAGCAAAATGCTCCTGAAAAACGGTGCTATATAGTGCCTCTCTTTCATGCAATGCGACGATCGCGTCGGGCGATTGTACTTGAAACCTCAACGTCTGAGATGGCCCCTACTGTGACGGGGCAGCCGAGAGCTGTATGCAAGTCTGGTGCCAAACTGCAAGTTGTCTTCCCATGGTCGATCGTCCTTGGCAAGGCAGAGTCGTGACCTGAATCGACAATGAGGGGCATATTGGCAACGGTACTCATTAGAAAAGATTCACCATGAGTTTAAGGTTGTAATTGATGCCATTCTGCTGGATGGCAGGCTGCAAATGCTCAAATCCACCTGGATACCGATAGTCTGTGTTGAGAACATTTCGCACCTTGAAGGCCAACTGGAAGCGGTTGAGGCCGCTGGCTTTGCCACTAAAGTTTGGCGTGAAGAGCAGGTTCACATTTGCCAAGACAAATGGGTTTGTCTGCGTATCATACACCGTGCGTCGGGCAGATTGTATGACAATCTCAGGGGACAATTGGAGGTTGAGCGGCAAGGGGATGGCCACGCCCAGCTTGGCCATATGCCGTGGGGAGTTGCTGAGCCATTTGTCGTCCAAAAGGTTACGCGCCACGACAAAGCTGTAGTTCGAATAGAAATGCATCCCACTTTCAAATCGGCCATTGAATTCTGCCGACGCCCCATAGCCGCCTGTACTGAGTATATTTTGAAATTGCAGGAGAGCGCCCCCAGCATTGGTTTGCTCGATCACATTCACCAACCGATAGGAATAGGCCGAGACGACGCCGTAGTAGCGCTTGGAAAAGCGATGTTCGCACAACAGCTCAAGGTTTTGGATCAGCTCGGGCCTTAGATTGTAATTGGGGAGGATGTAGCCATCAAAGCCTACATTGACCTCATAGATGGTGGGTGCCCTGAAAGCGACGCCATACAGCGCTTTGATCATCGTGTTCTTATCGGGGGCAAAGTTCACGGCCAGGCGTGGCGTGAGCGCATTGCGCCCTAGGTAGAGGCGGTCATACCGAAAACCAGCCGTGATCGTGAGCTGCTCCAGGGGCTGATATTCGTTTTGCAAGTAGAAGCCAAAGGTGGAGAAGGGGAAATTTTGATCAAAGACTTGACGGTTGGTGTATTTGAGGGTGTACTGCGCCCGATAGTGGTGATTGAACTCCCCGCCCACCATGATGCGGTTGTTGGCGGTCACGTCCCATCGCAACCGCGCTTCTGCACACCCCTTGAGTGTAAGGGTGGCCTCGCGCTGGACCCCGCCACTAAGGCTGTCGTAAGGAAAGTCGCCGATGAAGTGAAACTGATTGACCCACAGGCGGCCTTGAACGGCCACTTTGGAACTGAGCTCGCGCTCGTATGAAAGGTCGGCAAAACTATAACTGTCGATGGTACGTGTGCGTGGATCATTGAACAGTGATCGATAGGCACCCGTCGGTACGCCGATGTTGCGCCATGTGTGCAAAACCTTGAAGGTGAAGTTTCGGTAGCTGACTAGGCCGTGAATGCCGTAGTACTGGGTGGCATTGCGATGGTCGGCGATGCCATTGTTGTTGGTGCTATCGTCATACTCCTTGTAGTAGAGGTTTTGCCCACCCGTGCGTCCTAAACGCAGGCCGACATTAAAATCCAAGCCGTTTTTGAGGAGCTTGCCCACAGCGGCTGAACCTTGCCATTTGCCATAACTGCCTTGCTCGACAGAGGCTTTGGCACCGTCGAGCGAGCGACCCGTCTGGGTTACGACATTGATCATACCTAGGATGGGGAAGTTGCCATACAGGGCCGAAGAGGGGCCTCTGATCACCTCGACGCGCTCTACATCGTCTAGGTTCAGGCCATAGATGTCACTCCCGATCGGGCCTTGCCCCCAGATGTTTTCATTGAGCAGCACGCCATTGACCATGATGGCGATGCGGTTGTTGAAGTCGGTCGGTCGGCTGAACCCGCGTATGCCTAGGTAGGCGTAGTTGCGGTCATCGCTCAGGTACAGGTCACGTACGGCGTTCAGCAATTCGGCGAGATTGTCATAGCCAAAACTCAAGATGTCTTCCTTGGCAATGATCGTGACCGATGCCGGTGCCTCGCTCGTCGTCTGCTCATACTTGCTTACTGAGCTGATGCGCATGTTGAGCAGGGAGTCCAATGACAGGCTCGCAGCGCTCGTGGAATCGATCTGGGCATAGATCGAAAGGTTTACCCCCATGGCAATCATGCAAACCACAAGGGCAAAAATTTTCAGCGACTTTGAAATACGTATCCCCATTTCTCCCAGAATTTTCTTTTTCTGGCGCCAATCTACACAATTCGGAATAATCCACCGAAAACTACCAAAAATGCCCCTTTTGTTGATGCAAATCTCCCACAAGCCAAGTAGAATACTTGGTGATATGCAAAGGCCGTCGCAAATCCTCTCCTCATCGGGTGCGACCTGAGTTTTGGTACTCGAGAGTGCCAAGATTTGCATTTTCAATTGCGGCATTGAGCTTTTTGGGAAACGCTTGGGGATTGTACAATAAATCGGTTGAAGAGGCTATGATTTAGTCAAAACTGAACTGAATTTTGAGGTTGTAATTTCGTCCATTTTGCTGAATGAAAGCTTGTTTGTGCTCGAATCCTGCTGGATATTCATAGGCCGTGTTCAGGATATTCCGGATTTTAAACGACAGCTGGAAATGAGACGCAAATTTTGCCTTCTCCTTGAATTTGGGTGCAAAGATGACATTCACATTGCTCAGAAAGAAAGCTGATGTCTCCAGGTTGGACACCGTTTTGCGACCTGATTGGAAAACGGCTTCTGGGGAGAGTCTAAAGTAGCGTAGCAGGGGAAATGAAACTCCTCCCTTGGCCAAATGGCGGGGTGAATTCGTGAGCCAAGTGCCATCGGCCACGTTTTGCATTCTCGCAAAACTGTAGCTCAAATAGAAATTCAGACCATCTTTCAACCTGCCATTCAATTCTGCTGAGACCCCATAGCCCCCTGCCTTTTGGATGTTCTGGTATTGCTGGGTGGAGTCTGCTAGCGTCACAGACTCGATGAGGCGATACATTTGAGAATTGTACAATGAACCGACTACGTTGAGGTGCTTGGCGATGCGCTGCTCCCCGATCAACTCGATGCTTTGGGTTCGTTCTGGTCGCAATCTGTAATCTCCGACAGCTGGATTGCCGTTACTGATTTCTACTTCATAAACTGTTGGCGCCTTGAAGGCTTCTCCATATAAAGCCTTGAGCGTGGTCTTTTTGCCAACGAAATAATTGACAGCTACCCGTGGTGTGAGTGCTATGTTGCCAAGATAAAGGTAGTCAAATCGCAAGCCCCCACTGATGTTGAGCTTTTTCCAAGGTTGCCATTCGTCTTGTAGGTAGATACCATAGGTATAGTAAGGAAATGAACCGTTGAATTGCTCGATATTGTTATACATGGTGCGGTAAGAGGTTTTGAAATTGCCTCGACCTTCAATCCCCACCAAGAGGCGATTGGTCGTCGAAATATCCCAGATAAGGCGACCTTCCAAGCCTCCCCATAAACCTTCGGTAACTTCGTTGTCCAATCCGATAGGACTTGGGTAGGGATAATAGCCACGATAGCCATACCGATTGAAATAGGACCGTCCAAAAAATTTCGCCCTTCTTGCGATCTCGCGCCCGTAGCTCAGGTCGAGCGAGAGGTGACCGTCCACGACATGAAAAGTTGGATCGTTGAAGATCGTGCCAAAGGAGCCCGTGGGCACATGCGCATCGCGCCAAGTATGCAAAACCTTGAACGTCCACGCGCGCAGCGAGATCCTTGCATTGAGACCGTAAAATTTTGCGCTATTGGTGTGATCGGCGACGCCAAAGTTGGTGCTGCTGTCATCATAGGCAGCGTAATAGAGGTTTTGCCCAGCAATCGAGCCTGCACGCACACCAACGTGCATGTCAATGCCATTTTTGAGCACCTTGCCATAGGCTCCAGAGGCTTGGATTTTGCCATAACTGCCAGTTTCCACCGAGAGCTTGTTGCCATCTTGGGTCTTGCCAGACTGGGTGATGACATTTATGATCCCCAGCATAGGGTAGTTACCATAGAGTGCCGAGGCTGGACCTCTGATGATTTCTACACGCTCCACATCATCGAGGTTGAGGCCATGGGAGTCATTTTCCAATGGATTTCCTCCCCAAATATTGTCGTTTTGGACGATTCCATTCACCATGAAGGCGATGCGATTGTTGTAGTCATTGGGGCGGCAAAAACCTCTGATGCCGATGTATCCATAGTTGCGGTCATTGCTCAAGTAGATTTCACGCACAGCGTTGAGCAACTCGGAGACGTCGTTGTAGCCATAGTTTTGGATGTCTTCCTTGGCAATGATCGTCAGTGATGCAGGGATTTCTGAAATGCTTTGGGCCAGCTTGACCGTCGTGTTGATGCGCTGATTCAGCAACGAATCTAGCGAAGCCGAAACCGGTGAGAGGGAATCGATCTGTGCCCAAGCAGGAGCCCACATCGTCCCTGTCAAGAGGAAGAGCAAAGTCGTCCTCAAACAAGTAAATAGCAACCTCTCCATAAATCTCTTCTTCCGTGATTGAAATGCAATATACTCAAAAAAAGAACCCAATCCCCGCCATTTTGCTAGATTTTTTGAAATATTGTAGCGTTCAAAATTGCAAAGAGCTTCGCTTTTTTGGACCAAAATCGCTCATTGCTTGCCTTTCACGCGCAATTGATTTGTATGTCATTTCAGTATTGTGGCAGTGCATTTGGATGCCGTCGAGGCGACCTATGCAATATGGTTTGTAAACGCTTTTTTGTAGCCTTTGGAATCCGATCAACACGACGAGTGCTGCTGGCAAGGTCTAGAAGCCAGTGAGCAATGCACCATCATGGGTTTTCAGAGTAGCCCTAAAACCTGATTCTTTCACAAAGCTGAAAACAATCCCAAGCAGGAAGAGTACATATCATGCAATCTGCAAGGGGAGGAGCACAGGCACGCTCAAGGCCAAAGCCAGAGGCGACTTGCTTGATGCTGATTTTCGACAAAGGCCTATTAGCCCTGCTTCAAGGCCGCAATCGTCTGCTTCACTGCGTCGGCATTGCTGGTCGGGGTGTAGTTGAAGCGCTGATTGAATTTGCTGGAATCGAAGACGTATGGACGGTCATATTGGTAGCGCATCTCATACATCTCTCCGACGATGGGGATGAAGATGCCCAGCAACTTGATGCCCCAACTCGGCAACACACTCACTTTTTCTTTGCCCTGCATCTCATCGGCAAAGAGTTTCACCCACTGCCGGGCCGTGATGGGTGTCGGATCGACCGGCAGATTCCAGACTTGGTTGAATGCATCGGGTGTATTGCCGAGTATCGCCGTGCCCTTGGCCAGATCGGGCGTGTAGCCAGTGGTGTGCACGACATCGGCGTTGCAAAACCACTGGGCAGCTTTTCCCTTGGCCATGTTGTCATAGACCAAGTTCATGAGCATGCTCTTGTCCTTGATCGGACCAAAAAAGTCTGGGGCACGGGCGATGATTGCCTCCAGATGGCCGGCCTTCACCGCGTCGAGGATATGGCGATCGACAAATGCTCTCACCTCACCTTTTTTGGAACTGGGGCTGATCGGGGAACTCTCCGTGATGTGCTTGACATGGTCGCCGCCGATGGCATATACATTGTCAAAAAAGACCAATTTGCACTTGTGTGCGATGCAGGCTGCCACGACATGCTGGATCAATGTAGGCCACCGCTCCTGCCACAACTTGGTCTTGTAGTCAAAACCCACCACGAGATAACAAACCGTGCTGCCTTGGACGGCCTTAGAGACACCTTCGCTGGTCGTGAGATCGGCCGACAAGAGCGTATCGGTAGCGTTCACTTTTTTGGGATTGCGGCTCACCAACCTGATGTCGGTCGTGTAGGCTGTGAGCGCCTTGGCCAATTCTACGCCGATCGCTCCGCCGGCTCCGAGTATTGTGTGCATATATATTCAGTGATTGAGGAAATGAAGTCTGGTAACCCTGCAGCTGTTCAAATGTTCAATGCGTGGATAGGCAGATTGTTTTTCAACAAGTTCCAACTCTTATGCACCGGACTGTGTGCGCCTCGGTGTATTTTTGGCTCCTGGCACCGCGACCGTGCGCCGATGGCGCAAAGGGCAAGCATCATGTTGGAACCGATTGAATTTCCATTCCCAAGCTTGTTTTAGATTTTGAGAGGTATCCTTGCGTCAATTGTTTTCAACCCGCTTTTGCATCCACTTTCCCGAAGCTCAGGTGGAGGAACAAAACTGTGACCACCAGGCAGATGAGCGCTGGCACGATCGAGGCTGGACCTTTGTACAAGGCATTTCCCAGGGCGGAGTCAGAAGCGCGGAAATCCAAGAACATAAAATAGAATTGTGCAGCGCATAGCAAGCGAGCGAGCCACAATTGGGCCCTGCCCTCGGTGACCAACCATCCTATGGCACCGATGAGCAACCCGAGGATGAGCATTTCTGAATACACCCAAAAGATCGCGTCATAGTAATGTGGCGAATCCAATTGTGCCTGTGGCACTTGGTAGCTTCCCATGGCAGTCATGAGCCCTTGGCCAAACAAGCCGCCAGTCAAGAAAACATAGAGCCCACAGACGATCAGGCAGCTCGCCTTGAACCCAGGAAGAAAGGAAAATGGCTTTTTCATTGCTGTAAATTTTGAAGTAGGACATTATTCTTTTCGGTCTCGAAGATAATTTTTTTTTCTGAAGACCCTAGGCTTGGCGTATCTAGGGTGCAGGACGAACGTGTTCTGCGAAGCTAAATCAGACAAATATACAATGGCCTAATTTTTCCCACACCCTACATGCCGATTGTCGTAACGCAGCTATCTTTGTACCAGCAACGACGAGAAATGAACACCCAAGGCACCATGCAATTACAGCAACACACGTCTGGCATCTGGACGATTTCCAACTTTTTATCCCACAATCAATGCGATGAATTGCTGATTTTCAGCGAACGCCTCGGCTATGACGAGGCAGAGGTGAGTCTGCCGAGCGGTGCCAAGATGATGAAGAGCCTGCGCAACAACGAGCGCCTGCTCTATACCGATACAGCGATGGCAGCGCAGTATTGGGAACGCCTCCAGCCTTTTTGTCCAGCGCATATCGATGGCACCATCGCCACCGGCCTCAATGAGCAATTTCGCTTTTACAAATACGAGCCTGGCCAGCGTTTCAAGCGCCATATCGATGGCCGCTTCAAGCGCAATGCCTTGGAGGAAAGCCGCATTACGTTCATGGTCTATTTGAACGACGATTTTGAAGGCGGTGAGACCAATTTTGACACGTTGAGCATACGTCCCCAGACGGGAATGGCCCTGTGTTTCATTCATGAGCAGAAACACGAGGGTTGCGCCGTCACAGACGGTACAAAATATGTATTGCGCTCAGATGTCATGTACACCCATGCCTGACCGTCGCCCAGCGCCTCGACTCATAGCTTGAAAAATACCCGCGCCCAATAGTGGTAGGCGCTCGTGGCACGCAGCAGATGGATTCCCGGTGCGAGCGTGCCAATGGCGAGCGTAGTCTGGGGGCCGCTCACTTGCGTCAAAAGGACCTTGCCACGCGCATCGCATACAGTATAGGTGATGGTCTCGTCTGCCACGTCGGGCAATGCGATGCTGATCTGGTCATGGGCGGGATTGGGGAATAGTTGCAGTGGTGCCATTTGTGGATCTGCGACGCCCGTGGCATTGCAATTCTTGACCGCATCAAACAAGGTCTGCAAGGTATCGATGGGTTCGATCCCAGCATTGTTGTGCGTGCGCACCGAGACCAAAAAAGAGGGCGCATTGTAGGGATCGGTCGGTCGGGAGACCTTGACAAATGCAAACAGGGAGGAGCTGCCATTGCTCGCGCAGCGCGTGTCTGCACCGACCATGTTGGCGCCTTGCAGCGCGCCCATGAGCTTGCAGGCGAGGTCGCCGGTGGCAGCATGGAAGCGTGCCTCCATCGAGTCGAGCACTTGCTGCCCGAGCAAGATATTGCCTTGGATGCTGTAATTGGGGCCGACTTTGTGGCCCTTGAAATCGTTGGTGTTTACGCCAGTGTGCGCCGCAGACCGTGGGCTGCCATTCACAAAGCCCACCACCCCATACTGCCGGATGTCGGGATTGCCTTGGATATCATTCGCGACCAGCCAATCGATGATCTCCTGCGGTGTGTCGCCCGCATTCATGCGCGTGCGGGCATTCGTCTGATTCCCGCCGAGGTAATAGGCCTGCGTATTGATCGCACCCACTCCCGGGATCAAATCCCCCAAGAAATGATCTGAATACCCCGTCCCAAACAAATCGACGCAAGACGCGCCTGCACTTCCGACCTCACCCGTGATCGAATCCAGCGCCACTATGGAAAAGGTATCCTGCGCCAGGGCTTGGCCCGTCGCCAGGCCCATCGCAAGCAAAAGCAGAATCGTGTTTTTCATCCTTAGATTTTTCATCCAAGGTAAAAAGAAGGCAACTGTGGATCAAACCAAGTGGTCATTTTGTCTTCAAAAAGACATCCAGTTCATCCCCCGTCAGGGGACTTGAAAAGCCTTCCTTCACGAGCGCGTAGGCGCCCTTGTCAAAGACAAAGTCATAGGCATACTGGGCAAATTCAAGGCGAGACGACTCGTGGTCAAAGGTTCCCAGTGCCATCTTGATTTGATCAGAGGAAAAACAGTCTCGCCGTACAGCATCCTTGGCTTCGGTAAGCCTGTCAGATTCAAAAGTGAGGCCCTTCAGATGGCCATAGAGTTCATAAAAGGAGCGGTCAGACAGCGGAAACCCGCAATTTTTGTGGGTGTTGACGACCGTTACCGTGGTAGGCTGATTTACCAGATTGCCTATCATTTTGTCCTGGCCAGCGTTGACTTGGATCACAGTGACGACCGTGACGTTTTGATAATTGCTGGGGATGTTTTCATCATTGTCAAAGACTGTTTTCCAAGCGCCACTAGCAGATTTCAGAACGCGATGGTGCTCGATCACGCCCATGCGCAGGTACATCGTCTTTTCCAGCTTGGATTGGTCTTCAAATTCCAAACGCACCTTGACGATATCTGAGGGAAAGCCGCACAACTTGACTTCGCTTTGTGGGCTGTTGTTGCGAAGCGTCCCGTTGGTGTAGAGTTTGAATTTTTCGCCATTTTCAGTAAACAGCAGCAGGCCACAAGTCTGCGCACGCAAGGCCAAAGTACTGAGCAAAAGGAGGGGGAGTAAGATTTTTTTCATGCGTGATTCAAATCAATTGAATCATTGGCATTACAATTTTTATGCCAAGCACTCAAACTCACTCATATCCATGTAAGCCGAACATGAATACGCATCAAAATCAAGTCTGTATAGCACAGCTACTTCGCTCACTGAGCAGCATTTTTCCCTGACAATTTCCCCAAGAGACCTGCAAACGGGGTGTATTTCTTGAGCCGCAAAGCCCGCTTTTCGACCAAATGCCAAGAGGCGTATCCAAAGGCCATGCTGAGGATCGTAGAAGCCAAAAATAGCGCCAAGGGTCCAAAATGGAAGAAAAAAACCAAGGCCTGCATCACGGGAAATGAATAGAGATAGACACCATAGCTGAGGTCGCCGATTTTCTCGCCGATTGCATTGAGGTAGGGTGTGGATTGCGCCCCCAAGCCAATCACTAAGAGGGGTAGGAACGCGAAGTGGAATCCGCTATTGAACATGCCTGCCCAAAGCGAAATGGCAAGCACTACTGCACATGCCAAAGCTGCCTTGCCAAGGTGCCGAAATCGCTCAACTTTGAAGGCCGCCAATATTGCGCCGCCTACAAAATAGATCCCCAATTCTATGAAATCTGTCCCTGTAAGGAAGAAATTCAAATCCTTGAACTGTTCAAAAAAGAAGCGGAAAGCGACAAACAAGGTGATCCAAACTGCGACGAGAAGGATCTTGACCACAGGGAGCGACTTGCGCACTACGATCAGGATGCCCAGTACCATATAGCAGGCAAATTCGTAGCCGATCGTCCAGAGCGAGCCATTGATCGTGTTTTCTTTTGGATTGTGTGTAAAAAAGCCGGGGATGCTGAATTGGGGCAAAAGCAGCGACAGATTGCGCGGGAAATAGCTCCAAACAGCATGGTTGTTCCAGTAGGAGCTGCCGCCGACCGCAGTATCGTAAAACAGCGGTCCTAGCAACACCGTGATTGCCAATACCACAATCAGGGCTGGAAATAACCGCAAAAGACGCTTCCAAAAATAATCCACGAGATTCTTGCTGCGCAGCAGACTTTGGAAAATAAGGTAGCCACTGATGATGAAAAACCCGCGTACGCCGATATAGGACAAGAGTACCTGATCATTTGTAAGTACAGACAATGGATCTCCAGATTCCATCGTCGCCAAGGGCTTGGCGTGAGAAATGATCACGAAAATCGCGAACAGCAGTCTCAAAAAGTCAAAATTGTTCTTGTGCACGCTTCCCAAATATCATTCCGAAGGACCAAAATAGCAGGATTATCCTTAGGAGAAAAGCTGATAGACCAATAAAGAGGCTCCGTATGCCAGCCCCGTCATATACGCGAGCATCACCAAGGTCATTTTCCAAGACCCGGTCTCCTTCTTGACGACGGCGAGCGTGCTCATGCATTGCATCGCAAATGCATAGAAAATGAGCAAGGAAAATGCCACTGCGGATGTATAGACGGGTTTTCCCGTGTCTGGATAGACCTCTGCCTTCATGCGTGCGCGCAATCCGCCAAACTTGCCGTCCTCATCCTCGGCTGCGGCTTCGCCTGCGCCATACAAGGTCGCCATCGTGCCCACAAAAACTTCCCGGGCTGCAAACGAGCTCAGCAATGCGATCCCGATCTTCCAGTCAAATCCCAGTGGCCTGATGGCAGGCTCCATCGCCTGCCCGATCATGCCCGCGTAGGAGGCCTTGAGTTTCCCCGAGGCCTTGGCATTCTCCAATTCTTGCAACGCGGTCGAATCTTGTGTCGCCATGATGCGAGGATCAAAATCGGCATCGATCGCCGCCATCTGCGACGGCGGGCCATAAGATTTGAGCACCCACAACACCATGGAAATCAAAATGATGATCTTGCCAGCCTCCATCACAAAGGTGCGGCTCTTGTGAAACATCGTGAGCAAGGTGTTGCGCCAGCGCGGCATGCGGTAGATTGGCAATTCGGTCACGAAAATGCCACCCGACTTGTATTTGCTCACAGTCTTGATGACCCAAGCGACGATCAAGGCCATGAAAAATCCGAGGAAATACATGCCTGTCATCACCAAGCCTTGCAGGCTGATCACCCCAAGCAGGTAATCTTCGGGCACAAACATGCTGATGAGCAAGACATAGACGGGGATGCGGGCCGCGCAGCTCATGAGCGGCGTGACCATGATGGTGATGAGCCGCTCGGTGCGGTTGGGGATCGTGCGGGCCATCATCACGCTCGGCACGGCGCAGGCCATGCCGCCGATCAAGGGGATCACCGACTTGCCGCTGAAGCCAAAGGGCCGCACGATGCGGTCCATCAAAAACACCACCCGCGACATATAGCCCGAGTCCTCGAGCAAGGAAATGAAGAAAAACAGCATGGCGATCTGCGGCACGAAGATCACGATGCCCCCCAGTCCAGCCCAGGCCCCATCGACCAGCAGGTCGGTGAGCCAGCCTTGTGGCGCGATCGCCTTCATGCCTTCGCCCAGCCACGAGAAGCCCGTGTCGATCCAGTCCATGGGATAGCTCGCCCAGGCAAATATCGATTGGAAGATGAGGCTCAGCAGGGCGACAAAGATGAGGTAGCCGCCTATGGGATGCAGCAGCCATCGGTCGAGCCGATCGCTGATGCGGTTGATCGGATGTATGGGATTGGACTCGACGGCCTCCACGATCTCGTTGATGCGG
Organism: Bacteroidota bacterium; assembly: GCA_031415375.1. Lineage (GTDB taxonomy): Bacteria > Bacteroidota > Bacteroidia > J057 > JADKCL01 > JADKCL01. The sequence continues at coordinate 12,990 of JANORP010000128.1, read as the reverse complement.
TCATAGCGCATGGCCATCTCATTGTTGATGAGGCCATCGGGGTCATCGAGCATGTGGGCCTTGTCGGGGCTCAGGATTGGGTCTGAGTCGAGCCAACTGAAGTTTTCTGAGCGCATGAGCAGCAGCCACCCAAGGTAGCGGGAGGCTGTGCCGATCTTTTTGGTGACGGGTAGGAGCAGGGTGTCAAATGACGCGGGCACCTTGAAAAAGGGCTCCTTGGCAGCCGTGTGGGGCTTGCCCATCTCGGCGATGAGCTGCTCCAGGCCGATCCCTTTGAGGGCTGAGATGACCACGACGGTGATGCCGAGTTGCTTGGCGAGCAATTTGGCATTGAGGCTGCGGCCCTCTTTTTCCAACAGGTCGGCCATGTTCAAGGCCAAAACGACTGGCAAGCCCAAGTCCATGACTTGCGTGCAGAGCAGCAAGCTGCGGCGCAGGTTGGTGGCGTCGGCCACAAGCACCACGAGGTCGGGATGATCTTGGTCCTGATGATTGGCGAGCACCGAGGTCGCGACTTTCTCGTCTTCGGCGCTGGGATAGAGGCTATAGGTGCCCGGCAGGTCGATCAAGATGGACTCGCGGCCATCTGCAAGCGCGACGTGGCCCGATTTACGATCTACGGTCACCCCTGGAAAATTGCCGACCTTTTGGCGCAGCCCAGTGAGTGCGTTGAAGAGGGAAGTCTTGCCACAGTTGGGATTGCCGACCAATGCTATTTTTGGGCCTTTCTGCATCAGATAAGCTTCACTTGCACCATCTTGGCGTCTGATTTGCGCAGCGCCACCTTGCCCCCGCGCACACGCAGCGCGATCGGGCCACCCCAAGGCGCGAGCTCGGTGACACAAAATTTATCACCTTCTAGCAAACCGATGCGCAGCAAAGCCAGCTTGAGTTGAGGGTCTTGGATGCAGAGCACAAGCCCCTCGTCACCGCTGCGTAGCGATGCCAAGGTGCATTCATTCATTGTTTTTGATGCTTCCAAGCGTTTTTAACCAGCTCTTACCAACGCCAATCTCGTTTTCAAAGCGGCCGCTAATTTAGAACTATTCTAAATAAGCCGAGTAAAAACTGATAAATATCTTTCTTTCGTTGACAGCAAACCCAGGCAATGCCGCCACCGATGTGTGCTTGGGCACGGTTTTTGTCTTGGAAATATTGCCCTCGATGGCTTATCTTGGTACAAAAACTACGGTGATGCGGAAAGTTTGGCCTGTTATCTGTCTTTTCCTCCTCCTCTGCGCTGCCTGCAAGCGCGACAAGGAGGTGGTGGTTCCTGGCAATGAAGCCCCGCCCGACGGTACCATTACGGATCTGGTCTTGGAAAACTACATCAACCGCAGCTACATCACGCTGTTGGGGCACCAACCCGATGCCAGCGAGATCGCTACTGGCAAATCGATCTTGCGCATCCAGAATGTTTCCCTCGACGACCGTGGCAACTTTTTGGACCTGGTGATCGCCAAACCTGGGTATGCCCAGCGCCTCTTTGACCTTTCAAGGGCGTCGCTGCTCAGTGGCGTCGATACCTCAGACATCCGCGATGAATTGGACCTGATCGAATTCATTCTTTCAGATTCGGTCTATCTTCCTTTTTGGCCACAGGCATTGATCGACCAGGATCAATTGACTTTGGTCATGGCGATCCCAGCCGACTTGCAGGCTGCCACCATCACCACTGCCGAGATGCATCGCCGCTTGGTCACCAACAAGGGCTATGACCAGATCAATATGGGTACGCAAAATTTTGTGGTGTCCATGTTTCAAAATTTCCTCGCGCGGTATCCCACAGATGCAGAGCGCACCGCCGGCGAGATCATGGTCGATGGTTTCAGCTCCCAATTGTTTTTGGAAAGTGGCCGCTCCAAGACCGATTTCATCGCCATCTTCTTGCGCTCCCTTGATTACCATGAGGGGCAGGTGCGTGACGTATTTCGGCGATATCTGTACCGCGAACCCAATACCGAGGAATTGGAGACGCTCACCATTGCCTTTAAAGCCAACGGTGATTTCAAAGCCCTTCAAAAGGCTGTTTTGAGCAAAAATGAATTCATAGGACTGTGAGGACACCCAACACGATCATCGTAAGAATGGCCATGCTGCTCGCAGTGATCCTGCTCAGCAATGGCTGCAAAAAGGAACCCATTTACACCTATGATGTGAATGATGTCACCGTAGGGCAGCCAGGCACCGCCAAACCCAATGTGAAGTCCGATTTGGAGGTGCTGAGCATCGCCTATTCAGACCTCTTTGGCACGAGCATCCCTGCAACGACCTTGGAGGCACTCGCCCAATCCTACCAATCCTTTGGCGACAAACGCTTGGTCATGGACATGGTCATCCTCAATTTCCTCAATGATCCCAATGTCGTGATCCCCAGCGATGCGACCATGCGGAGCAATATCGAGGGATTTGTCGATGGTTGCTACCGCAAGTTTTTTGTGCGGGAACCCACGGCTTTTGAGCGTTGGTTTGTTACCGACCTCATTCAAGACGACGCTGGGCTCACGCCCGACCTTGTTTATTATGCGTTTATGACCAGTGCAGAATATCGGTTTTACTGAGCGGGAAGGAAGATGAAACGAAGTGAATTTCTCAAGACATTGGGCCTCGCCACTGCTGGTGCGATCGCATCGCCCTATATTTTGCCCTCGGGCAGATTGTTTGCCTCGACTGCGTCACGTGCTGTGAACCATGTCGTCGTCTGCCTATTTGCGGGCGGGGTGCGCAATTTTGAATCCGTGCAAATGATCGACGGCAACCTCATGCCGAGCATGCTCGTCGGCAACGCCGGCATTTCTCCCGACATCGCCGCCGGGATCTCCGCGCTTCCCAATTCGCCCTTGGCCATGCCGCTGCAAAAATATGGAACACTCTATAAGGAATTTCGTTTTGCAGAGGGACCCACAGGACACTACTCGGCACACCAAGTGGCGCTCACAGGCCGCTATGCCGACACCAATCTGAACCTGCGCGAGTCGCCCAAGTGGCCCACGATGTTTGAGCTCTACCGCAAGCATTCGTCCCCTACCAAAAACGCGCTCAATGCTTGGTGGGTTTCCAACCAATTGGGTCCCTATCCCTATCTGAACTACAGCAGCTACGAGGGCTATGGCAGCCTCTACGGTGCCAATTATATCCAGCCGACATCCTTCTACCAGCCGCAAAATGCGCAAGCGCTCGGCAATATGCGGCCCTACACGACCGCACAGCGTGCAGGTCGCGACAAGGTGCGCGATTTTCTCGACAAGAACTTCAGCGCGGGCTATGACCCCAATGATGCAGGCGTGATCAACAGTGGCTCAGACGCCGATCGGCTGCGTGATTTCCACGCGGCCACCCTCGCGGGCGTGCAGTCTGGCATCTATGGCGACCCGTGGGCCATCGGGGCACAAAACATGACCAATGACCTCTACTGCATGTTTTTTGCGGAAAAGGTCATCCAGGAATTTAAGCCCGAGTTGCTCGTGGTCAATATGCAAGATGTGGACATCTGCCATTTTGACTTTACGCGCTACGCCAATTCCTTGCACAAGGCAGACTATGCTGTGGCCCATCTATGGAACACTATCCAAAACACACCTGGCATGGCCAATGATACCGTGCTCATCGTCGTGCCCGAGCACGGCCGCAACCTCATGCCCAATACCGTGATCGATGGCTTTGGACGGTATGCCATCGACCACACCGCCATCGACAGCAACGGTGATCAGATGTCACGTGAAATCTTTTGCCTAGTGGCTGGCCCGAGCAATGTCGTGCGGCAAAACCAAGTGATCTCGCAGGTGCGCGGTGAGAGCATCGACATCGTGCCGACGGTCGCCAAGCTGCTCGGCTTTGATACCGACATCCCTGTAGGCATACGTCCACCGGGGCAATTTTTGGGGGACGCATTGATATGAAGACTACCCGCAATATGCTGCCTTTCCTGCTGCTAGTGTTGGCAATTGCCATCGCTGCTTGCAAGCGCGACGATCCAGCGCCCCACAATCCCTATGATGACGTGGACTATGGCAATGGCACCAACAACAATTATGTGCCCAACCCCGACGGGATCACTGGCATCTATGAATCGATATTGCGCCAAAAATGCAGCCTTCCTGGTTGCCACGATGGGCATTTTGAACCCGATTTCAGGTCCATCCAAAGTGCTTGGAGCACACTGGCCTATGCCCGTGTCGTCAAGAATACCGCCGACTCGGCCTACACCTTTCGCGTGATCCCGGGTGATACTGCCGGCTCCATATTGTGGCACCGCATCACACGCGGCGATGCACAATTGCAGCAGATGCCCGCCACAGGCCAATACCTCACAGATGCAGAACTTGTGCATGTGCGCAATTGGATCCTAGGTGGGGCCAAAGACATGCTCGGCAACATTCCTGTATTGCCCAACAATGAGCCCCGCATTTTGGGATTTGTCGCCTTCGATCAATCTTTTGCCGTGCAACTCGACGTCACTGAAAATCGCCTAGATTCGGTGCCCTATCACCCCTTCATCGTTCCTGCCAATACCCAATTCAATGTCGTGATGCTGGTGGAGGACGACAGTACGGCCGTGAATCAATTGCAGGTCAATCAGCTCAAACTCTCCCTTGACAAAAACAATTTCGTGGGCGCTGCGACCGTGAATGCCTACTTCTTGGCCTCGGGTTTCAATGTCTGGGTCTGTCAAGTAAACAGCGGCAACTTTGCAGTCGGTGACACGGTTTACATGCGGTATTATGTGAATGATGGCGATCAGCCCCAAAACTCAGAATTTCCCCGAGATGAGAGCTTGGATCCCTACAAGACCTATTCAGCATTTTTTGTAAAACCATGAGCCCGATGATCCCAAAACACAACGCACTTCTCATCGGTAGCCTGCTATTGCTATCAGCGGCCTGCAAAAAAGACAAGGTCGATTTGCTGGACCCTGTGCCGAGCATTTTGTCGGTGACAGTGTCTCCCAGCAATGTGGTCGAATACCAAGATTCGATCGTCTTTGCGGTCAGTTACCGTGATGGCGACGGTGATCTTGGTGAAAATACACCCGATGCCCACAACCTATTCCTGGTGGACAATCGCATCAACGTGACCGAGCAATTTCGCATCCGCGCCTTGGCGCCTAGTGCATCTGAGATTCCGATCACAGGCACCTTGAATGTGGTCTTGCGCAACACGGGCATCACCGACAACTCCAGCTCGCAGACCTTCAACTACACCGTCTATCTGCGCGACCGCGCCGGCAATGAGAGTGTACACTTCACGACGCCCGATGTGACCGTGCATCGGTAGGGCTTGTAGATCGCTTTTTGGCAAACAAGGCATCTCTCCTTTTTTCTCGATTTATTTGGAACCATTCGCCTACGGCTGAGTTTTGCAAGTAGTATTCTACCCACATGTTCTATGAAGGTCAACGTACCAGAATTGAATCTCCCACGCGTCGTGATCATCGGCGGAGGATTTGCAGGGATCAACCTTGCCCAATCACTCAAAAATGCACCCGTGCAGGTGGTGATGTTTGACAAACACAATTACCACACCTTTCAGCCCTTGCTGTACCAAGTCGCCACGGGCGGTCTGGAACCTGACAGCATAGCCTTTCCCTTGCGGAAAATGTTCAAGAACCAGGCCAATTTCATCTTTCGCATGGCTGAGGTGGAGCACGTTGACACGGTCCAAAAGGTGATTTCGACCTCGATTGGCGACATCAAATATGATTACCTCGCAGTGGCGACTGGTTCCCGGACCAATTTTTTCGGGTTGCAGGGCTTGGAATCCATGTCGCGCGGCTTGAAAAATATCCCAGAGGCGCTCGATCTGAGAAGTGTGATCTTGCAAAATTTTGAGGCGGCAGTCCTTACCTCAGACCTCGAAGAGCGCAACGCCCTCATGAATTTTGTCGTGGTGGGAGCAGGGCCGACTGGCTTGGAGACCGCAGGTGCATTGGCAGAGTTGAAGCAGCATATCTTGCCGACTGACTATGCCGAGCTCGATTTGCGGCGCATGCAGATACACCTCATAGAGGCCGGCGATCGCGTGTTGCCAGGGATGAGTATGGAATCCTCTGAAAATGCCCACAAAGCCCTCTCCAAAATGGGCGTGAATATCTGGCTCAATGCCAAGGTCGAAAGCTACGATGGCGTGCAGGTACACCTTGCAGGCGGTCGTGACCTCGATGCCATGACCGTGATCTGGTCGGCAGGCGTGGTGGGCAATGCCCTACCGGGCTTGGAATCGGCAGTGGGAAGGGGCGGCCGCATCGAAGTCGATCAGTTCAACCGTGTCAAGGGGCAGACGCAAGTCTTCGCCATCGGTGACCTCGCTTTGATGCGCACCGAGGACTATCCTGCGGGCCACCCGGGGGTGGCCCAAGTTGCGATTCAGCAAGGCCAACTACTGGCGCGCAACATCAAAAGCCTTATTTTCCAGCGAGACTTGCGGGAATTCAAATACACCGACAAAGGCAACATGGCCACAATCGGTCGCAACAAGGCTGTGGGGGATGTGCAGCGCTTCAAGCTCAAAGGCCTCATCGCTTGGCTGATGTGGATGGCGATTCACCTGTTTTTCTTGGCAGGTTTCCGCAACCGGCTCGTCGTTTTCATCAACTGGTTCTGGAGCTATGTCACCTACGACAAGGGCACACGCCTCATCATCAGGCCCTTTAAGCGGCAGGTGGAATATCATGATGTGAATACCACACAGCCATTGGTCGAGGAGCGGTTGTAGGGACGCAAACCAGCAAGGGATTTTCAATGCTTGCTGATTTTGTCCTACAGATCGTTGCGAACCTGATTTGTTTCCTGTGCGGGTAGCTGCATCAAAGCCCGCACAATTTTGCGGTGATGTCCCAAAGCCGCGCCGCATTGTCGAGATTAAGTGCCTCTGCAGACGGTTGTTTCTCCCGGCATTTGTCAAAAAACTTACCTGTTACGCCTTCCAGCTTCGGTGAGCATGCTACATGCAGCGACGTCGCCGCGCCCTTGGTGGATGAAACCATGAAAGGCTTCATAAAGGCCCAGCCAATCCTGTAAAGCCATTTCTTGTTTTTTTGGCCGATCTCGGTGCGCACTACGCCGGGATGAAGACTGTTGGCGGTCACGCCGATGCCAGGGTAGCGACGCCCAAATTCATTGGCAAAGAGCACGTTGCCGAGCTTGGATTGTGCATAGGCCGCAAATGCCGAGTAGTTCTGCTCGCCATTGAGATCGTCCCAGTGGATTTTACCATTGAAGTGGGCACCGCTGGAAACCATTACGATGCGGGCAGGCGCTGCGGCTTTGAGCGCCGGCAGCAGTAGCAGTGTCAGGAGAAAAGGGGCGACATGATTCACCGCCAATTGCCGTTCGATGCCGTCTTCGGTTTTCTCAAATTCAGAAAAGAAGGCGCCAGCATTGTTGATCAGCACATCTATTTTCGGAAACTGAGCCAAGCATTCAGCTGCAAACCGCCGCACATCGGCGAGGCGGCTCATGTCCAAAACCATGAGGTGTACCGCAGGGTTGCCTGTAGCGGCGATGAGATCGGCTTGTGCAGCTTTCCCTTTCTCAAGGGATCGGCAGGCGAGGATCACCGTAGCACCTTGGGCGGCAAGGCCCCGAGCTGTTGCAAGACCAATGCCTGCATTGGCGCCAGTCACAAGGCATATTTTTCCTTTCATGGGTGTAAATGAAAGCATTCTCCTGCGATCTGCACAATCGGTAGGCAACTTGATTTCAGGAAAAGATCAATGTTGGATCACCAAGCGCTGCGTCAGCTGCGTGCCTGTGAGATCCCTGATGCGCAGCAGATAGATGCCCTCGGCCCAAGTCTGGGTTTCCAATTGCAGGCTACCTTCGCTGGCCAAGTTGTCGGTCACATCTTGGTGGATGATCAATTTGCCAGCAGCGTCGATCACCTCAATATGGCTACCCTTGGGGGCTTGTTCAAAGGCGACGTGCACCTGCGCATCTGCAGGCACAGGCCATGCACCGAGGGCTAGCTCCTCACCGTCTGTGCGACTGAGCAGCATCACTTCCGAAGGTACAATTTCGCCAGATTTCAAGACGGCATTGACGCGGTAATAGATCACGGGGCTGTTTGGGGTCGTAGCATCTTGCAAGGTCCATTTTCTGGTATCTCCATTGTCAGATTCAAAGTCGCTCGCAGCGCGGTCACCAACGGGCATAAACGAGAGACCATCCACTGAGCGTTCGACCTCAAAGTGGTCATAGCGGCCTGCGTCAGTGCTCTCCCAATCGATCTGTGCAGTGGATGTACTGAACCAAATCGTATTGGCATTCAGTGCGTTATCTGGCAAAATCATGTCGAGAATCCTGAAGCTATACCAATTGCCAGCACTTAGGTTGAAAAGCCAAGCGAGGCCATTGGCGTAAGAAAATCTGAAAGAGCTACTCACGACCGTAGCGGCAGGCAATTGGCTCATGCCTACATAGGTTCCAGTATTCTTTTGGAAAATGTAGATGCGTTTGTTGAAATAGTCCAAGATGCCGATTTCTTTGCCTACACAATTGGTAAAGACGACCGTATTGTTGTTGATGTAGGACAATGGCACAGGAATGCCCAGCAAAGGGTAGGTGCCGATGAGCGCATTGGTCGCACGGGAATAGCGGTAAATCGACCCTGAATAATAATAGATGATTTCATTGGCGACAGGATCATAGTCACCGACCGATTGTATATCGGGCTGTGCTTGGCCCGTAAAGATATAGGATCCTGAATTGACCGCCATGCCACTGCCATCCAGATTACAACGCCAGAGACCTTCGGTCGCGTAGCCATTCCCTTCCAGTTGGCTCGTGTTGGGATTCCACCACATGCCACGCCAGTCAAAGCCAGCATTGGTTGTAAACAACTGTGTACCCGTGGAAGACCATGTCTCCATCGGAAAGGACGCATTGCCAGCCCGCACGGCATAGTACCGGCCCATGATGGGATTGAAGCCGACCCCGGAGCAATTCAAGAGATTGGTGGATTGATAATCCAAAAATATCCCAGGCACTGCATTTGCAAACAGGTTGCATTGGCCCATGGCCAAGCTTGAGGTCAACAGCAGCAAGAGGGTGATGAAGTAGATCTTGCGCATAGACATATTGATTTAGCTCAGAAAGACAACACAACTTAGTTATTCACATTCAAATTTCCAAGTGTCCAGAATATTTTCTTTATGTTGTGATCCTAGGCTAGTTACTGTTGGATTTGCCTGATTTTCAATAATTTTGGAGAAACACTCTTGTACAATGAGGAAAAATAGTTTTGTGTTCCTAATCCTGATGGCTGCGTTTGCAGCGCTATTTGCCCAAAAAACAGTGTCGTTTCTCGCAGCAGACGGCTTGGAAGTCACGGCCGATCTCTACGAAATCGACGTGACTTGCCCCTTGGTGATCCTCTGTCACCAAGCCGGGTGGAGCCGTGGCGAATACCGTGAGACTGCCTTGTGGCTCAATGGGAAGGCTTTTAACTGCCTGGCCGTCGATCAGCGATCGGGCGAGGGCGTGAACGATGTGCCCAATGCAACGGCAGCCCGGGCGAAAAAATTGGGCAAAGGCCAGGCCTACCTCGATGCAGAGCAAGATATTGTCGTGGCAGTGCAATGGGCAGCGGCGCATACAAATCAGGACATCATCCTCGTTGGCAGCTCCTACTCGGCTTCCCTAGTGCTCAAAGTTGGCCATGATATGGCGCTTGTGGCAGGCATTGCGGCTTTCAGTCCAGGGGAATATTTTGGGGCCAAGCTCAAATTGGGCAAGGCCATCGATGGCCTTGCCAAGCCCACTTTCATCACCGCCTCCCAGGCAGAGATGCCCAAGGCACTGGCCTTGGCAGCACACGTGCAGCCAGCATTTCTCAGAACCTACACGCCCACAGCCGCCGGTCATCACGGCTCACGTGCCCTCTGGACCACCAATGCTGGGTATGAAGGCTATCGGGAAGCTTTCCTCAATTGGTTGATGCAGTTCAAGTGATAGGAACGGATGGGCACATCCAAAAACCCTTGATGCTGGCTTTGCTCCGTTTTTTTGATCGCCCTATTTGCGGCAGCAGCCATCGGCTCAAAAAACGAAGTGCCTTTCCGTTTCACGAGGGCACGGTGTCTGATGCGTTTTTTTGAGATGCCATGAAGGGTTTCCAAACCAATTGACAGTGGTATTTGCAAGTCCGAAGGACTTGAATGTGAATAGCCGTAGGCGAAGCCTACGGCTGGAGCAGTACCAATTATCAACCCTGAAAGGGTTGAATATGAACACAATACATTAAACCCCTTCGGGGTTGGGGCATTTTTTCGCTGATGCCCCGAGCTTCGCTCGGGGCTATTCACATTGAAGCCCTTCGGGCTTCGTTGGTCTGAAGGGAGCCTCCAAAACCTAATATGCTGCGTTGCTCCGTTTTTTTGATCGCCCTATTTGCGGCAGCAACCATAGGCTCAAAAAACGAAGTGCCTTCCCGTTGCACTTCGCGCCCTCCCCGTTTCACGCTGCGCCCTCGTGAAACGGGGAGGACCCGGTGCCGAATGTATTTTTAGAGATGCTTTTTTGAAATTTCGCTCCATAGGCGTCGCGCCTATCGATCCACCTCGCCCAGCACAAAGTCGATCGAGCCGAGGATTGCGATCAGGTCAGCGATCAATACACCCCGTGAAATCTCGGGGACCACGCTCAGGTTGCTGAAACTCGGGGCGCGGCATTTGCAGCGCAACGGAATGTCGCTCTTGCCGTCGGCGATGAAATAAAAACCAAGCTCGCCCTTGGGGTTCTCGGCCCGGCTATAGTATTCGCCAGCCTTGGGCCGCGCCTTGGGGGGGCACATGCCACGAGGATCGAAATTGTCGCCACGCGGATGGGCCTTCACCAATTTTTCCAGACATTGCTCAATGATCTTGAGGGATTGGGCAATCTCATCGACGCGCACTTTGTAGCGGTCCCAGCAATCGCCGACTTTGCCCATTTCGCCCCGGCCATAGCAGACCTCAAAGTCGATTTCAGGATACACCGAGTAGCCGTCGAGCCTGCGCAGGTCCATTTTGAGGCCAGAGCCACGCAGCACCGGCCCTGAGCAACCATAATTGATGGCGACATCGAGCGGCAAGACGCCTACGTTCGCCGTGCGGTCCACAAAGATGCGGTTGCCAGTGAGCAGCCCATTGAGCTCCGCCAATTTGGGCTTGAAATAGTGCACAAATTCCGCGCAGCGGTCTTCAAACCCGACAGGAATGTCAAAAAACAAGCCGCCGATCCAGATATAGTTGTAGAGCATGCGCGCGCCAGAAGCCCATTCGAGCATTTTCAAAATATGCTCGCGGTCACGAAAGCACCACAAAAACGGGGTGATCGCGCCCACATCCAAACCAAATGTGCCAATGGCCACCAAGTGCGAAGCGATGCGGTTCAGCTCAGCCACCAAGACGCGGATGTACTCCACGCGTTTGGGCAATTGGCCTGTGAGGCCCATCATTTGCTCGACCCCCATCACAAAGGCCAGGTTATTGTTCATCGAGGCCAGGTAATCCAAGCGATCGGTATAGGGAATGGTCTGTGGATAGGGGAGAGACTCGGCATGCTTTTCAAAGCAGCGGTGCAAGTAGCCGAGATGGGGGATGACTTCGAGCACGATTTCGCCATCGGTGACGAGCTCTAGCCGCAAGACGCCATGGGTGCTCGGGTGCTGCGGGCCCATATTCAGGACCATTTCCTCAGAAGCAAGGTCTTGGAGGCGGGTTTTGCCGGGTGCCGAGCGGCGCAGCAGCTCGGCATAGTCGAGCTCTGTGCGCGTGGCGTTGGGATGTAGGACCTCGTGCATCAGTAGGCCGTCTTGAAATCGTGGTAAAACTCGGGATTCACGTAATCCTTGCGCAAGGGGTGACCGACCCAATCCTCTGGCATGAGGATGCGGCGCATATCGGGATGGCCTGTAAAGGTGATCCCCAGCAGGTCAAAGGCCTCGCGCTCATGCCAGTCGGCCGTGCGCCAGATGTGTGCGATCGAGGGGAGGGTGGGATGCGCATCGCGCTGCACAAAACATTTGAGCACGAGGCGGTGCCCGCGTGTGATCGAGCGTATGTGATAGACAACGCCGATGCTGTTGGCCTCAGGGCCTTCGTCCACCCCGCTCAGGCACTCTAGGTAGTCAAAGTAGAGGGCGGGGTCGTCGCGCAGGAGTGTGCAAACCGCCGGCAGCGATGCGGGCGCGATGTGCAATACAGGTTGTGGGACTTGTAGTTGGCTACTGGTCACGGCATCTGCGCCGACTTGGGCGCTGATCATCTCTGAGATGGCTTCGGCTGTCATGATGTCGTCTCTGGGGCAGGTTGGGTACCTAGGCTCTCATTGCGAATCTTTTCTTGCAGCATCATGATGCCGCCGATGAGTGCCTCGGGACGCGGTGGGCAGCCAGGGATATAGACATCGACGGGGATCACACGGTCCACGCCCTTGAGCACATGGTAGCCATGCTCCCAATATGGGCCACCGCAATTGGCGCAGGAGCCCATGGATATCACGTAACGCGGCTCGGCCATCTGCTCATAGAGACGGCGGATGCGGTCGGCCATCTTGAAGGTGACGGTGCCCGAGACGATCATCACGTCGCTCTGCCGAGGTGAAGGCCGAGGAAACACGCCCATGCGGTCGAGGTCATAGTGGCTCGCATTGGTGGCCATCATCTCGATCGCGCAGCAAGCCAAGCCAAAGCCCATGGGCCATAGCGAATTGAGACGTGACCAATTGATGAGGTCGTCTAGTTTGGCGAGGATCACGCTCGGCTCGCCCGTTTTCATATCTGAGATGCCCATAGATGCCTTGCAATATCCGCAATTCCCTCCAAGTTATATATTCAAAAAACGATGCTGGGTTGAGAATGCGACTAAATTTCTTTATATGAGTATCCGTTTCATTAACAGTAGATCCAAAAAAGCTTGTCATTTCGACCGAAGTGGTCGAGGGATCCGCCGCGGCGGAGACGAGACCACGCAGCGGAGAAATCTAGCGCTTCCAGTAACACCTCCTACGTAAC
>JANORP010000127.1:0-45084 GCA_031415375.1 Bacteroidota bacterium | reverse complement strand
GTTGGTAGCAAACGGGGGATAGCGCTGCGGGACCGGTCCTGATCCTGGGCGCAAAGCTGGGAGCGGCAGGGCGGGAAATGGCACGGCTGCCCCGGAACCTGGCAACGCGGCATCGGCGGCTGGATCGATGTTGACGTCGGTTGGCCGCTTGCCGGCCTTTCCAGCGGCTGCAGCGCGCCGCCGGGCAACTGCCCTTGCAGAATTGACGCCGATCCGGGCAAAAATTGTCGCCAGCAGCGCGCCCAATGCGCCATAAACCGCGCCCGGCAAGGTAAACGGCAGCGCCGGCTCAAATATTTCCCACGCTCCATTCAGCACCGCGCGGTCGGGTGTGCGCAAGATGAACAGTGGCCGGGTGACCGGGTGGGCTTTTTCCATCAATGCCTGCTGGCGCGACAGCGCATCAAACCGGGTGATGGTTCGCGTCATCGACGCGCCGCGATCGCGCGAGAACGGCGTTGGCGAGCCCAGCATTTGCGAAAGCGCCTTTTCGCGGCTCAAATTCGACTTGCCGGCATCCTTGTCGAAATCGGCGACGATGATCTTCAACTCGCCAATCGCCCCGCCGAGCCGCTGGCGGTATTGCTGGGTAAATTCCGGCGCCTGCGAAAACAGCGCCAGCCCGCCTGCGGCAAGGCCCAAGGTCACCCCTTTGCTGACAATGCCCATGGTTGCGCTTTCCGGTACTGGTCAATGAACGCCGGTCAATGCGCCATTGCGCTGGGCATGGCACTCGACCGGCGGGGTTCTCGCGGCTGGTTACTGGCCGTTGTTAAATGTGTCGCAGGCCTCGATCCGCCCTGCCTTGAAGCCTTTGTTGAACCATGCGGCGCGCTGCTCTGAAGTGCCGTGATTGAACGCGTCGGGAACCACATAGCCCTGGGTTTTCTTCTGGATCGCATCATCGCCGATCTTTTGCGCCGCATTGATGGCTTCCTCGATGTCACCTTGTTCAAGCCAGCCTTCCTTGGCGACATAGTGGCCCCAAACACCGGCATAGCAGTCGGCCTGCAATTCCACTTTCACCGACATCTGGTTGACTTCCAGCTTGCCCATGCCCTTTTGCAAGGACTGCAAGGCGAGCCAAGTATGGGCCATTGCCGTGCCTGCGTTGCGCAGCACTGTGCTGTCGGTGAGGTCGCGCTGCAAGCGGGAGATCGGCAGCTTGCGGCTCATGAATTCGAGTAAGGTTGTGGAGACAGCAAGGTTGCCCTCGGCATTTTCAAAATCGATCGGATTGACCTTATGGGGCATGGCGCTGCTGCCGACCTCTGTCGCGACCGACCGCTGCTTGAAATAGTCTTGGCTGATGTAGAGCCAAATGTCTTGCGACATGTCGATCAATATGGTATTGATGCGCTTGAGGTTATCGAAAATGCGGCTGATGCCGTCATAATGATCGATCTGTGTCGTGGGGCGGCTGCGGCGCAGACCGAGGGTCTTGGCAAGAAATATCCCTGCAAAACTGTGCCAGTCGATGGCGGGGAAGGCGACATAGTGGGCGTTGAAGTTGCCGGTGGCACCGCCAAACTTGCCGGGATAGTTTTGCTGCGCCAACTCGTTGACTTGGTCGGCGAGACGGGCGTAGAAGACCATGATCTCCTTGTGGAGGAGCGTGGGCGAGGCGGGTTGCCCATGTGTGCGCGCAAGCATGGGGATGTCTTTCCATTCACCAGCGATGGCTTCGATGCGCGTGAGGATATCACGCAGGCCGGGCAACATCACGTTGTACATCGCATCGCGCAGCATCATCGGGATGGCGGTATTGTTGATGTCTTGGGAGGTGAGGCCGAAGTGCAGGTACTCCTTGGCTTGGTCCAATGCGGGCGAGAGGGCGGTAAAGCGCTCTTTGAGGAAATACTCCACGGCCTTCACATCGTGGTTGGTTACCAACTCGATGTCCTTGACACGACGTGCATCTTCGATGGTGAAATCGCGGTACAGGTCGCGCATGGCTGGAAATAGGTCTTGGTCCAGACTTTCCAGACCAGGTATCTTTTCATCGCAGAGGGCAATGAAATATTCAATTTCGACCTTGACCTTGTACCGGATAAAGCCCATTTCTGAGAAATATTCAGCGAGTTCACGCGTCTTGTGATGATAGCGGCCGTCGATGGGCGAGATTGCTGTGAGTGCTTCCAATTGCATGCTGTACGCGATTTTTGGGAAACGGCAAAGATAGCAAATGGATGCGAAGCGCATTCAAGCAGCTAACGGTTGACCGCAGATTTGATGAAATATTTAGCTTACTTACGCTCAGGAGTCACAGCAGAGGCTGTTTGGTCCTGCACCAATGCAGCACTCAATTCATGAAAGGAGAGATCCATTTCGTGGGCCGCTGCCTGAAATACCGACTGGCATTCGCGACGGGTCCAGCCGATGAGTTGGTAGAAATGGCTGTCGCTTTCAAATACAGAGAGGTGATAATAGACTTCCAACGCAGACTGCCCATCGTCGATTGCAGCAATCATATCGGCCGTCTGGCAACGCAAGCCATTGACTTCCAATGTATCGCGCTCACTCACATGAATCGTGTCGTAAGCACTCCCGATCGTGTTTTCAACAAAACTGGCGTAGTCGGCGAGTTTGTACTTCACTTTGAGGTGTACGATGTCTTCTTTGGCCTCTTGGATGCCCAAGAGGAAATACCCCCCGCGCTCATCGGCGTATTGTAGGGGGGCAAACTCGTGCAACTCGCTACAGGGCACCAAATTGGAAGGTATCGCTACCCCAAATTGATCCGCGACATCGACTTCACGTGTAGGCTGCATGCGTCCACGACTGCATGCGCTCAAAAGCACAAGCAAAGCAAGTACTAGAATGGTGACATTTTTCCGCATAATTCCGAATACAAAAATACGGAAAACCCTTGGTATGGATGGCTAATTGGAGGCAGCGCCTGTAAAAGGTTAATCCCCCTTGGGCATGACCTATACAAACTATTCTTAATCAAGCAATTGCGCAAAGCAGAAATCACTCAATTTCTTCCCTTGAGCTGTTCGAGGGCCGCTTTGCAGCGTTGCTCCAGCCCTGCCTGGTAGTCATAATTGTCGTAGCTGAGTGCGATTTGGTACTCACGACGTGCCACGGGATAGTTTTTTTGTTTTTCCTCCAGCCGACCAAGGGAATAGTGAGCATAGGCCTTCATCCAAAGATTGCGGCCTGGTTGGGTGGCAAAACAGGCAACGAAACTACCTTTGGCCAGCCGTGTGGAATCCATTTCCTGCCAATTGCGCCCGAGGCGGTACCAGAGCTCACAGCGCTCGTCTTCTGTACATTGTGCCTGATGCTCTTGGATCGGGGCGAGCAAGCGCAATGACCGCAGGTAATAACCGCCGTCAAACAGGTTACGCGCGGCATATAGCTCCCGCTCGACGCGACTAGGTTCATGCAGCAAGTAGATCGACGCCTGCGACAAGGCATATTCATCCACATCAAAACTGGAGCTCTCTACCTTGGTCAATTGTAGAAAAACTGGTTTTGAGGCTTCATAACGCCCCATCAGGACGAGTGACATCGCCTTTTTGTAGAGTGCGTCGGCATAGAGTGTCCTGCCATGGTAGAGGCTGAGAAAGCGGTCCATCTGCTGGATGCATTGCTCATATTCCAACCTGAAAAAATGCGCTTTGGCCCGGGTATAGTACCAGACCGGGAGGTTGTCGGCCTGGGTATTGGCATTGAGGCTGGCCTCCATTGCCTCCACAAGCGCGATGGCTTTGTCGATTTGGCGGGTTTCCAAATAGCCCGTGAGCAGCAGATAATTGGTGACTTTGCTATGGGGTTCGGTCTCGACCATCCTTAAGGCACGCGCCACTGCAGCCTCGGGCTTGGACAGCATGTTCTTTTCAAAGTAAAAGAGCAGCAACGATGCCTCTTGCGGTAGCAGGCGACTTTCACGGGCAGCGATCTCGAGCTGCTTGATCCCCAGACTAAGATTTCCGTTGAAACAGAGCACATTGCTCAGCCATTTGAGTTTCTTGGGGATGGCGCTCATGGCGACATTGAAGACGCCAAGCAGCTTGAATTGCTCCTTGTTTTGGGGGAAGACTTGCGAATTGCGGTAGATCAAGGTGCAGGCACTTTTGATCTCCAGGGCGCTGGCAACCGTTTTTTTGTCCATGGCCTTGACAGCTCCACGCAAAAAAAACAGCTCTGCAGCCATCATGTCCTTGAGCGGATCAGATTCAGGTAGCTCTTGTATCACCTCCAATGCGCCCTTGCAATGGTCGAGAAAGGCACTCAGCAGTTGCGCGTCTTCATGGATGAGGTAGCGCACAAAGAGGATGCGGGATTGATAATACCATTTGAATTGCGGCTCAATCTCTTGGAAACTCAATGCCGTGGCACGATCGAGTTCAAGATTGATAATGGCACGGTCGATTTCCTTGCTTTGGGGCGCAGCATGTGCTGCGATGAGCACCGCAAAAAGCAATCCCAAGAGACATCGACCCAAAAGCCCGCGCATCGCTATTTGATCTTCTATTTAGTTTCCTATCCTACAAAAAAGGCGTTCCGAGGGGGAACGCCTTTAAAGATATCGTATGCAAGCGCTTAGACGCGCTCGGCGTCAGCAACTTCAAATTCTGCAAAAAAGCTTTGGTCCACCAACATGCGGCCACAGTTTTCACAGAAAAGCAATTTCTTTTTCTGCCTGATCTCCAACTGAGTCTGTGGAGGGATGATTGCAAAGCAACCACCGCAAGCATCACGATCGGTCGAGACGATGGCCAGACCATTGCGCATGTTGCGGCGAATCTTGCCATACGCATCGTGGATACGCTTATCGACCAGCTTGCTGGCGTCTTCGCTTTCTCCTTCGAGGCGCTTCTCTTCCATCTCTGTCTCCTTGATGATGATCTCAAGCTCCTTGCGCTTCTCGACGAGGTCGTTTTTACGCTCATCGACATGCGACTGTGTGCCAGAAAGGAGCGTATTTTTTTGCTCAATCTGGTCTTCCAGTTGCTTGATCTTCTTCTCGGAAGTGAGGATCTCAAGGTTGGCGTATTCCACCTCCTTGGTAAGCGCCTCATACTCACGGTTGTTTTTCACCGTGTTGAGTTGCTCCTCATATTTCCGAATCTGCGCGCCGAAGTCCTTGATATTCGCCTTGCGCTTCAAGATTTCATTGCGAAGCTCTTGGATGTCCTCATCGATCTTGGCTTTTTTGCCTTCGAGACCAAGGATTTCAAATTCCAACTCATCGACCTCTTCGGGCAGCGAACCACGCAGCACGATGATTTTATCAAGTTGAGAGTCAACGTATTGGAGCTTTGCCAACGCTCTCAATTTTTCCACGATACCGTCCATGCGCTCAGCAGTATTTTACTGGATTGGTTTTTATATCAGACAAACGAACCGCAAAAGTAGGAAAACTTTTTGACAAGTGCGCATGTAAAAGATTTGAAGTAAACTGCTCTGACTCGTGGTGCCCGATGTCGAGCAGGAGCAACTTGTCTTCATTGTCAAAAAACTTGTGGTAGGTGATGTCACCGGTCACAAAAGCATCTGCCCCGGCACCGATGGCGTTGCTGATCAGGAAACTGCCTGCGCCGCCACACCAAGCGACACGGCTGATGAGCTCCGCAGGCGCATCGGCATAGCGGATGCCACCACAGCCAAAGCGATCCTTGACCATCGCCAAGAAATCGGCCTTGGAAACGGCATGCGGCAGGTTGCCAATCATGCCCGAGCCTGTCTCCATATCGCTCTCGAGTGTCGGCATGAGGTGAAACACGGGCTCGACACCTGACTGCGCCTTGCGCAGGGCGGTCAACACTGCACTTTTGAAATAAGCAGGCACGATGCACTCGATCCTGCCTTGCGCACCCTGCCGCAGTGGGATGCTGTGCAAATTGCGGGCCCCAGCACCCTGCATGGCATTGGCCAGCGCCTCGATCGTATCATCAGCAGCATAGACTACCAATTGCAAGAGCTGCTCACGCTTGGCGCTCAGCACGCGCATCTCGGTGATGCCCATGCGTTCCCCAATCATGCGGTTTACCCCCGTTTGCACATTGTCTAGGTTGGTGTGGCAGGCATAGAGGGCAATGTCGGCCTTGATGGCTTTGAGGATGATGCGGCTCACATAGCTGTCGCCGATGAGTCGCTTGATCCCCGTGAACCAGATCGGATGATGGGTCACGATCAGGTTGATGCCCAAGGCGATGGCCTCATCGATGAGCGCCTCGGTCACGTCGAGGTTGATCAGCACACCTGTCGCCTCGGCATTGGGGTCGCCTACCAGCAAGCCGACATTGTCATAGGACTCAGCGAGTGCTGTCGGTGCCCACGCCTCGATGTTGCGGGCGATATCTTTGATTTTCATACGATTCACGCTATCAAAAAACGCGTTGTGGCAATGCAGACCTGCCCCAACGCGTTTCAAGGCAAGCGATTGCCCAAATTTAGGAAATCAATTGCCTTCCAAGATCGACAATTTATTTTCCATCATGCGGGGCAGAAAGGTCTTTTTGGTCGCCGTATCGTAGTAAAAATCAGCGGGACCCTGGATCGAATCGCTCACCACCTCGGTGATGGCACCCGTTTGCAGGTTCAGCTTCTCCAAGTGCGCCGTGCCCCAATCAGAAAACATGAGGGACCCATCTGCGGTCAAAGCCACGCCATCGAGGCCGCCCGTGTGTGTACCCAGTTGCTTGACAGCGCCCGACTTTCCATCGATTGCCAATACGCGGCCTTTGGGCTTCTTCTCAGAGCCATATTCCACGCAATAGATCTTGTTTTCCTCGCTGGCATAGACCATGCCATTGGGGCCATTGAGTTCTCCAGTCTTCATCTTTTCAAAGGTTTGATCCTTCAAATTGATCTTGAAGATCGCGTTGGCGTCGGTTGCCGAGACGAGCAGCGTGCTATCGTTCATCACAGCCAAATCATTGAGGAACTTTGTGTTGAAGCGGGCGAAGTCATAGACAAAGAGCTGCTCAGTCTTTTTGAGGTCGATCACGACCACACGGTCGATGTCGGTGACATAGAGCGTCTTGCCAATGATGGCCATGCCTTTGGGGGCATCGAGTTTGATCGCTGCCCACTTGTCTTTGTCGATCCAGTCGGTCGCAGCTGGATTGAGTTTCATGATGCGGCCATCGCCATCTTTTTCCATCGGTTCGAGCTTCACGCCCACATTGGAGACATAGATGAACTCGCCATCGGATGCCACGCCCTCAGGCGAGTTGAATTCTGGAGTGACCAGTTGCGGCGGCGCAACAGAGTCGGCTTTTGTAGAGTCAGTGTCATTGCCGGTGGCGCTGCCTGACTTGGTTTCACAACCCAGTATGGTTACCAAAAACAACGCCAAAGCGCCTAGTATCACATTTTTCATCGTTGAGAATAAATTAGTTTTTCAAATCACTGGCAAAGTTGACTCCACCTTGCCCAATTGGCAGTACATCTGCCAGTAAATGTGACAAACATGATCGCTGGAAATTTGTTTCTGATTACCTTGGGGAACTAAAAAATACTGGTGAATGATGGCCCTTGAAGGGAGAATCGCGAATTGGATCAAACATGCACCTTGGCTCAAGATTGTTCTGAGCCTGGTCTTGGCGCTTGTAGGCCTAGTGCTGACCCGAAACTCCATTGGTGAGGTCGCAATCCACTGGATGTATGTTTACGAATACCACGAATTTACCAGCTGGTCATTTGCAGGTGAGTTCTTTCGTGACTTGAGGACTGGTATTTCACCGTTTTGGGCGCTGATAGATATTTTTTCCTACCGAACGTTTGGGAATTTGGACTTGACAGACAAATTGCTTTACCGAGGCTGTATGATTCTGATGTATGTTTTGCCACTTTGGATGTTTACCAGAACCCAATGGCAACTCCTCATGGTGTTTCTGGCTAGCTTGGTTTGCCTCTGGGCGACAGTTCTCATTCACCCTGGCAACCCTCAGGTCTATGATGTGTATCTGCCAACGGCTTTGCTGTTGCTGGTGAAGGTTTTGCAAACTGTGAAGGCTGATGATTTACATCCACGAATGCGCATTACCTTGTGTTTCGCCTCGGGCTTTTTGCTATCCTTGATTGAACTTACTCGACCCTTCGTTTTCCTATTCATGCCAATCTTCTTGCTAGCCATTTGGCTGATGCTACGCAAATTTTCCAAGGTGAATTTCGCAGTATTCTTGGTTCCGATACTACTCCTCTCAGGCGGGTGGCATGCTAAAATGGCGATCCAACATGGACAGCTGAACTGGACAAACCACTCCGGCTTCAATATGTATCAAAGCTGGAACGAGTTTGCTGGGGACTTTAAATTTGAAGAAGCTCCCCGGCACGCAGGTCTTTCCCCCAATATCAATACTGACCGCCATTTTGCAAAAAGCAAGGAGCTCACACAATTGATCCTCAAGAGCTGGACCAAACACCCATGGGGAGCCATTAAGCATGTAGGATTGCGTGCAACGCAGTTTTTTAGTCCGCAAACCGACTTGCTTTTGGCCAAACCAAGCCATTGGATTTTTGGCGCCTATCGCGTGGTCATTTGGCTCTTGAGCTTGGGAATTACACTAGCATTGATTGGCACCTTGCGGCGTTTATTGATCGCTCGATTCAAAACATTCTGGCATTGGCTTGCAGATCCCGAGACATTACTTCTGCTGTTTACTGCCTTCAACATTGCTATTTTCATCGTCGTAGAAGCCCGAGAGGATGCCCGCTTCATGATTTCGGTCCTTCCCTACATGCTGAGTTTGCCTGGATTGAATAATCTTCGAAAGGCTGCGACACGAACATCGCAAGATGCTTCAAGGCAGAATAAAGAATCCCGCACCTGAGGAATTTGTATTCAGTGACATCCAATGCTGATCCCGATTGGAATCGGGAGGACTTGTCTTTTTGACCTCTGCAGCGTTGGGAAAGTAGCCCGTCCAAAGCTCTGGGCGCACCAATTCCTCGCATCCCGCCTTGCGCATACGCGGTGGCAGAAGCCAATCCCCACCTGTCGCGACAGCGCATAATCATGGACGATTATAAGAACATTCTCCGGAGGCGAATCACAAGAACTGCCTTGAGCGTTCATTTCCTTTCTTGTAGGGGTGTACGAACAACCAAAATTGACTGAAATTTTGTATCTTGGAATTCCATTCAATGCATCAGATATACGTCTTGAAATCAAAATCAATTAGTAATCAACAACTTACTCCTTCGTGAAATTACAAATACGCCATGAAAACAAAATCCATTTTCCCCTTCATCACGTTGCTGAGTTGCTGCACATTCCTCTTAGCTGCACCAGTCATTACGAATGTAAACTTCCCAATTTCGGTTGGCAAATACCAAAAATTCGAAGTGGACTTTGATATTAATCCCTACTTAAATCCCTATGATGAAGCACAAATCGATGTTTGTGCAGAATTCACAGCCCCATCAGGCAAGGTATTTAAAGTTTATGGGTTCTATTACGAAGGTTACACCAAAGTAGATGCCGGGGATCCCTCATCAGATGAAATCCTATTGCCCAATGGGTTGGATGGATGGAAGCTACGCTTCTCGCCAAATGAAACAGGGACTTGGGGTTTTCAGTTACGGGCCCGGGATTCCATCGGCACCTCCCAGCAACCAAGTTCAGGTATTTTTTCATTTACCGTCACACCTAGCAATGAGAAAGGCTTCATTTCCCGCGCCAACAACCGCTATCTCAAATACGATTCTGGAGAGCCTTATTACCCGATCGGTGACTCCTACCCCTGGTGGCTGGTAGATCCATGGCGTGCCACAAGCAATGGCAAGGAAAAAGGCACCAACATCGCCAAACACTATTTGGACGGCATGAGCGCCAATGGATTCACTTACAATCGATTCGAGATCAATTTTTTCGAAGGATTGAGCCTTTATGGAAGGGATTATGTGTTACAGAAGACGTTCCACCATTATTACAATCAGCACGATGCGTGGCAGTTGGATGAGATTATGGACTATGCGAAAGCCAAGGGGGTCAACTTCAACTTGGCAATGTTTGCATCTGCAACACTCATCGACAATGGCCCTTTTTACTACCTCGGACCTGATGACGATGATGGCATTCCCAATTTGTATGCCTCGGTAAACTCCAAAGGCGATACCATCAAAGGAGCTGCAAATGGCAATTGGTCTATGTACAATCCCTACAATGCATTTTTGGATGTCAGGTACCTTCCCGATGCACCTGACAAGGTGGGTAGGGCTACCAGCCTGTTCGACTTCCTGGCACAGCCAGAATCGATCCGCGATCAAAAGAAGATGCTGCGCTATGTTGTTGCTCGCTGGGGGTATTGCACAAATCTGATTGGATTCGAACTTCATGACGAAATGTCGATGATCGCAGAGGATGCGCTCTGCGACTTGAACCCGCACTTTGCTCCTCCTCCTCCTCATTTGGAGCGTATTTATGGCAACTGGTCTGCCACCCACTATGACTACCTCAAAAGCATCGATCCCAACCAACACCTTGTTTCCACGGCACTCGGCAATGGCGGCGACACACTGCTCGCCAACCAAATCAACCCCAAAATGGACTTTGTCAATGTCCATTGGTATTTTGGATATGGCCTGCCCGATGACAAGGGTTGGCATGTTCCAGGAGAATATTCGTTTGCAGACGTGGTCATCGGGTGGGCTAAGGAGTTTGACAAGCCCGTCGGTATCATGGAAATGAACTGGACTTCAGACGGCTTCACGCAGGATCCACATTACTATGAGTTGCACAACCTGATCTGGTCGGCGCTCTTCAATGGATCTATGGGACTAAGCGCTGTTTGGGCCCACGAAGTCGAGGTACTTGGCCACAATGCACTGAATCAATACATTGGTGTAAGTGCCTACTCCAAAGGCTTGCCACAACTCAGCGACAAGGATGTACCCATGCGTATGCAGCAAAATGGCCTCAAGTGGGAATTTTTGCAAAACAACATCGCTGATGAAGTCCATGGACGCGTGCAAGATGAGAATTTCACCTTCCTCTACCTGTGGCAAGGCCAATATGGCAATTATCTCAAGACCCTAAACCCCCAAGATCGGCCTCCTTTGCGGTCGCTAGACCATATGGGCCACCTGCGTGTCGATCGCCAAGGCTTGTACCGTGTGCAATGGTACAATACGGAAACTGGGGCACTGCATAGCACAGACTTTGTCCCATCGATCAACGACAGCATCCAACTCACAGTCCCTTTTGAACTCATCACTTCCACCTGGGCCGATGCAGGCTTCACGGTGCATTTTGTTGCTGGGGAGCCGTCGCTGCTGGTCTATCCCAACCCTAGCTCGGGAATATTCCAGGTCGAGATGAAGCACGAATCAGGTGGCGCATACAGCTATAGCGTCTATTCCGCCTTGGGTATCAAGGTCGGTGAGCAAGCCATTGGTGCGGGCATTTCATCCTTCACGATTGATATCCATGATTTCGCCGATGCAATCTACCTATTGGTAGTTTACATCGGCGACCAATCATTTTCAAAACTGCTCGTGAAGGACTAGGCGCGGCTCAATATGCCTTCGCAAAAATCACGCGCTGCTTGCTCGGCTTGCCGGAATAGACGCATACGCCTTCCTCGACCACGCCCTCCAAGGGAATGCAACGGATCGTAGCCTTGGTTTCTTCCTTGATGGCCTCTGCCGTCGCGCGGGTGCCGTCCCAGTGCGCGAAGACAAATCCACCAGCGGCACTGTCGATCACGGTTTTGAAGGTGGCGTAATCATCGACCGTGTGAAGATTGGCGGCACGATGTGCCTTGGCACGCTCAAAGAGATTTTTCTGAATGTCATTGAGCAGGTTTTGGACATACGTGAGCGAGCCTTCCATGGGCACGTTTTCCTTGGTCTTGGTGTCGCGGCGGGCGATCTCCAACACCTTATTTTGGAGGTCACGTGCACCCAGCACAATGCGCACAGGCACGCCCTTGAGTTCCCACTCGGCAAATTTCCAACCTGGACGCTTGCTATCATCGTCATCGACCTTCACGCGGATGCCGCTGTCCTTGAGGTGCGCTTCCAGGTTCTTGACCGCGTTGGCAACCGCTTCTTTCTCCTCAGGCTTATTGGCGAGGGGCACGATCACGACTTGGTAGGGTGCCACGGTCGGCGGCAATACCAAACCATCGTCGTCACTATGTGCCATGATGAGTGCACCGACAAGGCGTGTCGAGACGCCCCATGAGGTTGCCCAGACATAGTCGCGCTGGTTTTGAGGATCGAGGAAGGTCACATCAAATGCCTTGGCAAAATTTTGGCCAAGGAAATGGCTGGTCCCGGCTTGCAGCGCCTTGCCATCTTGCATCATCGCCTCGATGCAGTAGGTATCGACTGCACCAGGAAATTTCTCATGCTCTGGCTTGATGCCCTTGATGACCGGGATCGCAAGAAACTCCTCTGAGAATTTCTCATAGACGTCGAGCATCTTCATGGTTTCCTCGACCGCCTCTTCTTGGCTAGCGTGGGCGGTATGCCCCTCTTGCCAAAGAAACTCTGCCGTGCGCAGGAATAGCCGAGGCTTCATTTCCCAGCGCATGACATTGGCCCATTGGTTGATGAGCAGTGGCAGGTCGCGATAGCTTTGGATCCAATCTTTATAGGTGTCCCAGATGATGGTCTCCGAAGTCGGGCGAATGACATATTCCTCCTCCAATTTGGCCTCAGGATCGACCTCGACACCCGTGCCAGCGGCATTGCGGCGCAAGCGGTGGTGGGTCACGACGGCACATTCCATCGCAAAACCTTCGACGTGGGCAGCCTCACGGCTCAAAAAGGACTTGGGGATGAGCAAGGGGAAATAGGCGTTGACGTGGCCTGTGTCCTTGAACATGCCATCGAGCTTGGCCTGCATCTTTTCCCAGATGCTATAACCATAGGGCCTGATCACCATACAACCCCTTGTAGGTGAGTTCTGAGCCAATTCTGCACGCTTTACGATCTCGATGTACCATTGGGAATAATCTTCGGCGCGGGTAGGAAGCTTTTGCGACATGCGGTGGATTTTGGTATAATTTTTGCTTAATTTTACTATTGATGCCGAATGCGTAATTTTATGCTCGGCGGCGTAAACAGCGCCCAATTTAAGCAGAATCGTAGAATCGTGAAAATTATAAATGAGGGTAGGGTTATGAAAATGCGCATAGGAATGGTGATGGCCATGGCAGTCATGGCACTCACAAGCTGCACAGGCACCCAGATGATCTCCGCGAGCGATGAGATCGACGATGTCTATTACAACAAAGAAGACCGTCGTGCAGATCAGGCAGCTGCCACCCAAGCCAAGGCGCAAGCAGAAGCAGCACGCGCAAATGCACCTGTCCAGAACGATGACAACGATGTCCAAAATGCCAATACCGGGAGCTACGACCAGGGTTTGGCTGCCAAAAATGGCGAGGATGAGAGCGGCTACACCCAGCAGTCCTATGCCGATGACGACTACTATTATTCCCGTCAGGTGCGCCGCTTCAATTCAAGCAGCAGCATCAACAACAACGTTTACAGCAACAGAAGCTGGAATTACTACGACCCCTACTATTCCTACGATCCATACTATGCGATCGGCACTTCGACTTGGTCGTCTTACAACAATAGCCCATGGTGGTATGACCCCTATTATTACAACGGTCCTTCCTACGCTTGGACTTCCAACTGGGGTGCACCTGGCTATTCCTACTATGCTTCGCAGTATTCATACAATCGCCCTTGGACCTACAATACGGGTTGGGGAATCGGGTATGGCTCCTCGCCTTACGGCTATGGCGGTGGCTATGGCGGATTTGGCGGATCCAATTACTATGGTGGAGGCTACGGCGGCGGTTATGGCGGCTACGGATATGGCGGTGGTTATGGCAATGGTTTCTGCGGTGCACCCGGTTACTATGGAGGCGGCACAAATTTTGGCAATGGCGTGAGCACATCTGCCAGCAATACCATCGTCGCTCCTCGCAACAATCCATCAAGCTTGAACACCAGCGGTCGCCCAGGTAACCAGCCAGTGCAACAACATGGCCAAGGTCGTCCCTACCAAGGCAATCCCGCAGTGAACAACACCCCGGTTACCAATCCCATCAAAGACTACAACGTGCAATCTGCCAATCCCAACGTGAGCCCCAGCCGCGCAGGTGGCAATGTCGTGCGGCCGACCTACAACACCAACACCGGTTCCGAGAGCCGCCCCACCAACGACAGCTACAGCCGCCCACGCATCGACAATGGCAGCAGCCGTCCGACCTACAACACCAATAGTGGTTCTGAGAGCCGCCCGACCAACGACAGCTACAGCCGTCCGCGTATCGACAATGGCAGCAGCAGCCCCACCGAGAGCCGCCCCACCAATGACAGCTACAGCCGTCCGCGCATCGACAACGGCGGCAGCCGCCCGACGGAATCAATAAGCCGTCCAAGAAATGACACATACTCTGCGCCTACGCGCACCTATGAGTCTGCACCAGCATCGAGGCCGAGCTATTCGGCACCTGCGCAAAGCAGACCCAGCACACCAAGCACTGGCGGTGGCACCAACAGGCCACGATAATCGACCTTGCACATGCGACACACATGGTTTGCCCTCGGGCTATCGGCGGCTTTGATGAGCTGTTGCAACTGGGCCAATGCTCAAAATGAACTAGATGCCTACCGCTACATGACGCCTACCCCTGCGGGTACGGCGCGCGCGATCGGCATGGCGGGCGCCTTCTCGGCAGTCGGTGCAGACTTTTCTGCCACCACACTCAATCCCGCTGGACTAGCGCTCTACCGCAAGTCTGAATTCATGCTCACCCCGGCCGTGCGCATCATACAAAACAAAAGCGATTACCTCAGCGGCAAAGGCACCACCAATTATGGCCGTTTTGGATTCAGCAATGTCGGTTATGTCTTCGCCGACCGCATCGCCAAGTGGAACCGCGAGACGCGCACCCGTGAGGAGGCAACCAAGGGCTTGAAATCCTATGGATTCAGCATTGGCTTCAACCAGATCGCACAGCTCGGCCGCAAGACAGAGGTAAGCGCCTATAACCCAAGCAGCAGCATCACCGAATATTTTGCTGCACAAGCCAATGGCCTGACGGTGACCGATGTCGAGGCCTACAACGGTTACGCCGGCCAAGCTTGGTGGGCATACGCCATCGACACCTCAGGCACAGATGGCAACTACATCGGCGCAGCACGCGGCGGCAAGGTGCAGCAAGACGTGAACTTTACCGAAATCGGCCGCACCAATGAGTGGACGGTCGGCTTCGCTGCAAACGTCGATGACAAGCTCTATTTTGGCGGCACACTCGGCATTCAAGACCTCAAATATCAGCAGGAAATGGTCTTTGAGGAAAAAGACATCAACAACCTCCACAACTCCTGGGCCAATGATAGTACGCCCTATACCTCCAGCACATTCACCACAGGTTTTACGACCAAGGGCACAGGCTTCAACCTGAGGCTAGGCGTGATCGCCAAGCCCGCTGATTTTTTGCGGGTGGGCCTGAGCGTGGTCACCCCTACGCTCGTGCAATGCACAGACCGTTACTACAGCGAGATTGTAGGCTATATCGATGGCGATCTGAACGCAAAAAAATTGGATCCCCCGGCACCAGATGGCGCCTTTAGCTATGCTTTGAGTACACCTTTCAAGGTGACATTGGGAACAATGGCTTTGCTGGGCAAGCGTGGCTTCGTTTCGGCCGACTTTGACTATACCGACTACACGACTGCCAAATTCAAATCGAGCGCATCGCCCGGCAGCTCATTTTATTACAGCTTTCGCGA
Organism: Bacteroidota bacterium; assembly: GCA_031415375.1. GTDB lineage: Bacteria > Bacteroidota > Bacteroidia > J057 > JADKCL01 > JADKCL01. Next base: position 29,364 of record JANORP010000127.1, on the reverse strand, counting down.
CGAGAACCAAGCGATTCGTGACCTCTTCTCCGGTGCTTACAATTTGCGCTTCGGCGGCGAGCTACGCTTTGGGCCAGGAAGAGCAAGAGCAGGTTTTGCTCACTACGGTTCCATCCTGAAAAAAGAATTTCTCAACTATTATGTGTTCCCTGTCGATCCAGTGACGCCCCAAGTAGGAAAATTGCAGGGAGGGAAACAACTTTTTTCATTGGGACTAGGAATTAAACAAAAAACCTTCTATCTTGACCTTGCATTCACTCATGAGGTGTATGCGGATCGGCGTTTGCTCTATACATTGATTGATGCAACCGCCTATTCTCCTGAGTTGATTAACCGTTTGTCTTCGAATAATTTATATATGACGATAGGATTTACCTTTTAATAGTCTGGTTTTTAAAGCTTAAAAGGTTCGCATGAATGATCTCTACCTTTAGTTTCAAGTTAGAAGAACTATAAAGGAGGGTTTTAAAATGAGTAATCCAATTCGTCAGATCTTGCCCGATGATCTGTTTCGTATGCTGCTTGATCTTAACTTGATCAACCGCAAAGTCTTGCGTGACTTTGAGATCAAGCGTGAGTACAAAATGATGCGTCGCAGAGGCCTTAAGTCGCAGGAAGCGATTGATGCTTTGCTCGCCGCCTACCCCTATCTGCAATTTGACACGGTGCGCAAGATCATTTATTCGATCAGGCTCCCAGAGGAAATTGCTGTGATGGCAGACTGAGCTCGCCTTACGAGCAGGCCTACAATGGGTATGTGAAGCAAAACAAGAATTATTTTTCCGTGGTCGATTTCTCCCCGAGATGCTTGGTGTTGCCTGCATCTTGGGGCGGAGGCGTCCTCACACGCGCTCAATCCACGTGGAGCACGAGTCCTTTGAGGTATTCTCCCTCGGGATGGTAAATGCTGATGGGGTGGTCGGGCGCTTGGCTCATCTGATGCACGATGCGCACCTCGCGGCCAGCATCTGAGGCAGCACCAAACACAATTTTGCGAAACAAATCTGAAGAAATGTGTTGCGAACATGAATATGTGAACAACAGCCCACCTGAGGCGATTTTTTGCATGGCCTTGAGGTTAATCTCCTTGTAACCACGCGCGGCCTTTTGTACCGTGCTGATGTGCTTGGTAAAGGCAGGAGGATCCAAAACAATCAAATCGTAGGCATCCTTCTCCATTTCCTGAAGAAACTTAAAGGCGTCGGCTTTGATGCCTTGATGGCTCGGCGTCGGGCCGAAGTTCAGCTCCATATTGCGTGTGGCGAGCTCTGCAGCTGCTGCCGATATATCCACGGAATCGACCGAAACGGCCCCGCCTGCGATGGCATACACCGAAAATGCGCCACTGTAAGAGAAGGCATTCAGCACACTTCTGCCCTTGGACATCGACTTGAGCAGCGCTCGGTTGTCGCGCTGGTCCAAGAAAAATCCGGTCTTTTGCCCGGTCGCGATATCTACATAGAACGAAAGCCCATTTTCTTGAAACGAGCGCTCCTGCTCTTGTCCCAAGACCCAGGTGCCCTCACCTTCCTCCTTGGTTTCAGTGCGCAGGTACATATGTTGCACGCCAAGTTCCTTTTGCAGAAAGCCTTGGATCGCTGCTGTGAGGTGGGCTGTGCCCACCGTGCGCAATTGCACCGAGGCTGCGTCGCCATAGATGTCGATCACCACGCCTGGCAAGCTGTCGCCTTCTGCATGTACCAAGCGATAACCTGTGGTCGCACTCAGGTCCAGTAGCTGATTCCGATAGGCCAATGCCTTTCCGAGCTTCGCTTCCCAATAGGCTGCATTCACCTCAGATTCCTCTTTGCCAAACGAAAACATACGGCAAATCAAGGTCGATTGTGGGGCATAGTGGCCCAAGCCCAGGACTTCACCCTCGTTGTCACAGACAGCGACGATGGCGCCGTCGCCGACTTTGGCTGGGCGCTCCTTGACGGCCCCCGAATAAATCCAAGGATGGCGATTGCGCGCAGACCGATCACGGCCCGATTTCAGGACAAGGCGGGGATAATTCATAGGGATAGGGACGCCTGACGGCACGGCGCAGACATGATTATTGACGCGTAAGCGTTTCTGGATTGACTTGATTTTCTTCGGTTGCGCGTTGTTCAGCGCGTTGCTCAGCCTGTTTTTGGGCCTTGCGCTCAAACTCCTGCACGTAGGGAGAGCTGATTTCGACCAGGTGGTCGCCATACAATTTGGGCACCACAGGATGCGTATCGCGACGCAAGGAATACTTCACATCGTTTTGAATCTGCAACTTGTGAAACAGGCGATTGAAGTGTGAGCTGCTGCGAATGAAATAGCGCTTGCGACGATTGGCCGAGCGGTAGAGCGTCTCTGCAATGAGCGTGGTGTCTTCGTAGAGCCTGAAATAAGGCCGTAGCCGGTTTACCATTGCACCTGCGAAGATCGTGTCTTCGAGGTTGGGCTTGTCTTTCCAGCCAGAGCAGACGAGCACGATGTTTTCATTGCGCTCGATGAGGTAATTGGTGAGTGCAGTGAGGTTGGGGAATGCGCCGACGACGATTTCCATGGCATTGAGCCGCACAGCAGCTTTGATCGCCTTGGTACCATTGGTGGTCGTCATCACGATGTCTTTGCCCCGAATCTCCTCGCCCATGAAGGAAAATGGAGAGTTGCCATAGTCAAAGCCCTCGACTTGCTCCCCATCACGCTCACCTGCCGTGAGAAATCCCTTGCGCTTGTATTCCAGACCTTCATCGGTCGTGAGTACAGGAATCATCGAGCGCACACCATGCCCGAAAGCCACGCACATACTCGTGGTCGCACGCAAGACGTCGATCACTACCACGATGGCATTTTCCAACTCAAAATGGTCGATCAGTGCGGGACTGATGCATACACCGACCCATTTCTTTGATTTATCAACTTTGAAGGGTCTCATAACCTATACTGCTCAAGGTGATTACTTGCGAATAAAAGGCGGATTGGTGACCACGGCAGGCACATGCTTGCCCCTGATCACAATGTCGATCTGCCCGCCTACCACTGCCAGTTCAACCGGGACATAGCCCATGCCAATTCCATAATTGAGGACGGGGCTGATCGAGCCCGATGTCACCTCGCCTACCACGACGCCATTGCTGGCAATCTCATAGTGCCCGCGCGGCACCTGCTTGTCGGCAACAGTGAAGCCTACAAGCTTGCGCTTGAGACCACCTTCTTTGAGGGCCACAATTTTGTCGCGGCCATTGAAGTTACCTTTGGCGAGTTTGGTGATCCAGCCGAGGCCAGCTTCCAGTGGCGAACTTGTATCATTGATATCATTGCCATAGAGCATATAACCCATTTCTAGGCGCAGTGTATCGCGGCAACCCAAGCCTGTCGGCTGCAAGCCAAGAGGCGTGCCGACCTCAAAGAGGCTGTTCCAAAACTGGACGGCATATTCGTTGGGGATAAAAATCTCGTAGGTGCGCTCGCCCGTATAACCGGTCGTTGCGATCAAAATATTGGGGATGCCAGCGACGGTGCCGCGTGCAAAGCCATAGTTTTCAAAACCGCCAATTGGGAGATCGGTGAGTTTGGACACGATCTCGGTAGCCTTCGGTCCAGAAACTGCGAGGAGCGATAGGCCGGCTGTCTCGTCAATCATCTCAGCGCCGATGCTTTTGTTGGTCTCGACGATCCAATTCCAGTCTTTCTCCACATTGGCCCCATTGACGACGAGCATATAGTCGTTGTCGGCAAATTTATAGACGATCAAGTCGTCCACGATACCGCCTTCATGGTTGGGCATGCAGGAATACTGCGCCTTGCCATCATAGAGTTTGGAGGCATCGTTGGTGGTGATCATTTGGATTAGCTCCAAAGCCTTGGGGCCCTTGATCATGAACTCACCCATGTGGCTCACGTCAAATACGCCACAGCCCTCACGCACGATCATGTGCTCTGCCTTGTCGCCAGAGTAGCGCACAGGCATTTCATAACCCGCAAAAGGGATCATCTTCCCGCCTGCCGCTACATGTTGATCATAAAGCGCAGTGCGCTTGGTTTCCGTTGCTGTCGCTTCCATACTAGCCGATGTACTTCATAATTATTCCAGCGCGAAGATACAAATTCTTTTTGGAAGTGGCGTGCGCGTCGTCTCGCCCGAATTGGGTAAGCGGCTACCTAGAGGTGATGTCCAAAACTCAATCGCACGTCCATACCTCCTTTATATCCACGCCCGTTCCAACAAATCCACTTGCAGAGAATGCTTCCCTGCGATAATTGCCCTGTTATTCTTTAATTTACGACATTGAGTTTTTCAACCAACTGTTTCAGGCCTCCCCGAGGAGCGCCGCATTGCTAGACGATGGAAAAGATTTACCAACGATCATTCGCAGGCTGCCTGCTGGTTTTGCTTTTGCTAGGGAGGCTTTGGGCCCAAGGGCCAATCATTTATGGCGCAGCATCCCAGCAAGACTCACTCTGGGGACTGGACACTACGACTTATGCAGTCGTGCAGCGCATGGCCCCCAGCTTGGCAGGCTTTACGGTCACAGGGATCCCTGGCCTTGCATACGACCCCATCGGCCACGCCACCTATTGCCTGCTGCGTACCACGACCTTACCCAACGCAACATTGCTCGCGACGATCGACTTGACGACTGGTGTCTGCGCGCAGGTAGGCAATTTGAACTTTTCCTTTTCCACGATCACCTTCAGGGCCGATGGCCAATTGGTCGGCGTCGTTGGGGACGGCGGAGCCAATGCCGAAAAAATGTACCTAATCGACAAAACCACAGCCGCCACTAGCCTCGCAGCCATCCTCGGCAACGGCGACACAGGGGAGGTGATCTGCTATAGCAAAAGCGATGGCATGCTCTACCACTGGTCGGGAAATGCGACCATGGTCTATGAAAAATTTCCTGCCAACCCTCCCTTCACGCCTGTGACCACGATCCCAACGGCTGGCGCATCAGGCGGTGAGCATATAGGTGCGCTCGATCTCCAAAACGGCAATTTCATTGTCTCTGGCCTGACCAGCAGCCTGCGCCACTTGAGCAGCAACGGCCAGTATGGCAACAGCCTCATGACCTCACCCGCACCACTCTGCGGCATGGTCATGCCACCTCAATTTCGGTTGTCGGATGCCTTGGTCTGCGTGAATGAACTCGTGACCTGGGGCCTGCAAGGCATCGCGCAAGACACTGCCGTCTATGATTGGGGCGATGGCACTGTCCAAAAAGTTTTTCCTGCGGGCCCTGCAACCCATATCTATCTCGCGTCAGGTAACTATGTGACCCGAGCAGGCTTGAAAAATGCCACCGTAGGCCTGGATACGTTGAATTCGGTGTCGATTCAAGTGAATCCCCTCCCGGGGGTTGCGCTCAATCCCCATGCAGACACCATCCTCTGCGTGCAAGACAGCCTCGTGATCCAAGGGAGCTTTGGCGGCACGAGTCGCTGGTTCCGCAACGGCATCCTCATTGCCGGTGCGACCTCCAATGTCTATTCTGCCACACTCAGTGGCTGGTACAACATGGCCAAAACGAATACCAATGGCTGCATCGACAGCGCTGCCGTGGGCATCTCAGTGATCTTCGCCATCATTGCCCCCGCTCCTACCCTCGCAGCCGACACAAGCAACTGCCCGACGGTCGCCTTTCAAAGCAACGATGCCTATGGCACCTCGTGGAATTGGGACTTTGGGGATGGCGGCACGGCCACAGGCCCTAGCCCGACGCATACTTACAATGCCATCGGCTCCTATACTGTGAGTGTCGTGGCCAGCAATGCCTGCTACACAACCACAGCGACGACCGCTGTCGAGATCGATTGTTTTATCGGCACCCATACTTTCTCACAGCACATCATCCAACTTGTCCCCAATCCAAGCCAGGGCCATGTGCGCTTACAAGCCGACTTGCAATCGCCAGCAACCCTTTCCTATGCCATTTATGACCTCCGAGGCCGCATCTTACGATCCACAGATCACAATGATCTGCGCAGTAGCTGGTCTGAGGAGATTGATTTCCAAGCTCCACCCGGCCTCTACTTCGTCACGATCAAGCTAGGCGACGCTATGACGGTAGAGAGATTGCTGATCAAGTGATGCAGTGCTGCATTATTCCGATTTGGGAGGGCGATACCCCGAATCCTTGAATATTTTTTGGTAATCGTGCATTTCCACCAAAGCGCCTAGCGTGACCTCGGGATGCTTTTTCATGTATTGCGAAACTATGCGCCAGCCTATGTACTGGCCGAGTCGCGGTGCCGAGCCACGATTGAGCTGGCTGGTGAATGGACTGTCATCTACATAACGACGCTGCAGTGCGGCATCGCCAGAATACAGATCGACCACAAGGTCTTTGTAGATGCGCCCTTCGTAAAGAGTTGCCCAATCCCATTGACCACCCTCATAGAAAATCTTGAGCGTATCTGCGACATCTGGACCCAGAAGCCGGTCCACAAAGTACATCTTGATGCCCTCTTGAATCACATAATCGACCAATACAGGATTCTTGCGTAGATCTGGTTCGGTCACGATAAGGTCGGCCATCTTGTGGATCACAAGTGAGGCCATATGCTCAGGGGTGCAGCGCCTGCGAATGTACTTGGGAAGATCCAAAGGATAGTATTGAAAGGAGGGCCCCATAAAATAATGGACACCGATGCCCAAATAATTCGGCGAAATATAGATTTGATCCAAGCCCGACTGAGCCGTGCGTGGATAGCCGTCAATGTAGGCGACGACGATCGGGGTGCTTTTGTTGGGGAAATAATATTTGTAGCGCTTGAGGGGATTCTCGAGTGCTGCCTTGATATCCCAAGTCCCCAAGATCTCATGGATGGAATCCAACAAGCCCAGTCCTTGCTCGTTGGCGGAGAACGCGCCCATGGCATCGCCGATGAGGCTGTCGGTGGCGACACTGTCGTTGCCACCAAACATCCAATCGGTGATGAACCCTTTGGAGGACTGAAAATGCTTGTCAAACAGTGCCTTGGGGCCGATCGATGTATCTTGACGCAGGGTCTGCCCACTGGCATACAGCGCCTCATCAAGTCGTATCACCTGCAGATCCAACTGCACCTCGTCGAGAGGAATGTCGGTGGGGGAATTGCCACAACCGACCATCAACAAGAGCAGCGCCCAGCCGAGGACAATTGGCCGCATCCACTTTTGTGATCGTTTCAAAGACATGCTCAAAATCATATAAAAAGGCATCATGTGACCAAAAGTATGAATGTTCAGGGTAATTGGTTAAAATTGTACCGCATTTTGGAACGATTCTTGTTTCAGATTGCGAAACGATTTTAGTAACACTATTACCGATAAGTATGAAAAGAACAGTTTTCCTCAGTGCTCTGCTGCTCATCATTGGCCTCACAGGCATGAATAAAGTGATGGCACAAGAAGGTGCAAAAGTAGGTTTCAGCCTGCGTCCTATCGTGAGCTGGTCCACGGTCGTCGATGACTCGACCAAACAAAAGCCTGCATTCCTGGAAACAAAAGCAGGTGCTGGCGTTGCGTTTGACTTTATCTTTACCTACGGCTTCTCCGACAAAATTGCCTTTAAAACAGGGATCAACATATCCAGCAGGAGCGTCGGCAACCTTACGCAATTCAATGTGTTGGGGATCAATACCAGCTCTGAAAGCAAAGTAAGCCTTACCGCAGTGGAAATTCCAATCGGATTGAAGTTCCGCTCCCCAGAAATCGGCAGCGGTCTCTACATCATTGGTATGTTTGGCGTCACGCCAGAAATCAACTTCGCCAACAAAGTTGTCAATACAACGACTGTTGGCTCGCTAGTCACCACCAGCGAATTGCGCGACGTGAACACGATCAACCTGATCACGACGAGCTTCTCTCCTGGCGCAGGTGTGGATTGGGAATTTGACTGGGGTATGCTGGAATTCTCCGCAACCTATAGCTTAGGTCTGATGAGCTACACCAACAAAAAAGATACGGGTGTCGCGAGCAAAATCAGCTCGATCTCCCTCAATGTCGGTTACTTCTTCTAAGGAGTCACCACAAAATGACGACTTGCGAAGGCCATCCACCCAAGGATGGCCTTCGCTTTTTGTCCCAAATCCACTCAAAAATAATTTTTCAAAATCCGAGAAGACATGTACTGACGCGCTCGATTTGGAAATTATTGAAAATTCATACCTAAATTGAATGCCATGAAGCGCATGTTCAAAATCGTCTTTTGTTGGGTGCTCACCACGCTCCTCTTTAGCGCGACGGGCTGCAAACACAGCAAAACGACCTCCTACCCAGCCGAATCTATGAATATGAAACCCTTCCAGGAGCCGAGTTATGTGCAAAGCCTCCCCCTCTCGCTGCGCAACGACCTGCTCAAAGCACTCAACAAGGCGGGCGACGAAAAACGCATCGTGAAAATTCCCGTGGTTTTACATCTCAACACAGATGGCCTACATGGCTGGCAAGCGGCATTTCTAGGCACACGTGTGGAGCTCGACGAGGAAGATAAAATCCTCCTAAGGCTGGGCGACTCCGCGCTCGGGCTGAGTCTCGCCGACCGCATCCAGCAATATTGCCCGACGGGTGAGTGGTGCAAACTCTGGCTTACAGGCTATTGGGCCGAGGATCTACCCGCGATCGACGAGGAGACTGGACCGCATCGATTTCCATTCGGGATCAGAGCGGTCATTGGTCAGCAGGCCGATGGCGCGGAAGCTCTTGTGTACATTTCTGGAAAATAATCGCTGAGGAATGAAATCTCCATTCCTTAGATCTCAGCCCACTCCCGCAGAAGGTGGCTGAAGGAATGCTGCACCTTAGCCGCCGCATCTGCCAAGTCGGGCACACCTTCCAACTGCTCATGGGCAAGCTTGAGATCCAATAGTATTTGTCGGTGCTGTGGGTCGCGCACCGCGCTTTGGATCCACGTCACACAGACGCGGCGCTCGCCGCGCGTCACAGGCGCGACGCGGTGCACCGTCGTGGCCGGATAAAAAATAGCATCCCCAGCCTTCAGTTTCCAGACGCTCTGCCCGCCTGGCACGATCACCTCCAATTCGCCGCCATCGTAAGTCTCTGGCTCGGAAATGAACAAAGTCATCGCGATGTCTGTGCGGATTGGCATTTGCCCCATCATGATCGGGCTATCGAGGTGCCAACCATAAGTGTCCTCTAGGCCGTATTTTGAATAAATCAGCGGATAGACCTTGGTCGGAAAAAAGGCCTTGTGTACCTCTGGCCTGCCCATGAGATGCTGCATGAGCATTTGATCAAGCTGCTGCTTCTGTGGCGAATCGGCCATTTGCAAATTGCTCTTGACAAGCGCAGCAGGCCCGCCAGCCGTCGAGCGGCCGTCTATAAAGTCCAGCACATCCATCGCCTGCTGTACATGACCGATCAAGGCAGCTGGCACGATGCCCGGGACGTGGAGAAACCAAGGGGTATTACGCATAGTGAAAACGGGTCAAATTGGTGGGATGAAATTAAGCAATTGCCCGTGAGACGCAAGGTGCGCAGACCGAAAGATGCCCTTCATCGATCAAATATTCGCATCGCCTCGATGATACCTATGCAACTGCCCATCCAGAAGCCTAGCCCAGCAAATGCCGTACTTGCTCGATCGGGACGATCTCACTCGTGCCAAAATCGAAACAATTATAATAGATCCGCTCGGCATCAAACTCTGCTGCGTACCGTATTTTGCCGTCTTGGATGATGTAGGACGTGCCGCGCATGAGCTGATCGTCGGTGTCAAGTTCCTCATCAATCTGCAAATTGGGACTCACAGCAATGTGCCGTGTCTTGTGGTCGAGCATGCCATCTGCCTCAAAAAACCAGATCATATCGGCGGAGTGCAATTGAAACTGGGCGCTGAGGCCACGTGTCTGATGATGCGCCACAACAGCATCGGCGGCGATACCGCTGTAGGTCACAAAGGCTAGCACGCCATCAAGATAATGGTCGGTTGTTACGACAACACCAGACTCTTCACGCACCTTGTAGTCGTCGTGCCCTTCTGGCGAGACAATCTCATTGTCATCAAAATCCAGGTACTTCTTTATCATAGGACAAAGGTAAGCCGAATCAGCCTTCAAAAACATGGCTATATCCCGCAGCCCGCCAAAAGCCAGTTCATGGCACTGTCCAATAAGGCAGAATCGCACCGTACATTTGCCCATTCGGCAATTGTCTAAAATTGATTTGCAGAACGGTGGACAAATCCCTAATTTTCGTCCCAAAATTAAGACAATGAAATCGCCTAGAATATTAATCATTGATGACGAGGAGAGTATCCGGAGCACCTTGAAAGACATCCTCGAGTATGAGGATTACAAGGTAGAAACGGCCTCAGATGGCGATGAGGGCCTTACTAAGATCAAAGACGACGAGTGGGATGTGATCCTCTGTGATGTCAAAATGCCCAAGCGCGATGGCATCGAAGTCTTGGAATTGGGACTCAAACACAACCCTGAGCTCCAATTCATCATGATTTCTGGCCACGCCAACATCGATACGGCCGTCGAATGCACCAAAAAAGGTGCCTATGACTTCATACAGAAACCACCAGATCTCAATCGGCTCCTCATCTCTGTTCGCAACGCCATGGACAAGAGCGAGCTCGTGACCGAGACCCGCATCCTGAAGCGCAAGGTTACCAAGGTCAGGGAGATCACTGGCGACTCGCCCATCATCTCCAAGATCAAGGAAACCATCGAGCGTGTCGCCCCTACCGATGCGCGTGTGCTCGTCACAGGCTCCAACGGCACCGGCAAGGAACTCGTCGCAAGATGGATCCACGAGAAAAGCAACCGCGCTGGCGGGCCGATCATCGAGGTCAATTGTGCGGCTATCCCCTCCGAACTGATCGAGAGCGAACTCTTTGGACACGAAAAAGGATCCTTCACTGGCGCGCTCAAGCAGCGCAGCGGCAAGTTTGAGCAAGCCCATGGGGGCACGCTCTTCTTGGACGAAATCGGCGACATGAGCCTATCGGCACAAGCCAAGGTGCTTCGCGCCCTCCAGGAAAACAAGATTGCACGCGTCGGTGGTGACAAAGACATCACGGTCGATGTGCGCATCATCGCTGCCACCAACAAGGACCTCCTGACCGAGATCGAAGAAGGCAATTTCCGGGAAGACCTTTACCACCGCCTCAGCGTGATTCTCATCCACGTGCCCTCGCTCAAGGACCGCAAGGAAGACATCCCGCAACTCGTAGATCAGTTCCTCAAAGACATTTGCGAGGAATACAAGGTGCCGATGCCCCGCCTGAATAAAAAGGCCATGGAGGAGCTCACGAAACTGGAGTGGCGCGGCAACGTGCGCGAACTGCACAACGTGATCGAGCGCCTCGTGATCATGAGCGACGGCGAAATCACGGAGCAAGAGGTTATCACCTTTGCAGTGCCGCGCAAAAACAAGCGCAACGAGGAGAGCATCTTCGACCGCTACGAGCGCTTCCAAGACTTCAAGGACTTCGCTGAGCGCGAATTCATCGAGAAGAAGTTGCGCCGCAACCAATGGAATATCACCAAGACCGCCGAGGAAATCGACATCCAACGCAGTCACCTTTACAATAAAATCGAGAAATACGGGCTTCGTCGCGACAAGAATTAAATTGTACACATGCATGGTGGACAAGCGTCGGCAACCTAATTTTGGAGTCGGCAATCCAGCCCCAGGCACAGCCCGCCCAATTCCCTATGGAGAAGATTCGTAATTTTTGCATTATCGCACATATCGACCACGGTAAAAGTACCCTGGCCGACCGACTGCTCGAGTACACCGGCACCATCACCTCGCGTGAGATGCATGCCCAAGTGCTCGATGACATGGATTTGGAGCGTGAGAAGGGCATCACGATCAAAAGCAAGGCCATTCAGATGAACTATACTGCCCTGGATGGGCAGAAATACATCTTGAATCTCATCGATACGCCCGGGCACGTGGACTTCAGCTATGAGGTCTCGCGCTCGATCGCTGCTTGTGAGGGCGCGCTGCTGATTGTAGATGCCGCGCAGGGCATTGAGGCCCAGACGATTTCCAATCTCTACCTAGCCCTAGAGCACGACTTGGAGATCATCCCGGTGATCAACAAGATCGACTTGCCTGGCGCAATGGTCGAGGAAGTCAGGGATGAAATCGTGGACTTGGTGGGCATGAAACCCGACCAAGTGATCCTTGCAAGCGCCAAGGAAGGCGTGGGCATCCTCGATATTTTGGAGGCAATCGTTTCTCGCATCTCAGCTCCCAAAGGCGACCCCAATGGCCCCCTGAAAGCATTGGTCTTTGACTCGGTCTTCAACCAATACAGGGGTACAATTGTCTATTTTCGCATCATGGACGGCAGCATTCACAAAATGCAACACGTCAAGTTTTTCCAGACCGATGCCATGTACCACGCCGACGAGATTGGTGTGCTCAAGCTCAAGATGGAGGCGCGAGAGAGCGTGGAATGCGGCTCTGTCGGCTATCTGATCTCTGGCATTAAGAATGTGCGTGAGATTCACGTCGGCGATACGATCACAGGGGTCGAGAATCCGGCACTTGAGGCTGTAGAAGGCTTCAAGGAGGTCAAACCGATGGTTTTTGCAGGGGTCTATCCTGTCGATACAGAAGAGTTTGAAGACCTGCGCAGCTCGCTCGAGAAGCTGGTCCTCAACGACGCCGCCTTGGTGTGGGAGCCTGAAAGCTCCGCCGCCTTGGGCTTTGGATTCCGTGTCGGTTTCCTCGGCATGCTCCACATGGAGATCGTGCAGGAGCGGCTAGAGCGCGAATTCAACATGACGGTGATCACGACCGTACCCAACGTCGGCTTCAAGGCATTCTTGAGCAACGAAACAGAGCTGCAAATCAATAGCCCGAGCGATCTGCCCGACCCATCGCGCATCGCCTGGGTGGAGGAGCCGATCATTCGGGCCCAGATCATCTCGCGCTCCGACTTCATCGGCCCGATCATGACCCTGTGCATCAACAAACGTGGCCTCTTCAAAAACCAGACCTACCTCACGCCTACGCGTGTGGAACTGATCTTTGAATTGCCATTGGCCGAGGTGGTCTTTGACTTCTTCGACCGCCTCAAGACCATCTCCAAGGGCTATGCATCCTTTGACTATGAGCTGATTGGCTTCCAGGAAAGCAAGCTTGTGAAACTCGACATCCTCATCAACGGTGAGCAGGTCGATGCGCTCAGTGCGATCATTCACCGCGACCGCGCCTATGACTGGGGTAAAAAAATCTGCGAAAAACTCAAGGAACTGATTCCTCGGCAGCAGTTCATGATTGCGATCCAAGCAGCGATCGGCGCCAAGATCATCTCCCGCGAGACCATATCGGCCCTTCGCAAAGACGTGACCGCCAAATGCTACGGTGGCGACATCAGCCGCAAGCGCAAGCTGCTCGAAAAGCAGAAAAAAGGAAAGAAACGCATGCGCCAAGTCGGCAATGTGGAGATTCCACAGAGCGCCTTCATGGCCCTGCTCAAGCTCGATTAAAAACAGGCACAGAAGCCGACCCGATTGGGTCGGCTTTTTTGTAGCCTCAAAAACACGACAACTATGCAACTGCTAGACGGGAAAGGTCTTTCCAACATCATCAAGGACGAACTCAGGATCGAGGTCGCCAATCATCTCTTGGATGGTCATCGTGCGCCCCACTTGGTCGCGGTCCTCGTCGGCGACAATGCTGCTAGTCACACCTATGTCGCCAACAAGGTGCGCGCCTGTGAATTTGTAGGCTACCGCAGCACCGAGCTGCGCTACGCTGCCGACCTCAGCGAGAAATTTCTGCTCAAAAAGCTCCAGGCCCTCAATGAGGATCCCGAGGTCGATGGCATCTTGGTGCAGTTGCCACTCCCCGAGCAGATTTCGGCCAACAAAGTCATCGAGACGATCTCGCCCTTGAAGGATGTCGATGGCTTTCACCCGATCAACATCGGGCGCATGGCCAAGAACCTGCCCGCACCGCTGCCGGCGACGCCGGCGGGCATTCTCGAGATTTTCAAGCGCTACAAGATCGAGACCCAAGGCAAGCATGTCGTCATGGTCGGCAATAGCAATATCGTCGGGTCGCCCATGAGCATCCTCATGGGCCGCGACACCTACCCCGGGCGCGCCACCGTGACCACTTGCCACATCTATACACAGGGGCTTGCAGCGTACACGCGCATGGCCGACATCTTGATCGTCGCCACAGGCGTGGTCGGCCTCATCAAGGCCGACATGGTCAAGGAAGGCGCCGTCGTGATCGACGTCGGCATCAATCGCATCGCCGATGCCAGCGCCAAAGGCGGCTTTCGCCTCGTCGGCGACGTCGATTTTGAAGGCGTCGCCCCCAAATGCAGCTACATCACGCCCGTCCCAGGCGGCGTCGGCCCGATGACGATCGCGTCACTGTTGCAGAATACAATGATGGTTTATTTGGAGCATTTGGAAAGATAATCGTGACGCATTAGCTTTGGAATAGATTGTATATCACGATATTGAACCAGCGTTTGAAGGTGTTTCCTTGAAATTCTATCACCTTATTTTATTTCCATGAAAGGTCAATTGTCCATTTTTACATTAATGCTAGCCTTGCTGTTCGCGGGCTGTAGCAAAAATTATGAGCATATTACAGAGGATCGCTTGCAAGAAATTGCCGACAGGCCCGATGAGAGCGCCCGGGACATCTCGATCGATGGCTTTTTGAGGTTTTACACCTCACTTTATATTGAAAACGGACGCGGTGAATTGCAGTTTAACCAAACGGAAGCGGGCGATACCAGTAAGCATGTGCAAGTCCGCGTGATTGTGAATCAATCCGATGCCAGCAACACAGTCAGAGATCCGGGCGAAAGCTTTACAGACAAGGATTTGGTGATCCACCTTGACGATGGCGGTACTGCCGATCGTCACACCAAGATCAGAATCTATGGCAAGCTCGTGAGTTGGAAATCCAAAGCTGGGTATATGGTGTATCAGGTCAAAGTCGATAAGATGACACTCCCGCAGTAGTAGGGGGTTGACGAAGGCTTTCAGTTCGTCTTGCGTCGTGCATACGTGGGCGCGAACTTGCGTCCAATTTTTCATAAATAATTGTAAATCAATTTATTGAAATTACGTCCGCAGTGCGGACGTAATTCAAGACACAAACTGACATATATTTTTCATTTTTGCACAAATACGAATCCCTGCCCTTGCCAAACACTAAATAATTCATCTTTTGCATATCTATATTTGCTTTTAGCTTCAGAAAGCACTATATTTGCTCAAATATTTTGCTTTTAGATGAATATGAAGTTGGACGAGGCGTTTATTTCCCTAGTCAGGGGGATCATTCTAGAGAGTAAGAATGCTGCGATCAGATCGGTTGACTTTCAACGTGTGCTGATGTATTGGCAAATAGGTGAAAAGATCGTTTTGGAGGATCAGCAAGGCAAATCGCGGGCTGGTTACGGCGACAAACTGATCCAAACTTTAGCCAAGGCTCTGGAACCAGAATTTGGTTCTGGCTTTTCACATCGACAGATGGAACGTTCGCGGCAATTCTATCGCATCTTCCCTATTTCGTCCGCACTGCGAACGGAATTCAGTTGGACGCATTACCACTCATCTCGGAAGAATATCGTTGCTTTCAGACAACAACTTCCACCATTGTCAATAATTTACAACAAATGCAATTATTGTCAATAATCAACAATAAATATTTTTATTGTCAAAAATATACAACAATTGCATTTATTGTAGAAACACTACAATTTTGGGTACGGAAAAGATGATACGTTATGGCCAAGAAAACCACACCCAAGATGCAAGCGCAGCCATCCCCTGGTTGGACTCGCCGTTACACCACGATAGTAGGTGCGTCCCCCAAGCGGCAGATCATTCTCATGGCTGATGTCATCGGTAGTAGTCGCATGCCAATCGAGGAGATGGAGTCATTTTTCCAAGTTGTGCAGGAAATCAATACACGGCACAATGATCAACTCTTGTCGTGCCTTACGGTTACCCTTGGGGACGAGTTTCAAGGAGTCGTGCGGGATGTACCCTCCTTGATAGACATCCTGATCGATTTGGAAGAAACATTGCTTCGCAGAAAATCTCAAGTATTGCTGCGCTACGTTGCCAAAATGGGCGAAATAGATACACAAATCCATCATCAGCTTGCACATGCAATGGTAGGGCCAGGGCTAACTGCGGCACGTGAATCCCTCGAAGCGATGAAAAACCATGAAAAACGATTTGAGGTCGATCTGGGGAATTGTGAAAACGATCAACGGTTATCCAATGCGCTCTATGTCTGGGGGAGTTTCATCCAACATTGGAAGGCCAAAGATAAGCACTTGGAGATTATTCCATTCTTCCTCGAATTTGAAGACTATAAACTCGTGGCGGAAAGATCCAATTCCGACCGTGGAAACGTCTGGAGATTGGGGAAAAGCCTAAGATTCAATGAATATCTAGCCCAACGCCAGCTCTTACACCTACTTTCAAGATGATACAAATGGTCACGTTCATCCATTTTTTCTTGTTCATTGCCACCTACCTTTCAGGAGAATTACTCGCCAATACACTCCTTTTTCCTTCTTTGATGAACAAATACCTTTCACGCCCTGCAGCTTTGAAGGAACCTGTGTCTGACAAGGAGCCTCACATGGAATCCGCAAGCGACAATGCCGAGATGAAGGGAAAAGCAAGGATAAAGGGCCTCCTTGAACGGTTCATGCTATTCCTGGGCCTGGCGATTGGAATCGAGCAGATACTGACTTTGTTTGGCGCACTCAAACTCGGCACACATTTTTTGAACAAAGACCAAAAAGAAACACCGGATGAAAAAATTTCCAAAGACTATTTTCTAATCGGAAACATCCTTTCCGTACTTTTGGCGATAAGTTATTTGCTCGTTTGGAAAGCGCTTTGTGGCATTTTCAGTCAAGAACACCTTGTAT
This sequence comes from Bacteroidota bacterium, assembly GCA_031415375.1. Lineage (GTDB taxonomy): Bacteria > Bacteroidota > Bacteroidia > J057 > JADKCL01 > JADKCL01. The sequence continues at coordinate 12,496 of JANORP010000127.1, read as the reverse complement.
CATCGCTAAATTGCAATTGCTGAGCATTTGCCAAACACATCCAGCCCATGCCCCACACCACCATACTCCTCCACACCATCTACCGCTCCAATGAGCAGTTTCACGTGCGATTTGTCAATGGCGAGCGCAAGGAGGAACCCTATTTCCTCTTTTACCTCTTCAGAAAAGACGGTATTTGGATCAGCAAAACCAACGATAAAGCTGGGCTCTCTGAAGAAGATTTTTTCGACGACATCGACCAGGCATCAATCACAGAGGATCCCCACCACGACGAGCCGATGAACGAGGACCGAGAACTCATGTACCAGTCAGGCACCTACGAAATCAAGAACGAAACGGTGTTTCTCACTTGGGAAAACAGTCATCTCGAAGAAAAGAAGCGCACTTGGTACTTCCGGATTCGCGAATCTGATTTTTTGGAGACCGATTTTGAGGAAGTTGCTTTGCGCCCGATCAACTGGTGACGGCCAGCTTGGAATTGCACATTTTACAGGACGCTCCTAAATCGATCAATGCCCTTTTTCCTACACAGTCGATCGCGTAGCCTCGGAGATGATTTTTCTAAAACAGGCCCTCATGATCCAATAAAGTATTTTTAGAATCGCAACCGTCATGGCATAGGATTTGAAACTCCCTACATAGTTATCACATTTAAACATTGATGATTATGAAACTTCGGTACGTATTCCTCGCCTTGCTGACCCTCACGACTGCTGTGACTCTGTCTGCCCAGACCATGACAACGGCAGCTTGGGCCTCCAAAGCCAAATCTGCCCGAAGCGTCGCCAATGACCTGCGCCATAAAAAAGTGCAAAAAGCCGCCTCGACGGTGCTCAAGGACAAAGACGTCCAATCCCGCACCCATATCGACAAGGCACTCCAAGACAAGATCACGGAAACCAAGCTCAAGAGCGCCATGAGCCAAACCAAGGCCGATGTGCGTCGCGACCCTGTGGCCTTTGGCACCAAGAGTGCCAAGGAAATCCGCAAGTACAAAAAACATACTCCCAAGTGGCTGCGCCACAAGTCCAAGAAGCGCGCACCCAACAAAAAATAATCTAGTCTGTTTTTCCTATTGATTGAAAAGCACCGTCCTTGGGCGGTGCTTTTGTTTAACACGGATTCTTTGCAAACTTGTGACAGGCAATATGCCGTCCAATGTTTTGCGGCGGCCAACAGCCCAGTTCTAAAAGATGGAAATCCAGAGTCCCCGCCTGTTCCTCAGACCCTATGCCCTCACCGATTTGGAGGCCGTACATGCCTTCCAAGGCGACGCAGACGCCTTGCAATATGAGCCTTGGGGCCCCCACGCGTTGGAAACGACACGTAGTCTCCTCCAAAGAAATGTCGCATTGCGCGCCCATACCCAACCTTGGCGGCTAGAATTGGCGATCAGCCGCCGCCTCGACCAGCAAGTGGTGGGCGGCTGCGTCCTCGCCCTGGCTGCGATCCCCAAAGGTAGCTGGGCCACCCTCGGCTACGTGATCACACGCAAGTATTGGGGTAGCGGCTACGCCACAGAGGCAGCGCAAGCACTCATCCAATATGCACGCACACAGGCTGGAATCCTGGGCGTCAAAGCCATCTCAGACAGCCACAACATCGCCTCACAGCGTGTGCTAGAAAAATGCGGCATGGAATGCGTGGGGATGGTCGCCGAGACCAATGAGGTCAAGGGACGATTTAGAGATATGCTCAAGTATGAGTTGGTGTTTTAGAAATCACCCAGCCGCCTTGGACAATTGCTCCTCCATACCTCTACCGAGGCTCTTGGGTAGAAACCGCCCTACACGACGTTTGTATTCTGCGTAAGCAGGATATTTTTTGAGGGAAATGCCCTCACTGAAATCGGAGCTGCCCTGAAACAAGAGCAATAACAAGACGCATCCTGCCACCGACCAGTTGAACCATCGGCCGGTCGCAGCCACACTGAACAGGTAAAAGCAGATCCAAATCGCCTGCTCGGCGGTGTAATTGGGGTGGCGCATGTATTTCCAGAGGCCCGTCGTCGTAAAGCCAAGCTTGTAGATGCCCGTGATCGGCTCACCGGCAGCCTTGCGGCGATGCTTTTCATTTTGGTATGTCCATTGTTGCTGATCGGCTACCGTTTCCATCGCTACCAAGACGACAAATACCGCCCCCAAAACATAGTCTGCCCAGAACAGCGGTTGCTCCGCACCGTCGAGCACAACCAAGATGGGCAAGGTAAACAGCAAAATCAACCCATTTTGGTACAAGGAAATGAAAAATAGGTTGAAGAAAAACCAGCGCATACGACTCTGGAACATGGGCATTTGACGCAAGACTTCCCAGCGATAGTCCTCCTCTCCAGTCCAAAACTTCCAGGAATAGGCCCCGCGCCGCGAGAAATTGTAGGTCAGTCTTGCACCCCAGAGCGTCACCAAAATAGCCATCAGGATTGCACGATCACCCAAGCCACCTGCCACAGCAATATACCAGGCATAGATGATCGGCACGACACTCCAGATCTTATCGACTTGACTGCAATTGCCTGTGAGCTCGGCCAAGGCAAAACAGCCAAGACCGACGCCGAGGTAAATGAAAAAACAATTTCGTAAAATCAAAAAATGCGGCTCGCTCAGCGGCGTGTCAAAATAAATCGTTGCTAGTGGCACAGCCAGCAGGGCGACGATCAAAAGGATAATGGTCTTCAGCATCGGATACAATGAGATTGAATCCGAAAAATAGAAGTTTTGAAATCAATCATTAGGAAAATTTCAAATGCCCAGCTCCCTGCGGCGCTCCACAATCAATTTACCAACATCCAATTTCTGATTCTTCAAGGCATCTGTGACCTCCAAGAGCAGGTATTTCTTTTTCTTGATGTAAAAAAAGACTTTTTGCCCAACTGCCAAATCCACACCACTGTTGGACATCGGCGACAAATTGGGATTCATCACCCCAGGAATATTCAAGGGAATACTGGCCAATGAATTGTTACGCAAGGTGAAGGGTACAGCCGTGAGCGCACCCGCAACCATCAAGAATGCTACCAAAGCAATCAAAAATTTCTTTTGCATACTGTAGAGTCGTTCTATAAAACGCTCTACGGTAGGAATTGTTTCTGGCACGACCTGCCACCAACAATTTAGGTCTCCATGCGCTTGAAGATCATTGATGCCACATAAACAAAGAGTCCCGAAAGGACGAGTGTAAGGCCCAAAGTGATCGTCTGCACCCAATCGTTGCTGATCATCCCAGCCAACATGGGGATCAGCATTACATATTGCCCGATAAACCAGACCAGCATGACCGCCATGAGGACTGTCGATGACAACATGCCGATCAGGATGCCCGCAGCTGTAGAGATCATGACCACGCCAGCACCAGCTATAAACTTCTCGAGGATCGTTTCTTGCATCAAAGGGCTGATTTCTACACCTCTAATGACATCCACCAAAATGCCAGCAAACATGGAAATCGCCAATGCAATAGTGACACAAAAAGTCACCGCAAAAAACTTGGCCCACATAAAGCTGCCACGATTGATGGGGCGAATCAAAAAGAGGTCATAGACCTTTTTATTTTTTTCATTGACGATGTCGATGCTCACCAACGTGGCCGCAAGCAGGCCACCTGTGCTCGAGAGCATCAAAGCTAGAAAGGTGGATGCAGGCAAGGAAAATTCTTGCCCGGTCATGCCGCCACCGCCCATCGGCATCTGCGTCGGCAAGACAAAATACAAGAGGATGCCCAGCAATGGCATGCCTACCCACATTCCGATCATCACAGCCGACTTCGCAAAGCCGCTCAATTCATCCATAAACAATAGCCAAGTCTTGTTCATTTTGATTCCAGTTGCGTTGAGGATTCTGTAAAGCGCTTGTACAAGTCGTCGAGGCTAGGCGCGATCTCGCCGATACGCCTAATCTGGGCACCTTGTTCCAAGGAGGCCAAGATGACTTGGTGGACGAGTCGATCGACATCGGCTTCAGCACCCAACTGGAGCGACCAGACATTGCCATCCTTGGCCATCACATGGTTTACATGGGGAAACTGTGCAAGGAAGTCGAGCTCTTCAGGGACGCTGGAATAGGCGACTTGCAGTTCTTTGGCTACACCAAAATGGGCTTGTAGGTCTTGCATCGTACCCGTCTTCAAAATTCGACCGCCTTGAATAATGCCCATGCGGTCGGCGACATCTTGCACATCGCCAAGGATGTGGCTCGAGAAGATCACGGTCGTCCCCTCTTGCTTCAAGGCCAAAATCTGCTCCTTGAGGCGGATGCGGCTCTCTGGGTCAAGCCCCGACAGCGGCTCGTCGAGCACCAGCAATTTGGGACGGTGCAGCAAGGCTTGCACAAAGCCCACCTTTTGCTTCATACCGCCACTCAAATGCTTGATTTTTTTGTGTCGCACAGCACCGAGGTTGAAGCGCTCCAAAAGACCAGGAATGCGGGCCTTGAGATCTGAAATGCTCACATCGCTGAGCCGTCCTAACGTCATTAGCGCATGATCGACCGTTCGCCAAGCCTGAAATTCAGGATATTGCGGCAGGTAACCTACCATTTGATGCAACTTGTGCTGGTCGCGGGGCAAGACCAAGTCATCGACTTGAATGCTCCCCTCATAGTTGAGCAGCAACCCCACCAACAGCTTGAGCGTGGTGGTCTTGCCAGCGCCATTGGGGCCGATATAACCAAAAATCTCGCCTTCGTTCAGGGTGAAGGAGACATCCTCCAAAGCCCTGAAAGCCTTGTAGTTTTTGGCGACCTTGTCGAATGTGACCAATGTTTTTGCCATGCGTTTCAAATTTAGCGCAGCAAAACTAATGCAACCAGCAATACCAAGGTGCCTTAAATTTCATGCAAAACAGCCTAACTTTCTGCCATGAAAGCAATCATCATCGGGGGAGGTATCGCTGGACTCAGCACTGCCTTGGCGCTGCAAATCGCGGGGCTGGACTACGTAGTTTATGAGGCTGCCCCTGAATTGAAACCCTTAGGTGCAGGCATCTCACTTTCTATCAATGCGATGCGGGTCTATCGTAGCCTGGGTATTGCCGATGCACTCATCAATGCTGGCGCAGAGCCGCGTGTGCTGCAAAGCACCGACGAACACCTGCGCAAGATCGCCACAACAGACGCCCAGCGCTACAAAAAGCAGTACGGTGTGGGCTTTGTACTCATTCACCGAGCCCGCCTGCAAGCTGTGCTGTTGCATGCGTTGGACGCGACGCGCATCCACACCGGAAAGCGACTGGTACATGTACACGAGGCCGACGGCCAAGTGAGCGCAACCTTTGAGGATGGCAGCAGTGCGACCGGGGACTTTTTGATTGGCGCAGATGGCATACACTCTGCCACGCGGCATCTACTCTTTCCAGATAGCCGTCTGCGGTATGCAGGCCAAACTTGCTGGCGTGGCATCGTAAAATTTGAACTACCGGCAGGGGACCATGACCGCATGTTTGAGGCCTGGGGTGGCGCATTGCGATTTGGATGCACACCAGTAGGTCACGGGGAGGTCTATTGGTTTGCGGTGAAGACGGCAATCGCAAACGGCAATGATACCGATCCACGACTCAATATGTGGCTCGCAGATCATTTTGAGCGATTTGCAGCGCCAGTATGCGACTTGATCCGCGCGACCGACCCAAGCAATATCATCCGCAATGACCTCTATGACTTGGCTCCCATGCCCACATGGTCGAGCCGGCGCTGCCTGCTCATCGGCGATGCGGCCCATGCTACGACCCCCAATATGGGGCAAGGCGGCTGTCAAGCGGCCGAAGACGCCTATTACCTAGGTAAAATGCTCGCCGAAGGCCATGAGATACCTGCGCTGTTTAAAGCCTTTGAACAAAAACGGCGCCACAAGGTCGATTGGATCGTGCAGCAATCGTGGCGCATTGGGCAGGTCGCCCACTGGCGTTACGCACGCGGCCTGCGCAATTGGATGATGCGGCGGACTCCCATCCAAATGATGGACAAACAATTGGCTCGGGTGTTTCACATTGAGGAATAGGCAGGGAATTCGCTATGTTTGACACCTATACAATGAAGATGTCCACACACTACATGCGCCTTAGGATTGCCCTTCCCTGCTGGATATTGGCGGGAGTGCTTGCATTTGCAAGTTGCAAATCGCTTTCCTCAACTGAGGTAGCTGCTGCCCGCGTCTCGCAAGATGCACTTTGCAAAGCTGTCGTAGCCAGCTACCGCAATCAAGACCTCGATGCATTTTCACAGCTTGCGCTGTCTGCCGCGCAACTCAAGGACATGATGTCCAAGGTGAAAGTGCCTGAAAGCGCCAAGCGGCAAACGATCATGGGCAAGCACGCCTTTGAGACCTATGTACAAGACAGCCTGCACCATGTGCTGGCTGGAGCCGACATTGACTGGGCCAAAGCCGAGTTTGTGCGTTTTGCACCAGAGCGCAAGCCGATCGAGATTGCACCCGGATATAAGTATTGCTTGGGAAAAATGGTGCTGCAATTGGGCGACCGCCGGTTGGTGCAACCACTCACGATCGTCGAGGCCAGCGGCGGCAAGTTTTTTGTAGGCGATTTCGGACCATTTGAACCCGATCACTGAGTCTCCCCCAACCAAAGGAACTCAACTTGGAGGCAGCCTTGCCGTATGATGGATAGAATGAACATGCGCTCAAGAATCTGGATTCTGCTCTTGCTAATGGGTTTTTTACCCACTGCCTATTTGCTGTGGATCACGAGCAAGCGGGTGGATTTCTCGATTGAGCAGCGCATCGACGCTGCTGAACAAGAACGACATGTGTATGTAATTTCCCCTGATTTCAACCTCCTCAAAGAAAAATTGATTGAAATTCACCGTGACCATTGGGTGGAGGAGGAACGCCTAGAATCGCAATCGCGGGTCGAAACAGGCTGTATGGCTGGTGTTTTACTCCTGCTAAGTGCCCTTTTGTTTCGGGAGTTGCGAAGGACTTTCAGCCCTAAGTTGCCAGAAAATGACGATCTAGGGCGGGAGAGGCAATGATCACCAGAATTTTCATGTGCATAGCTTAGTCTTTCAAAATTATTCCTAATTTAGCAGTGGGTCTGTACACTAGGTTTTAGGTAGTGAGAGGGTAAGTTGGAACCCCTCACAGTGATGCTGATGGAATATTTACGGTGCCACGTCGCAGGGCAGCACCACATTGAATAATGTTGGCGAGAATTTTCAACCTTAGAAAAAAATCGGATACTCCGTTTGCTGGGATCAATCGTTCGCTCGAATCGATTGGCTCTGGGATCAGGGTGCGCGACCGTCAGATCACACATCGCAACCGGCATTGCATCGTTTTTGGGAATTACATTGATTTCTGGGAAAACGGTATGAAGTGGCTGGGTGTCGATGAGGTTCACGACGACCATGTGAAAGCATTGCTGCTTCATTCATGGTTGGAGCTGAGGCTCAATAGCGAAGACATTGAAAATCGCGTGCCAGGCATTCACTTTCCTGTGTCGCGCAAGAAGATTGAGGAAGGCGAAGCCTCCTTTTTGGATTGGTACTGGCAAAATCTGCGCGCACGCAATGACCGTCGATTTGGCCGATTGATCGAACTCTTTGCCTCCAATGACCGCACCCGTAGGCTCATGTCCTTTACCCGCCTGCGTGACTTTGCATTCAGCAACCGCATTCCCCCCAAAGAAACGATCAGCATCCTGCCCTTTGTGCGCATGACCGACAACTTTGACTACGAAGTTGTGATCAGCATGGGCATCGTGGACGAGGATGGCGAGACACAACCCCGCCGCGTGGTCGGCAAAGGCAATGCAGATGAGGTCTATGAGATGGTTCTCAACTATCTCCCACCTAATCTCGGAATGGCGCGCTACATCTTCCAAGAAGAAGAGACAGCCGCCTGATTTCTATCCCTATTTGTTTTTATGTATTGATGGCTATGCAGCCGCGTGGCGTTTTGGTGCAATTCACCGTTGTGAAAACAACCTGCGCATCAACCCTTGCTCAAATTTTCCACGGGTGGTAGCATGCGCTGTCAAGCCCTCCCTTGACGCCAGTTCAGATTCCTTATCAAAATCAAAACGCAGGAGAACCTTGCGATTCCCCTGCGTCTATTGCTTTTGGATTTGGGCAGCCTAGAGCTGCACAGTAGATTGGCTCATCATGCCACACATCCTATACAAGATGCGCGCCCCGACATTGCCATCCCATTCGCTTCCATCAGTGCCTGGGTTGACCTCGACAAGATCGATGCCGATGATCTCGCGGCCACTCAGACGCACCTGCTCAAGCAGGTACATTGCTTGCTCATAGCCGAGCCCACCCGCGACAGGCGTGCCGGTATTGCCGCAGAGCGATGGCTCCAAGCCGTCGATGTCAAAGCTGAAATAGACCTTGCCAGGCAAGAAAGCAATGATTTCCTCACATGTCTTAGCCCAAGTCTGTCCCAGAAACGCTGCCTTTTGCAGGCTGCGGTCACTGAAGTACTTCACGCGGGGTGCAGCGGCCTTGGCCCTAGAGATTTCCTCCTCACACAGGTCACGCACGCCGACCTGCACAAGCCGCGTCACACCGGCGACCTCTTGCAAAGCATTGTACATGATGCTCGCATGCGAGTATCGAAAGCCCTCATAAGCCGCGCGCAGGTCCATGTGGGCGTCGATTTGCAAGATTCCAAAGCTTCCATGCCGCTTGGCCAATGCCCGCAGCAAACCGAGTGGCGTGCTGTGGTCGCCGCCCAAGAGGGCGACTTTTTTGCCTTGTGCCATGAGCGCCGTCGCCTGCTGCTCCACCCAGTCACACATCGCTGCGCAAGCATGGTTGATTTTTTGGAGATCAGCCGCAGGCTCCAAGTATTGCTCGGGATCGTTGCCTTGCTCCTGCATGCGGATGAGGGGCTCTGCAAGTGCACGTAGCGCCTCGCTTTGTGCACGCAGTGCAGCATCAATCGGCAGCATGGCGATGCCACAATGCCAGATGCTGCCCAAGTCCTCGTCATACAAGTCGAGCTGTGGCGAAGCGTCACGCACGGCCGCGGGCCCGTCGGCGGTGCCGGCTCCGTAGGAAACCGTCACATCCCAAGGCACAGGCAGCACGACCACATCGGCCTCATCCACCGTGAATGGCAGCCCGAAGATCTTGCCCGAGGTGTCTCCCGCCCCATTGGGGTTGAAGCCCTCGATCTTAGCAATCTTGGACATAGATCAGGCGGGGCTGTGGAGCAGGGTTTTCACAAAACCGGGCAGTGCAAAGGCGGCCTTGTGGATGTCGCCGTTGTAATATTTGAGGTTATTCGCGGTTGCGAATGCCTCTGCCTTGGCGTGGTCGAAACCATTCAATGGATGCTGATCGCCTTTGCAAGAGAAGCTGAAGCTCCACATTCCGCTGGGGTAGGTCGGGATATAGGCGAGATAACAAGACACCTTGTCTGCGCCAAAGATGCCACCGTAGCAATCAAAGATCTGGCGAAACACCTCGGTGTTGAAGCGAGGGCTCTCGCTTTGGGTTACCATGATGCCGTCGCTCTTGAGGATGCGGTGAACGCCACGGTAGAATTTGTCGGTGAAGAGCCCCTCGGCTGGGCCGACAGGGTCGGTCGAGTCGATGATCGCGACGTCAAATGCACCATCAGGGCAATTGGTGACGTAGTCGATGCCATCGGCAACATGCAGGGTGAGGCGTGGATTGCCAAACTCAGCCGCGATCTCAGGCAGAAATTCTTTGGAGGCGTCGATGACCATGCCGTCGATCTCGACCATCACGACTTCTTCCACGCCAGGATAGCGCAACATTTCGCGGGCCACGCCGCCGTCGCCACCACCGATGATGAGCACACGCTTTGGATTGGCATGCACTTGCATGGCCACGTGGCTGATCATTTCGTGATAGACATATTCGTCCTTTTCGGTCGTCATGACCATGCCGTCGAGGGTCAGGAGGCGACCGTAGGCGTAGGTATCAAAGATTTCGACCTTTTGGAAGTCGCTTTGGCCAGCAAAGAGGCGGTCGCCCTTGTGGCGCAGCGAGAAGGCAGCCGTTTCGTTGCGCTCGGTAAACCAGACGTTGCGCACGTTTTGGATGGAAGCCGGCACGCCACGGTCGGCGACAAAGCTCTCCACGTCAAAGCTGCTCTTGTTGAGCAAGCCTTCTTGGCCACGGAGCATCTCCATGGCAGAGGCATATTTGGCTTGGAAGGCATCCTTGAGGAATTTGTAGCAATCCCAAGGATCGACCACTTCACCGCAAGTAAACACGTCCACAGCAGCGTAGCCATACTCGGGCCAGGTGTGGATCGCAAGGTGGCTCTCCTGGATCACGACCACACCCGACACGCCAAAGGGCGAGAAGTGGTGGAACGTCGCATTGATCACAGTCGCCTCAGCGTGTTTTGCCGCGCCTACCATGCTGTTTTCGATCAACATGACATCGTTGAGGATGTCAGGATTGCATTCGTAGTACTCGACCAAAATGTGCCTACCAAGTGAATTCATTTCTTCTAAAAGATGAAAGGGTTAAAAGATTCAAAGAAGGTGCAAAACAACAAATTTTCAGGGGGAAATAAAAGGAACATTATCCCTAACAAACGCGCCACCGGCTGCACCCATTGCCGTGGTAGCTGGACTTGATCCGCTTCCTGGGCGCTGGGGTTGGGTGGGTTCGGATCCGATTCGATGAATGTGGGTTGAGGGGGCATGGGTGGGGGATGTGGGCGGATGGGCTGGAACGCAAAAATCGTAACCGTTTTTCGCGCGGGCGAAGATGCCTTTGGGTTATCAGCAACTCGAAGATAAAAAGAAAGCGACCACTTTGCGCTTATCCAGTGCCGCCAAAGCGCGAAGGCCCAAGGCGAATGCTTGAGCGATGAGGATGCCGTTTCGACCGCTCGCTCATGTAAAACATTTCTTATCTTTGTCTTATTATGCATGGCGTTATGGCAGAAGACATCATTCACAATGAATTTTTATACTACCTCGCCCATCAAGACGAATTGGTAGAGCAGTACAATGGCAAGGTAATTGTCTTGCTGGACCACGCTGTGGTTGCGACCTACCCGACGGTCGAGGATGCCTATTTTGCATCGATTAAGCAGTACAAGCCTGGGACGTTTCTGATTCAATTGTGTACGCCTGGGCCCAGTGCATATACCGTGCGCGCCCATTCGCGCTACCTGCTTCCGTAGCGCATTTTGCCATCCATGAAATTCAAGACCCTTACACTACAATCCAGTCATGGTACATTTCAGGAGATTGTCACCGCCGTAGGGGTATCCGCTGCAATTGAGGATTTGCAGGCCGAAGGCATGCCACAAACGACTTACTGGACAACTTGTCTTTAGGATACGGGTGGTACACATTCGTCGATCACAAAAAAAACTGCTGAGATTATGGGCCTTGCTCCTATTGGTGAAGCACGTGTGGTTTATGGAAATGGAGTGGCGATGACAAAGACGTATTTGATCAGCCTAGTTTTGCCCGATTTGCTCTTCCTACCAAGATTGCAAGTCACAGGGAGCGATACAGACGAAGGTTTCGGAGTCATTCTCGGTATGGACATCATCTGTATGGGGGACTTTGCCATTACCAATATCGGTGGGGTGACGACATTTTCTTTCTGTACCCCATCTCTAGCGCGAATCGATTTTGCGGATCGCGTTCGCGGATTGAGGGAATCTGAACACGATTGACACGCAGTATCTGAGAAGTCGAAGGACTCAGCGAAGCACACTTGATCGCCAAGCTCCCACAAGACAAGAAACGATGACTGCTTAAGAATTTTTCGCTTTCCTGTGCTTGCGCGAAATCTGCGTCCACGAGGTTGGGCTTTTTGCTTGAAAATATCACCGATTCGGGCTAACTTTGTAACAAAGGCAGCATCCGTGGCAAAAAGGAAGGAACTCATACGGTTCGATTGGTTCATGAAGTTCATGCTTCGTGACAAGGCGGATTTTGAAATATTGGCGGGGTTTCTTTCCGAATTGCTCAAAGAAGATGTCGAAGTCATTGCCTTATTGGAAAGCGAAGGCAACCAAAAAAGCAAGGACGACAAGTTCAATCGTGTGGATGTGATGGTCAGAACCTCCAAACAGGAGCTCATGATCGTGGAAATCCAGAACGAGTTTGAAATTGATTTTCTCCAGCGGCTCCTGTATGGCACAAGCAAGGCTACGACAGAATACATTCACAAAAGTGATGCCTACGGCAAAATCGAGCGCATCATTAGCGTAAGCATTGTCTATTTCGAACTCGGGCAAGGGATTGATTATGTCTATGTCGGGCAGACAAATTTTGTAGGTCTGCATCAGCACGACGTGCTTCAGCTTTCTGAGCGGCAAAAAGGAGAATTTCACCTGGAAAGGGTGGCTGAAATTTTCCCGACCTACTACCTCATTCGTGCCGAATTTTTCAAGGGTATTATCACCGACGGACTGGACCAATGGATTTACTTCTTTAAAAACGGCGAAGTGCAGGAAGGCTTTGATGCCAAGGGGCTTGTGAAAGCAAGCGAAGTGCTGGACTATCAAAAAATGTCGCCAGAGGAAAAGGCAAAATACG